>JAFXUS010000020.1 GCA_017535125.1 Bacteroidales bacterium | reverse complement strand
TTCCTGGCGCGACCTCCCCATCCTCTGCAACCAGTGGTGCAACGTCGTCCGCTGGGAGATGCGCACGCGCCTGTTCCTGCGCACCGCGGAGTTCCTCTGGCAGGAGGGCCACACGGCCCACGCCACCGCCGGGGAGGCCGAGGCCAAGGCCTATGAAATGGTGAACGTCTATGCCGACTTCGCCCGCAACGTCATGGCCCTGCCGGTCATCGTGGGCCACAAGAGCCCCAACGAGCGTTTCGCCGGCGCGCTGGACACCCTCACCATCGAGGCGATGATGCAGGACGGCAAGGCCCTCCAGGCCGGTACGTCCCACTTCCTCGGGCAGAATTTCGCCAAGTCCTTCGACGTGCAGTTCACCAACAAGGAAGGCGCCCAGGAATACGTCTGGGCCACGTCCTGGGGCGTCAGCACCCGCCTGATGGGCGCCCTGATCATGGCACACGGCGACGACAACGGCCTCGTCCTGCCGCCGAAGCTCGCCCCCATCCAGATCGTCATGGTGCCGATCTACAAGACCGACGAGGAGCGCGCAGCCGTCCTCGACAAGATGGCCGCCCTCAAGCAGGGCCTCGAGGCCCTCGGCCACAGCGTCAAGATCGACGACCGCGACACGGTCCGCCCGGGCTTCAAGTTCGCCGAATGGGAGCTCAAGGGCGTGCCCGTGCGCCTCGCAATGGGCGCCCGCGACCTTGCCGCCGGCACCGTCGAAGTGGCCCGCCGCGACACCCTCACCAAGGAAACCATGTCCCTCGAGGGCATTGAGAAGCATATTTCCCAGCTGCTCGACGACATCCAGCAGAACATCTACGACAAGGCGTTCGCCTTCCGCGAGGCCAACGTCGAGAAATGCGACGACTGGGAGGAATTCAAGACCAAGATCCAGACCGGCAAGTTCCTGCTCTGCCACTGGGACGGCACCGTCGAGACCGAACAGGCCATCAAGGACGCCACCAAGGCCACCATCCGCTGCATCCCCATCGACAGCTTCGTCTGCGAGGAGGAAGGCCGCGACATCTTCTCCGGCAAGCCGTCCAAGCGGCGCGTCGTGTTTGCGATTTCCTATTAACCGTCACACCGCCAAGCGATGAAGAAACTGTTGATCCTGACCGCGGCCCTGCTGGCCGCCATGTCCGCCGTCCGCGCCCAGGACGACGTCCGGAAGGCCACCGCCGAAGCCGCCGCCGCCTTTGCCGAGGCGCCCAAGGAGGAAGAGGCCGTGCAGAAGCCGAACTACTGGAAGAAATACGCCACATTCGATCTGGGATTCAGCCAGACCGGCCTGTGGAGCTGGGCTTCCGGCGGCTACAACACCGCCACCCTGCGCGCCGGACTCGACGCCAACCTCGTCTATGACCGCGAGCTGGTCGACTGGACCAACCGCCTGCAGCTGATGTACGGCTTCCTGTGGTCCGCCGACAAGGAGAACCTCCTCCAGAAGAGCGCCGACCTCATGCAGTTCGAGAGCCGTTTCGGCTACAAGACCTCCGCGACGAGCAAATGGAAATACTCCGCCGACCTCACTTTCAAATCCCAGTTCTCCGACAGCTACGACTCCTACAAGCAGGACGAGAAGGGCATCTGGAACGGCACCCTCAAATCAGGACTCTTCTCCCCCGGCTACCTCACCTTCGGTCTCGGTATGTCGTGGGATCCGGCCCCCTGGTTCAGCCTGAACATTTCCCCGGTCACGGGCGGCTATACCTTCTGCAGCATCCCCGAGCTCCGCAAGCGCTACGGCATGAAGCTCATCGACGAGACGCTGGACCCCGCCGTCGGGACCAACTACCACGGCGCCCTCTTCCAGCTCGGCGCCCAGGTGAAGGCCAACCTGAAAGCCTCCCTCAACGACGTGCTCACCTATGAGACGCAGCTCGTCCTCTTCACGGACTACCTCAACCATCCGTTCGCCTGGACCCGCGTCAACTGGGACAACAAGATCGGCTTCCTCGTGGGCAAGTACATCAAGCTCGCCCTCGACACCTGGCTCATCTACGACCCGATCGTGATGATCCCCGACAACAACGGCCTGAACGCCCGGGCCCGCGTGCAGTTCAAGGAGATGTTCTCCTTCAACTTCACCTACACCTTCGGCAAGAAATAATGCAGCGCATCCTGCTCGCCGTCAGCGGGGGCATCGATTCGATGTACCTGGCAAACCGGGCCCCGGAGCTTTTCCCGGGAGCCCGGTTTGCCGTCGCACACTGCAATTTCGCGCTGCGCGGCGCGGAATCCGACGGCGACGAGGCCTTCGTGCGCGACTGGTGCGCCGGGCACGGCCTGGAATGCTTCGTGCGGCGTTTCGACACGGCGGAGTATGCCGCCGCCCATGGCGTCAGCATCGAGATGGCGGCGCGCGAGCTGCGTTATGCCTGGTTCGAGGAGCTCCGCCGCGAAGGCGGCTTCGACGCCGTGGCCGTGGCACACAACGCGGACGACAACGCCGAGACGCTGATTCTCAACCTCTTGCGAGGCACGGGTACCCGCGGACTGCGGGGAATGGGCGACCGCGACGGCATCGTGCGTCCCCTGCTCGGCACCACCCGCGCCGAAATCCGCGACTGGATGGGCGCCCACGGCTGCGCCTGGCGCGAGGACAGCACCAACGCCGACAGCACCCCCAAGCGCAACCGCATCCGCAACGAGGTCTTCCCGGTCTTCGCCAAGATCAACCCTTCCTTCATCCGCACGCTGGGCGACGACATGGAGCGCATCGCCCGCGTGGACGACATCGCCGACGCCTGGTTCCGCTCCGTCCGCGACGGACTGACCACGGAGGACGGCGCCGTCCGCATCCCGGCCGTGCTCGCCCTCGAGCACTGGGAATACGCCCTCTGGCGCCTGCTGGAGAGCGCCGGGCTCAGCGGGCCGACCTTCGGCAAACTGGTCGCGCTGCTGCGCCGATACAAGGACGAACCGCGGGGCACCGTCACCATCGGGGGCAAGACCTTCGAGGGCAACGGAACGGTGCTGACAATTGAGAAGGAATTAATTATTATTCAATAATATAGACATCATCGCCGGGCTCCGCGAAATAGAACTGCTCCCGCGCATAGCGCTCGAGCGTGTCGCGGTCTCCCGTCATCATCCGGATCCGGCGGTCGAGCTCCTCGTTCTCCTGTTGATATTGCTCGATCTGCCGCTCCTGGCGGCGGAGCGTGATGCCGGCCTGCACCCAGCTCACGATGCTGTCCTTCTTCAGAAACAGGAACAGCAGGAAGAGCGCCGTCGCCACGATGGCGTAGCGAAGGAAGGAACGTTCGATGTCTTTGGTGTGCCTGGCCATAATTATTTGCACAAAAATAGTTATTTTTGCGAAAGAATCTAAATCTTATTTTTCGATATGAAACCCACACTTCTCGTCCTCGCCGCCGGCATGGGCAGCCGCTACGGCGGACTCAAGCAGATGGACGGCGTCGGTCCGAACGGCGAAACCATCATTGACTATTCCATCTACGACGCCGTACAGGCCGGTTTCGGCAAAGTCGTTTACATCGTCCGCGAGTATTTCCTCGAGCAGTTCAAGGAGACCGTCGCGCGCAAATACAGCCACGTCAAGTGCACCGACGGCTCCCCGCTGGAGTTCGTCTTCGTGACCCAGGAGCTGGACAAGATTCCCGCCCGCTTCCTGCCGCTCAACCCCGAGCGCCAGAAGCCCTGGGGCACCGCCCACGCCATGCTGATGGCCGCCGAAGTCATCCACGAGCCCTTCCTCGTGATCAACGGCGACGACTACTACGGCAAGGAGTCCTTCCGCATCGCGGCCGACTGGTGCCGTGCGCACGAGAACACGCAGGGCGTCTATGCCATCGTGGGCTTCGAGCTGGACCACACGCTGAGCGAGTCCGGCGGCGTGTCCCGCGGCATCTGCCACTACGATGCCGAGCAGCACCTGACCGACGTCGTGGAGCACCTCAACATCATCCAGGGCGCCGACGGCGTCGTCACGGGCGACAATTCCGCCACGGGCGAGCACGTCGTCCTGCGCGGCAAGGACCTCTGCTCCATGAACATGTGGGGCTTCACCCCCGACTATTTCGCGAAGAGCGCCGTCCTCTTCGAGGAGTTCCTCGAGAAGAACAGCCAGGAGCTCAAGAAGGAGTTCTACATCCCCTACGCCGTCGATTGCATGATCCGCGACGGCAGCGCCCGCTGCGACGTCCTGTCCACCCCGGCCCGCTGGTTCGGCGTGACCTACAAGGAGGACCGCCCCGCCGTGGTCGAGAAATTCGCACAACTCGCCCGCGAGGGCGTCTATCCCACCCCGCTTTATCAGTAAACGCTCATGACAAAAGGTATCCGTCCGAGGAACTACGGCTTCTTCGAGAAATTCAATTACTTCGTCCCCGGCGTGGCGGAGCTGTTCATCCTGCTGGCCTTCTTCCTGCTGGGCAACCTGGTGACCCTCCCTGCCGTCGCCATCTTCGGCATGGAGGCGGGCATGGAATACGGCACGCTCATCGCCTATCCGCTGATGTTCATTCCGCCGATGCTGTACGCCAGCGTCAAGAGCCGCAACAACAGCATGGTCCGCGGGGGCCGGAAGCTGGACAGCAACCATTTCAGCCCGCTGGGCGGCCTGTTCTGCGCCGTCCTGGTGATTGCCGCCACCCTCGCCCTGGCCTTCTGCTCGGAGGCCGTCCTGGCGGTCCTGCCCGAGATGCCGGCCTGGCTGGAAAACATGCTCAAGGGCATGACCAGCGAAGGCAACATCTTCATCAATTTCCTGATGGTCAGCCTCTTCGCTCCTTTCTTTGAGGAGTGGCTCTGCCGCGGCATGGTGCTGCGCGGGCTGCTGGGCAACAAGGTGAAGCCCGTCTGGGCCATCGTGTTCTCCGCGATCTTCTTCGCGGTGATCCACCTCAATCCCTGGCAGGCCGTGCCTGCCTTCCTGCTCGGCTGCCTGTTCGGCTATGTTTACTACAAGACGGGATCCCTGAAGCTCACGATGCTGATGCATTTCGCCAACAACACCTTCTCGCTGGTGATGTCGAACATCGATTCGCTGAAGGACGTCGATTCTTTCATGGACGTGTTCCCGGGCGGACGCTACTGGGTGATCTTCTTCGCCTGCCTCCTGCTGCTGGTGCTGATCATCCGCAGCTTCAACCGCATCCCGAACGAATACCCCGAAGGCAACCTCGATCCGGTCAAACCGTTATTTGAAGAATAACCGGAGCGGCCCGGAAGGAAGTTGTCCCCCGAAAGCAGAAAAATCTCCTTGCGGAAAATGCTTTCGGGGGACAGTTCCGTTCCGAGCCTCAAACGAGTCATTCCGGGCTCCTTATAGTCATTCCGGGCTTGACCCGGAATCTCTAAGCGTCTGCAATGCTGCGGCAACGTCGTGGACGCGGAGGATGTCCGCGCCGTGCCGTAAGGCAAGACGATGCGCTTTTTCGGTGTCGCCGCCGGTGAAGCGTTTGTCGGCCGCGCCGATGAGGATCCTGCGGCCGAAGCCCTGCAGCTCCTCCAGCCGCTCCAGGATCTCCCAGTTCTGCTCCGCCGTCTTGGCGAAACCCAGGCCCGGGTCGAGGATCCAGTCGGCGATGCCGTGCTCTTCCGCCCGGCGGGCGAAATCCGTAAAATAGGCCTTCAGCGCCGCCATGATGCCGTCGGGATAGTCGCACTGCGCGTCCATCGTGCGGGGGTTGCCCCGCTTGTGCATCGCGACGTACGGGAGGCCCAGCCGGCCGACGGTCGCGAGCATGTCGGGATCGTCCTCTCCGGCCGAGATGTCGTTGACAAGAAAGGGACCGGCGCAGTCAAAGATGCGCCGCACGATTTCCGCGCGCGTGGTATCGACCGACAGCGGGATGCTGCCGTCCCAGTTGCGGACGACGGGGGCGAGCCGCCGCCATTCTTCCCGCAGGGACACGTCCGCGGCGCCCGGACGCGTGGAGATGGCGCCCAGGTCGATGATGTCGGCGCCTTCCGCACGGAGCGTGCGGATCCGCTCCTGCGCCTCCTCTGCACGGACGCGGCTGGGCGCGAAAAACGAATCCGGCGTCAGGTTGACGATGGCCATGATTTCTGTCATAGCACAAAATTACGGAAAAAATCCATATCTTTGTCTTACTATGCTGATCGTACTCGAAGGCCTGGACGGAGCCGGCAAATCCACCCAGGTCAGATTGTTCCGCGAATACCTCGCCACCGTCTGCCCGAAGCTGGAATACATCCATTTTCCGCGCTACGACGCGCCCCTGTGGGGCGGGTTGATCGGCAAGTTCCTGCGCGGCGGATTCGGCTCCATCGAGAGCGTCCACCCGCAGCTGGTGGCCCTGCTCTTCGCGGGTGACCGGCACGACGCCGCACCGGACATCCGGCGCACCCTGCGCGAAGGAGGCACCGTCCTGCTGGACCGCTACGTCTATTCCAATATCGCCTACCAGTGCGCCAAGCTCCCTTCCGACCGCGAGGCCGAGGACCTGCGCGAGTGGATCAACAACACCGAGTACGGGCAGTTCGACCTGCCGCGCCCGGACCTCAACATCTTCCTCGACGTGCCCATCGGCTTCGTTGAGCAGAGCCTCTCCGCCCAGCGCGGCGGCGACGACCGGGGTTATCTCCACGGCCGTCAGGACATCCACGAGGCCGACATCAACTTCCAGCGCCGGGTGCGCGACATGTACCGCCGCCAGGCCGCGCTGGATCCGCATTTCATCGTCATGGACTGCAGCGACGCCGAGGGGCGCATGCTGCCGCCCGACGCCATTTTCGACAAGATCAAAGCCGTCTATGAGAGTTATCCGAAGGATTAGCGCCGTCCTGATCGGCTTCGTGTTCTTCCTCGCGGGCATCCTCAAGCTCATGGATCCCACGGGAGCGCGCCTCATCGTCGAGGAATACCTCAAATTCCTGCACCTGTATTTCCTGACGGGCGCATCCGGGGTGATCGGTTCCGGCATGGCCCTGCTGGAGACCCTGGTCGGCGCCGCCCTCATCACAGGCGTCTGGCGCAAGATCGCCGCCATCACCTGCGGCGCCATGCTCGTCGTCTTCACCGCGCTGACCCTCGTGCTCTATATCAAGAATCCCCGCATCGAATGCGGCTGCTTCGGCGAGGCCATCCGCCTGACCCATTTCCAGAGCCTGGTCAAGAACCTCATCCTGCTGGCGCTCTGGGCCCTGGCCTTCCTCCCGTTCAGCAAGCTGGAGATTACCCGCAAGGTCAAATACGTCAGTTTCCCGATCGCGGCGTTGTCCGTCTGCTTCTTCCTGCTCTATTCGTCCATCAACATCCCGCTGGTGGACTTCACGCCTTTCAGCCCGGGCGCCGAGCTCATGCTGCCGGAAGACATCATCGACCCCACCGACGACCGCACCCCCACCCTGTCCATCAGCGACGCCGAGGGCGAATACGTGGACGAGCGGCTGGTCGAAGGCAACCTGATCGTCGTGTCCGTCTATCAGCCCGACAAGTTGAAAGCAGCGCAATGGGAGCGGGTGCGGCAGCTGATACAGGACGCGGCCGCCGTGGGCTTCACGCCCATGATCCTGGCCGCCGCCACGCCGGAAATGATGGAATCGTACGGGCTCCCACCCGAAATGATCGCCGCCACCTATTACGCCGACCCCAAGAAGCTCATCACGCTGAACCGCTCCAACGGCGGCGGCGCCTTCCTCCAGGATGGCATGGTCGTCACGAAATGCCATTTCCGGCACCTGCCGGACCGGGAAGAGCTCTCCGCCCTCGCGGCCGAAGACGTGACCGAATCGCTGCTGTCCGAGAACAACAGCGACCGGATCAAGCTGCAGGCCTTCCTGCTCTATATTTTCGCGGTGATGCTGCTGCTTTAGCAGCTTATTCTTCCGTATAGATTTCCACGATGTGGTCGCCCGTGAGGAACTTCCGGGCGAGATTCCGCACGTCCCTGGCCTTGATGCCGCGGACCAGGGCGTCGTAGTCGCAGTCGTAGTCACGGCCCCACAGCACGGTATCCTGCAGGCGGTCGTGCTGGTCGCCGAGCGACAATGCCGCCCGGCGCTCGACCTCGCCGTGGCGCTTGAGGATGTACTTCCGCGCCAGGTCCATCTCCTCGGCGGTCGGGCCGTTCTTCGCCATTTCCTCCATCACGTCGCGGACGTCGCCGACCAGCAGCTCCGTCATCTCCGGACGGGTCTGGAAATGCACGTCGCCCTGCCAGGGCAGCTCCCGGTAATTCGAGACTTCCGTCGAGAAGCCCACATGGTACGTTCCACCCCGCTCCTCGCGGATCAGGTTCAGGTATCGGGCGGAAAGGATATAGTCCAGGAAATCGGACAGTACGATGTTGCGGGTCGTGGTCTTCACCCCCGCCACGTAGGTGTAATCCACCTGCGAGAAGGGTTCGGACTCGGCCGGATTGGTTTCCGAGATCAGCTTCTCCCCCGTCAGCACAGGTTTCGGATAAGCCGTAGCGGTCTTCTGCCAGGTGTAATCCCCCGTCAGCGAAGCCACGTACTTACAGACGTACGCCTCGATGTCGGCACGGTCCAGGTCGCTGGTGATGAAGACCGACAGGTGGCCCAGATCGGAGAAGGCCCGGCTGTACACCTCCCGGAGCAGGGCCATGTCCACCGCCTCCACGGCGGCGGAGTCGATGGGTTGCAGCCAGGGATGGTCGCCATAGACCAGCCGGTCATATTTCTCCCCGAAGAGCGTGCGGGCGGTCTTCTTCCGGCCCAGGCTCCTGAGGTTGTCCGCCTTGGTTTTCTCCAGACCGCCTTCCGTGCCGAAATACGGCTCCTGAAGCAGCAGCCAGGCTGCCTTGAAGGCGGTTTCCGCCCGGTCGCGGCCGGTCAGGACGTCCAGGGAAGAAAACTTCTGGAGGCTGTGAAAGAGCATGTCCACGCCGGACAGTTCCGGACAATTCCTCAGCGCCTGCTTGTCGCAGCCGCGGAAACCGACCGTCCGGTTGTTGTAAGCCGCGGCGAAGCGCGCGGGGGTGAGACGGTCCGCCGGGTAGCTCCGGTAGCCGGTATCGAAATGCCAACTGGTCGCCACATGGTATTTGGTCTTCATGGGCGCCGTCTGCCTGTAATAGACCTTCACGCCGTTGGACAGCAGCCACTCCTCCAAGCCGCCCAGCCGCTTGTCGGTGCGACGGCGGACGATGCTGCCCGGTTCCGCGTCCACGTTCAGGTCCAGCCTGGGATAGCTCAGGTACTGCGCCTCCATCGGCTCCGCCTCCACGCGGGCCAGGATGGCGCGCACTTCTTCCACGGTCGGGGCGATGCCCGGCTCCTCCACGTTGTTGTAGCAGGTGGAATAGATGGCCTCACTCTCCCGGAACATCCGGGCCGGATAGTCCTGCAGGCTCTCCGGCGTGATTTCAGCAATCACACGGGCCTGAAGCTCCTGGAGTTCCGTCGGGTCCAGCAACGGATGGTTGCGCAGGAAATGCTCGATCGCCGCCTTCACCAGCGCCTCGCTCTTCACGTTGTCACGGCTGACTTCGTCGTCCAGATGAAGGCGCTGCAACACGCTCATGCGCGCCGCTTCGAATTCGTCGGCGCTGATGCCGAATTCGACCAGCCGGCGGATCTCCCGGGCGGTGAATTCCATGCACGCCGCGATGCCGTCCTTGCTCTTGGGCATGACCGTGAAGAGGCTGATGTAGTAGTCCGGTTCGTATTCATTCAGCACCACCACGGCCGAGCGGGCCGGGCAGGACGCCTCCTGGACACGCCGGCGAAGGCGCTCCGACAGCACCGCGGTCACGATCTGGCGGCTGAGCACGTCCCGGTAATATTCTTCCGTCATCCGGCCTTCGCGGTCGGGATACGGCTGTTTGAAAATGAACTTGACCCCGTTGAACGTAAGCAGCGGATGGGTCATGTCCTCGATCAGCGGTTCCGTCAGCTTCGGCGGGATGTAGCGTTCTTTCGGCGCGGGGTTGACGGCCTTGGGGATGTCGGAGAACTGCGTCCGGATCCGAGCCTCCATGTCGTCCAGGTCGAAGTCGCCGACCACGATGATCGCCTGCAGGTCGGGACGGTACCACTTGTGGTAGAAATCCAGGATCTCCTCGCGCTTGAAGCCGTTGATGACCTCATAAGAGCCTATGACCGTCCGCAACGGCTGCTTGGAGCCCTTGTAGATGAGTCCGTTCTGCAGGTTGTTGATGCGGGTGCGCGCATCGTCGTGCAGGCGCCACTCTTCGCTGATGACGCCCCGCTCGTCGTCCAGCGCCTGCTGTTCGCAGGAAATGTCGCAGGACCAGTCGTGCAGCACCAGGAGCACCGAATCCACGAAGGAGCTGCGCACCAGGGGCACGGAGGAAATGTTGTACACCGTCTCGTTCCGCGTGGTGTACGCGTTCACGTTGTAGCCGAAGCGCACACCGTCCCGGGCCAGGAATTCCAGGATCCCCTTCCCCGGATAATGGCGGGTGCCATTGAAGGCCATGTGTTCCAGAAAATGCGCCAGGCCGTTCTGGTTGTCCTCCTCCTGCAGGGCGCCCACGTTGTGCGCGATATAGAAGTCCGCGCAGCCTGCCGGCAGTTCGTTGTGGCAGAGATAGTAGGTCAGGCCGTTGTCGAGCCGGCCGACGCGGAATTCGGGATCGGCTGCGACGGGCTGGGCGCCGAGCTGCGTACAGAGCAGCAGCGCCGGAAGGAAGAGGAGTTTACGCATGAAAGGCTATGTCAAAAATTGCAGCCCAGGATGATGCAGGCCAGGTTGCGGCTGCGTCCGGGCAGGGCCTGCGGCGTCGCCAGCAGCATCGTGAAAGCGTCGGAAACCCGCAGGTAGGCTTCGAAACCGGCTCCGAAACGGCGGGCGGCCGTGAAGCCGAGGGATGCCCCCGCACGCGGGAGCGTCTTGTATTCGTAATGACGGTCCAGATAGTAGTTGAAACTCTTCAGGCTGGTGCTGGCGCCGGCATCATAGCTGCCGTCCAGCATGGGCGTGCCGAAGCCCGCCAGGGCGGACAGGCCCGCATCGAGAATCCAGGACCAGGTCCCGTCCGACCAGACTTTCTGTCCGGTCAGGTCCAGGCTCAACGTATGGGTGGCGTGTTTGCGCCAGGTCGGATAAAGCGTGGTCGTCTGCATGCGGCCCGCATACGCGACGCGGACGCCCAGGGTGGCGCCCGGACGGGGGCCGTCGGCCTTCGCATACCAGCGGTAATCCAGCGCTGCGCCCATGTCCATCCGGTCCAGGATGCGGTTCCGGCCGGTATATTCGACAATCGTGGACTGCCCGGTGGGGGTCACGTAACGCAGGGAATTCTCATCGTTGGCGAGGGTCGCGAAATCCAGGTCCAGCGCCAGGCGGTGCAGGCTGGATCCGGCGGGAAGCAGCAGCAGGCCGCGGTAGGACGCCTCGATCCCCATGGATTCGAAGAAGACCGGGGACGAAGTCGCCTTCTTGCCATAATAGCCGCTCCGGTAGCGGACGGACAACTCGTTGCCGAAGCGCTCCCCGACCAGGGCCTGGAAGGACAGACCGTAGTAGCGGTCCGCCATGGGTCGGTGCTCCTGCGTGGGGACATAGTTATAATCTCCCGACAGTTCGGACACCGAGCCGAGGAAGCCACCCTTGTCCGTCTGGACGAAGTACTGGATGTCGCCGGTGCCGTAGATGCCGCCGCGCACCTGTTCCAGCAGGTCGCGGTAGTGCAGCGCCCAGCCCAGCAGCAGCGCGTCGGAGGCGCGGAAGATCGCGCCGACGCTGAAATCCAGGTCCATCAGGACGTTCGAGAAGCGGGGGTCCTTGACTTTCGTCTGGTCGCCGGAGGCATATTTCAGCCCCAGACCCAGCGCCCAGCGCGGGCCCAGCGACAGGGACATGGCCCCTTCAAGGCCGTATTTCTCCCGCTTCTTGGTGCCCACCGTGGCCGGGTCGCTCTCCAGGAAATTGACCGGATGCCGCTCCCAGTCCATCATGACGGGACCGCCCATGTCGCGGCCCTGCATATGGGACCAGGAGAGCGCGCCCCGGAACGCGAGTTTCTCGCTCATCCGGAAATAGGACTCCGTGCCAGCGGACAGGCTGAAATCGTCGTGCGAACCGTTCAGGGGCACGACGGCGCCATTCCCTTTCGTACCCTCCAGCACCACGGAAGACAGCCGGCCGGACCAGCCGGAGAGCGCCGCCGGATTGGAGAGCTGCAGCGCAGGGGTGGTGTCTTTCACGTAGCGGAAGTCACGGACATCCTTGTCCCCGGCTCCCGCCACGGAGGCGGAAGCCAGGACAAAGCATGTCAGCAAAAGGATGCGAAGGCGCATGGGATACGGTTTACTTCTTCAGGGAAGCGACTTTCCGCTGGTGGAAATCCTTGGCGGTGTCGTTGGTCTCGGAGTAAATGATGTGGGCGCCCCTCGCGATCGAAGCCTCGGCGTCGATGTTGGAAGGATCGGTGGTACCCTCCACGTCGGTGGTACCGCCCGCGTAGTCATAGACGAGCTTGCCGGCGTTCTCGGCGAGCGCCTCGGTCGCCTCCTTGTCCACGTTGCGATAGACGGTGTAGCCCTTGTTGTTGGTCACGGCCACGTAACCGGTATTGATGTCGGCGGAGAAGCGGACCTGGCTCTTGGCCACGTTGGCCGTGGACCAGACCTCGACGGCGTCCACCACCTTGGCCTTCGGGAACTTGACCACGTACATCGCCTCGGTGGTACCGAGCGTCTGGTCATAGGCGTCCTTGTTCTCGCTGAGGGCCTTCGCCTCGGAAGAACTCATGCGGCCGATGTAGAAGGCAGGCGAAGAGTTGCTCATGGCCCAGGCGTTGCCCTTGGTGAACGGCGAGCAGGTCAGGTAGTTGGCGGAAGGGATTACGTCCGCCGCGGCATACTTGGCGTTCGTATAAGGCGGATTGATCGCGCTGTTGGACATCCAGTAGTAGGCGGAGTTGGCCAGGTTCACGGAGGTGGAGACCGTCTGGGTGTGGTCGATGGCGCCGAAGATGGCCACGACGACCTGCGAGTACGCAGGGATCCTCACCGACGAAGTGAACCACCAGATGGCGCCGTAGGAAGGGATCCAGTCGGCGTTCTCATAGCTCAGCTTGCCGTCCGTATAGTACTTGTTGGTACCGTTGCCGTTGTACGGAGCCGAGAAGCAGAACACGATGTCGCTGGCGTCGGCCTCGACGTCGGAGTTGTTGTACAGGATCACGTAGGCGTCGTTCGTGTAGCCCTTGCTGGTCTCGGGGTTGGTGCAGCCGCCGAAATAGAGCTCCTTGATGACGATCTGCTGTCTCTCCACGCGCTGCAGGTCGATCGTGTAGGCCGTCGCGCCCTCGGCAGCGGCGACCACGTTGGACGTGGAGCCGTTATAGACGGCATAGACACCATCGGCAGCCATCTTCCAGGTCACGGAAGCGGTATAGGTGCCCAGCGGCAGCTGGAAAGCGGCCACACCGCTGGCGTCGGTCGGCGACTCATAGCGGACGCCGGCGTCCGAAACGATGGACACGGGCACGCCGGCCTCCGCGAGGGCGGCACCCTGATACTTCAGCTGGACCGTCACGGACACCAGCTTGGGAAGCTGTTCGCAAGCGGCGAAGGACAGGGCCAGGACCGCTGCGGAGAGGAGAATGAGTAACTTTTTCATATCGAACTATGATTAAAAATTAAATCGGACCGTCAACCCGTAGTGGAAACGGGGGATGTAGGAAGTCACGGAGCTCCAGGTACCCGTACGGGTCGAGTACACCTGCCCCATGTTATTGAAGAAGTTGTTGGCGTAGAAGGAGATGGACGCGAGGTCCCCGATCTCCTTGGTCACGCTGAAGTTGACGCTGAAGTAGGGCGAGACCCAGTCCTTCAGGAAGGTATAATTGTACGTCGTGCCGGCCTCGACCAGGCGGGACAGGTCGGCGTATAGCGCCGGATTCTCCCGGCGCGCCCGCTGGAGGTCCTCCAGGAAGGGCCGCGGCGTGGGATCGTCGAAGGAGCAGTATGTATCCGGGTAGAAGACGGTGTAGCAGCCGTTCTCGTCGTAAACCGAGCCGTCGGTCAGCGACAGGAGGTCGGTGCGGTCGGCCAGGACGTAGCTCCGGGCGCTGCCGTCCACCCGTTCGCTCAGGCTGCGGGAATAGTTGACCAGGCAGCTCTCCAGCTTCAGGGAGATGATCATGCGCGCCCGCGGGATGTTGGTGGTGATGGTCACGTTCGTACGCAGCGTGCGCGTCTCCTTGCCGTTCGTCAGGAAATTGTTGCCGTAGTAATAGCCGATATACCGGTACGGGCCGCCGTCGCTGGCCACGGTAGTCGTCGGCGAAGACGCCCGCATGTCGGTATAGAGCGAACGGTAATAATAGTAAGTGCCGTCCAGGCGGATGGTCGTATTGAGCGGCCGGATGCGCGCGAAATCGATCACCCACTCCAGGCCGTAGCGCGTCACCGGGTTGTCGTCATTGTCTTCGGTATAACGGGTCACGAACTGCTTATAAAGCTTGCCCGGCACCTGCACGGACGGCAGGACGCCCTGCTTGTCGGAGACCGTCACGGCGCCGGTGGCCGGGTCCAGGGAGAAGATGCGGTTCTCCGCCGGGATGAACAGGCCCTGCACCGCCTCGACGGGCGTATAGGTGTACTGGAAGCGGTCGTAATCCGAGACCTGGCTGTAGGCGAACAGCGTGCGGTTGTAGAAGGCAGCGAGCGAGATTTTCGTCCCGCCCAGATTCGCCTCCAGGCCCAGCTCGCTCTGCCGGTTGCGCTGCCACACCAGCGCCGGGTTGTATTCGATGCTGCGGGGCATCACGAAATAGGCCCGGTTCACCACGTTGTTGGCGTCGGCCGTAGAGGTGAACACGTTGATATCCAGATAGCTCGGCGTCGGGTACAGGACGGAGAACGAGGGCTGCTTGACGGCCACGCCCCAGCTGCCGCGCAGCGACAGTTCGCGCAGGAACGCCCCGCCCCGGCTCTTCTCCGTGAAGAAGGTGTATTTCGCGTTGAAACGCGGCGACAGGCTCGACGTCACGCCGTAGGCGGACGACGGGATGATGGTGTTGTCCCAGCGCACGCCGGCGATGAGGTTCAGGCGGGCATCCTCGCCCGTGCGCAGCATCAGGTTCTCTTCCGCGTAACCCGACAGGTTGGTCATCGCGGGCACGTCGCAGTAGCGCCATTCGCGGTAGGTCGGCGCCGTGGCCTCCTCCTCGGAATGCGCCCCCGTACCGAAGTTCTTGTCGATCGTCCAGTCCGCGCCCAGCTTCAGCTTGCTGTTCACGCGGCCGACGTTCTTGGCCCAGTTCGCCTTGAGCGTCACCTTGGCGCTCAGGGGCCGGTCGTCCACGTCCATGACGTTGTAGCGCGTGCCCGGCGCGATGCGCACGGCCGGATTGCCGGCGCCCGCGACGTAGTCAGCCGCCATATAGTAGCCGCGCTCCAGGGCATGCAGCGAGGTGCTGCTGACCGCGGAATGGTATTGGCTCTTCTGACGCTGGAAGTTGTCGGACAGGGTCGCGGAAGCGTTCAGCTCGAGGCTCGTGATCCAGGATTTCGACAGCAGCCAGTTGGCGTTCAGGTTCGCGCGGAGGCTGTTGTCCCGGCGGGTCACCCAGGTGTCGGTCAGTTTGTCGGGATCCGCCCGGTCGTCCAGGCCGCCCAGGTTCCCGGTCACGCCCACAGACAGGCGCAGCGGCATCTCACCCGTGAACTGCCCGCTCCAGGTCATCGAAAGCTGATTGCGGTCGTAGGAAGTGTACGGGGACATCGGGTCGGAGATGGAGCGGGTGCGCTCCAGGCTGGCGTTCAGCACGCCCCGGCTGCGGCCGCGGGCGGTGCTGCCCAGGTCAAAACCCTTGCTCACGGACACCTGCTTGGTGCGCGGGTTCGTGGACAGGGTCACGGACCACGGCGTCTTGCCGCGGCGGGTATTGATCTTGATGACGCCGGAGGTCATGTCGCCGTACTCCACGGAGGGCACGCCGGTGATCACCTCGACCGACTCGACGTTGGATGAGGCGATGCTCTGCGTGGACACGCCCACGTAATCACCGCCCGTCGTCATGTTGTTGAAAGATGCGTTGTTGGAAAGGCGCACGCCGTCCACCTCGACGGCCGTGCCGAAGGAGGAATTGTCCGTCTCGGCCTTGCCGGCGCGGATGCTCAGCTGGCGCTCGCCCGTCAGGTTCGGCTCCACCGTGGCGCCGCCCGGCAGCAGGCTCGTGATGTCGGAGACGTTCATCAGCTGGACGTGGTCCAGCGCCATGCGGTCGATCGTACGGGTGGTGGTGGCGGAGTTGGCATTCTCCTGCGCGGTGATGACCGCGCTCTCGAGGGAAAGATTGTCCGGGACGAGCTCGACGCGCAGGCCGGAGACGTCCTTGCCGAACTTCACGTCCTTCGTCCAGGTCACATAGCCCAGGCACTCCACCTTGACGACGGACTCGCTCACGGTGACGTTGCGCAGGACGAAACGGCCCTTGGCGTCGGCCACGGCCCACTGCTCGCTGGCCTCCACGACGACGGTGGCGAAGCCTACGGGATCGCCGCTGCTCCGCTCGGTCACGGTGCCGCTGAGAGTTACGCTCTGCGCGCGCACGCCCAAAGAGAAAAACAGGCATGCGAACACCAACAATATGGATCTGAATCCGGTCACTTTCGGCGTCAACACTTCTATAAGGCGTTGCAAGATAAGTAAAAAATGAAAAAAGTGTACTACCTTTACGGGTATGAAGCGCTTAATATCCTCATTTTTGATGATGTCCGTCCTCTGCGCAACGGCGCTGGCGGACGAAGGCATGTGGATGATTCCCTCCGTGGACAAGAAGACGGCGGAGCTCTCCAACTATGTGGTTTCCATTGACTTCATGGGCACCGGCAGCCTGATTTCCGACCAGGGGCTGGTCATCACCAACCACCACGTCGCCTACGCGGACGTGTTCGAGCTCGGCGACGGAGAGCACAACTACCTCGAAGAAGGATTCTGGGCCCGCAGCCTCGAGGAAGAGATTCCCATCCCGGGCCGCAGCGTGCAGTTCCTCCGCGGCACCGTCGATGTGACCGACGAGGTGGAGCAGCTCTTTGCGGACGGCACCGTCAAGCGCAACGGCGCGATGATGATGCGCCGCCTCAGCGGCATCATGGAGAAGCGCTACGAGGAGAAAACCGGCTACGTGGCATCGCTCAGCAGCGCCTGGCGGGGCGACCGCTACTATATTTCCCTCTACGAGGAATACAACGACGTCCGTCTCGTGGGCGCTCCGCCGGCCCAGGTGGGAGCCTTCGGCGGTGACGTCGACAACTGGGAATGGCCGCAGCACAAGGGGGATTTCGCGCTGCTGCGCATCTACACCGCCCCCGACGGCAGCGCCGCGAAATATGCGCCCGAGAACGTGCCGCTGCGCGCCGACAAATACCTGAAGATCTCCCTGAAGGGCTACCGCGAGGGCAGCAAGACGACGATCATCGGCTTCCCGGGCAGCACCGACCGCTACGCCTCCTCCGCCAAGGCGGACTTCATGACGGGCGTCCAGCTGCCCGTCCAGACCGAAATCCGCGGGGCGCGCATGGACATCATCAAGAAATGGATGGAACGCGACCCGGAGGTGCGCCGCAAGTATTCCAACTACTTCTTCAACCTCTCCAACGCACAGGAGCTGTATCTGGGCGAACTGCAGTGCTACAAGCGCTTCCACGTGGCTGACGAGAAGCGGCGGCTGGAGGCGGAACTGGACGCCTGGCTGGACGCCGATCCCGCCCGGCGGGCGCAGTGGGGTGATCCCGTGGGGGCCCTGCGAGACCGCTATGCGCGCGTCGCCGCGCCGGAAAAGAACGTCCAGTATTTCCGCGAATGCCTCATCCGCGGCACGCAGCTCGAGCCTGTCGCCTCCCGCACCAGCGTGCTGGCGTCCAACTACGCCGACAGCAAGGTGGACGGCGTGCGCCGTTCCTCCGCGCGCAACTACGAGCAGGTGGACCTCCGCGTCGAGCGGGAACTGTTCCGCTACACCCTGGAGGCCTTCTACGAGCACGTGGACGAGGCAATGCTGGGGCCCTTCCAGCGGGAAATGAAGACGCGCTTCGGCCAGCAGTACGACGCCATGTGCGCCTTCCTCTGGGACGGCAGCTGGCTCGCCGACCCGGCGCAGATCGCCGTTTACCTGGACCCGGAGGCCGACATGAAGGCCTTTCTGGATGCGCATGCGGACGATCCGCTCGTGCGCTTCTTCATGGACGTGAAGATCGTGAGCTACAACCAGGCCATCGAGGCCGCCGAGGGCGAGCCGGACATCACGGCGCTCACCCGCGACTACACCCACGCCCTGCACGCGATGCAGGCGGACACGAAGCGCAACCCCTACCCCGACGCCAACACCACGATGCGCGTCAACCACGGCCGCGTGAAGGGCCTGGACCCGCGCGACGCCGTGCACTGCGACTACTTCAGCACCGCGGCCGGCCTGCTGGACAAGCACGACCCGGACGATTATGATTTCTGTATTCCCGCTGAAATGTTAGGTGCCCTGCAGAAGGCCCCGGGCACGATGCGCCTCAATTTCATCACCGACAACGACAGCACCGGCGGCAACTCCGGCTCCCCCGTCCTCAACGCCCGGGGCGAGATCATCGGCCTGCTCTTCGACGGCAACAAGGAGTCGCTGGCGTCCGAGATGCTCTTCACGCCGGACTACAACCGCAGCGTGAACGTGGACATCCGCTATGTCGTGTGGATTCTCCGCGAGTACGCGCACTTCGACCGCATCCTCACGGAACTGAAGCTCTGAGCTACTGGATTACCTTCGGAAGGGCGAAGGTGGACGCCGGAACCTTGACGTTCTCCTCAAGCAGGGTGACGATCTGGGAATTGTTGGCGCCGAGGGCGCCCTTGGTCTCCATCTTCAGGGTGATGCCCTGCCAGACCCATACCTTGTAGGTGACCGTACGGAGCACCGACTTGACCTTGAAAGTATAGATCGTGCAGGTCTTGCCGAAGACCTCCTCGGTGCCGAGTTTATCGACCTTGTTCTCCTTCAGATATTCATCGGTCGGATCCAGGAGATTGAGCCCTTCGCCGCTTTCAGTCATCTTGGCTTCATCCTTCTTCGCGTCGTCGAACCAGGCGTTGGTGTAGGATTTGCCGTCGCGGAGCAGCACCTCGGTCTGATAGAGACCCATGCCTTCCATCGGCGTCTTGTCATACTGCTTCCGCAGTTTGCCGTAGTCGTCGAACCAAAGTTCGTTGTACTGCATGCCGCCGCTGGTCTTGGTCTCATATTTCAGATGGCCGGACTTGATGCCGAACTTGGTACCCTGGGCGTGGAGCGCAACGGCGCAGAACATCAGGGCCGCAGCGAGTAAGAGGATCTTTTTCATGGACGCAATTTCTTGTGGTTTCAGCAAATATAAGGAAATTGCGGGAAATACAAAAGCTTACGCCGCGAGGATTTCCTCGGCGCGCTTGAGGGCCAGGGAGATGTGGCTGCAGATGTTCTCCTTGCCCACCACGTCGTCCATACCGGCATTTTCCAGCACCTTCATCACGGTCGGGTTGACGCCGGACAGCACCACCTTCACACCCATCTGGGAGCACATGCGGCACATGTTGGAAAGGTTGTGTACGCCCGTGGAATCGATGAACGGCACCTTGCGCATGCGGATGATGCGCACCTTGGCGCGGCCGCCCATGTCGCCCATCATTTCCTCGAACTTGTTGCCGATGCCGAAGAAATAGGGGCCGTTGATTTCATAGACCTTCACGCCCTCGGGGATGATCAGGTGCTCCAGATTGCCCTGGATGTCGGTGTCGGCCGTCGGGTCGATCTCGTCGCTGAGCACGGACACGTTGGTGGTCTCGGCCATGCGCTTCATGCAGAGCAGGCAGGCGATGAGCACGCCCACCTCGATGGCGACGGTCAGGTCGAAGATGACGGTCAGGAAGAATGTCACCAGCAGCACGATGATGTCGGATTTGGGGTTCCGGAGGATGGCCCGGAAGCTGCGCCACTCGCTCATGTTGTAGGCGACGACCATCAGGATGCCGGCCAGGCAGGACATCGGAATGTACTTCACCAGCGGCATCAGGAAGAGATAGATGAGCGCCAGCACGACGGCGTGGGCGATGCCCGCGACGGGCGTGCGGCCGCCGTTGTTGATGTTGGTCATGGTGCGGGCGATGGCGCCGGTGGCGGGAATGCCGCCGACAAGCGGCGACACCATGTTGGCGATGCCCTGGGCCACGAGCTCCTGGTTGCTGTTGTGGCGGTCGCCGATCACACCGTCGGCCACGGCGGCGGAGAGCAGCGATTCGATGGCACCCAGCATGGCGATGACCATGGCGGGCTGCGCCAGGCGGCGGACGCTGTCCCAGCTGATCTGGGGCACCTCGGGCTGCGGCAGCGCCGAGGAAATGGAAAAGCGGTCGCCGATGGTCTCGATGCCCCCGACGCCGAGGGCCTTCAGGCCGAGCGTGGCGAGGGTCATCAGGATGATGGCGGCCAGCGATCCGGGAATGCGACGGCTCACCTTCGGCGTGAAGACGATGATGAGGATGCTGCAGGCGCCCACCAGCAGCGACCACCAGTTGATGGTGTCGATGTGCTGGGCATAGACGCCCCATTTGCCGAGGAAATCGGCGGGCACGCTCTCGATCTGCAAGCCGAAAAGGTCCTTTATCTGCGTGGCGAAAATGGTGAGCGCGATACCGGAGGTAAAGCCGACCACGATCGGGTAAGGGATGTATTTGATGATGGTGCCCAGGTGCAGGACGCCCATCAGGATCAGGAAGGCGCCGGCCATGAAGGTGGCGATCATCAGGCCGCTCATGCCGTATTCCTGGATGATGCCATAGACGATGACGATAAACGCGCCGGTGGGGCCGCCGATCTGGACTTTGCTGCCGCCGAAGAAGGAAATGATGAATCCCGCCACGATGGCGGTCAGGATGCCCGCTTCCGGGGAAGCGCCCGACGCGATGCCGAAGGCGATCGCGAGCGGCAGGGCCACGATGCCCACGATGACGCCCGCCAGCAGGTCCTGTATCAGTGTTTTCTTGTCGTATCCGTTCTTGAGTGTGATGAATAGTTTAGGTCTGTAATCTCCTTTTATGCTCATAAAAAAACCTCTGCGTTTTTTGAAGGCGCAAAGGTATAGTTTTTAAAGTTTTTTAACAAGTGGTGTTTTTAAATTTTTTAACAATTCTCGCAAGTCCACGAGAACTGTCGCGCATAAGAGCCGGAAAACGCTCCGGATCTCGAACCTCGCGTTCATCGAAGGGCTTGGGCTTGACCGATAAATAGCATTATTTCTTCGGTGCCGCCCAGAAGGTGTCGGCATCTGTTGTGACAACAGCTCCGTCTTTCACGTAGAATGGCTCAAAACCTGACGGAACAAGAACAATATCACGGCCAGTCTCGCGCTTTCTGTCCTTCCATTCTTCCTGGTAGTAGGATAGCGTCTCCCAGCACATAAACCAATAGGTATTTTTGGCCATATATGCATAATGCTGGCTCACCTTTGTGGTCGCCCTCTTGAATCTCGGATGATACTGCATCTTTTCTCCGGAAATATAATGCTCCCGGATCTCCTTGAGGGAAAGCGGAGTACCTTCCAGATCGGAAGCGTAGTTCCCATCCATATCGGTGTCTATCATCGCCCACTTGCCCAGTTCGGGGAGCCATACTTCGTTGACGACGTGGCAGTCCTCGTCGTCCCTGTCTTCCGGCAGACAAGTGACATACCGCGCATCCAGTCCAGCGGCAAGCATAAGTTCAAAGGTGAGAATACCATGTAGCCGGCAGTTGAATGCAGGGGCGACATCCTTCGTGTATTCCCAAAGGCCGATGGCATTGACGTGCTCCGGCCATTCTTTCTGATTGTCGTGCGGGATATTGGTTGCGACGAACTTGCCGATGGCGAGTGCCTTTGTCCAGGAGTCTGCTTCAGCATCGTATAACTTGTCCAGCTGGAAATAGTCCCGGATCTCTTTCGCCCGGGCCGTGTCCTGCAGGATCTTCATCTCAAAGGTGGTCGTGTCTTTCCCAAATGCACCGGACGTGCTGAGCAGCTCGACATAATCACTATAATGTCCTTTGGTGGAACGATAGATGGAGATGGATTGATTTCCGCATAAGACGGGAATGAGGCGCAACGTGAACAGAATTCCAATCACGGCGAAGAGGCCCCAGATAACCTTCAGAACCTTTTTCATACACTACAATTTGTATATTTCGATTTGTCGTTCTAAAGATACGCTTTTGCCTGGAGTTATCCAAGCAGGATATGGGAAAGTCTCATTCCAGCCCCGGGACCTTCCCCAAAGAATTGCTTTGGGCGCGACGAAAGCGGAAGATCCGGGAGCGCTGGAGGGGGTTAGGAGACGGAGTCCGCCTCCCGCTACGGAAAACGGCAGCCGTTTGGCTGCCGTTTTCGATTCGTAGCGGGAGGCGGACTCGAACCACCGACCTCCGGGTTATGAGCCCGACGAGCTACCAACTGCTCTATCCCGCGGTATTTGGGACTGCAAAGGTAGATAAAAAATTTAAATATCCAAAAAAAGTGTATCTTTGGAAATATGAAAGCTATTCTCCCCTCCATTATCTTTTCTTTCATCTTTTCCATATCGCTGCAGGCTGGGACCACCCGGCTGGAGCGCTGGGAGTTCTCCCGCGACGGAGAGCATTGGGAAACGGTCACGGTTCCACACAGCACGAATGCCATTGACGGCCGCACCGCGGCGTATTACCGCGGCAAGACGCATTACCGTTGCGAGATCTCCCCGGATCAGACCAAAACTTCTTTCCTCCTTTTCGAAGGGGCGGCGCAGGCTTCCCGGGTCTATGTAAACGGCGAGCTCGCCTATGCGCACAAAGGTGGTTACACGCCATTCGTCGTCCCGTTGAAGTGGTTGCTCCGGCCGGAAAAGAACGTAGTGGAGGTGGTGTGCGACAATAGCGTCGATCTGGAGATGATCCCCATTTCCTCCGACTTCAACAAGAACAACGGTCTGCATAACCCGGTGTCGCTGCTGGAATACGAGGGGGTATTCCTCTGCCCGATCGAGTACGGGCCGGACCGCTTCCATCTCATCCAGACGGAAGTGTCGGACGCGAAGGCCCTCGCGGAGGTAAAGGCCAGGCTGGAGAACACCGGCCACAAGGCAAAACGCGTGAAGGTGTCGCTGGTGCTTCGGAATGCGGATGGCAAGGCGGTCTGGAAGAAACGCCGCCGCGTGAAGATCCCCGCGGGGGGCGCGTACCCCTATGCGGCGGAAATCCGCCTGAAACGGCCGCATCTCTGGGACGGCGTGGCGGATCCGTACCTGTATAAGGTCGAGCTGCGGGTAGAGAATGACTTTTCGGAAAAGGAGATCGGCTTCCGCTACTTCCGCCTGGACAAGGATGGTGGATTCTATTTGAACGGGCATCCCTATCCGCTGCGCGGGGTGAGCATGCACCAGGACGCGGAAGGCAGGGCCTCGGCCCTGACGGAGGAGGACTTCGACCGCGACTATGCCATCGTCCGGGAGCTCGGCTGCAATTTCCTGCGCCTGGCGCATTATCCCCACAACGAGTATGCCTTCCGGCTCTGCGACCGCATGGGTATCGTGGTGCAGACGGAGATCCCCTGGGTCAACATCTGCGGCGAACGCGTGACGGACGCCTATTTCGACAACATCCACGACCAGATGCGGGAGATGATCACGAGCCTCTACAACCATCCGTCCATCTGCTTCTGGGGCATGTGGAACGAGCTGGACAGCTGGGGCAACACGAATCAGTTCCAGGGCACGCTGGATGCCCGGCGGGCGGTGGATGAGACAGCCCGGCTCTACGATTACGCCAAATCGCTGGATCCCTCCCGCGCGGTGGGCCTGACGGACGACAGCGTCTTCGCGCGGGACTACTATACGGAACTCAAGGCCGACTACTATTCCGAAAACCGCTATCACGGCTGGTACTACGAGTATGACCGTTTCGACGGGCTGACGCAGTCCATGACGTGGATCCACGACCACATGGGCGTCACCAACCTGTCCGAGTACGGCGTCGGCATCAATCCCTACTGCCACAGCTGGAAGGAAGAGGACATCCGCCGATACCGGGACGACCGGCGCCACATGGAAGCATACGGCAACCGGGCGCACGAGGCGGCGGTCCAGCAGATCTGCGCCATGCCCTGGCTGAATTTCACCTCTTTGTGGATCCTGTTCGACTTCCCGGTAGCGGACCGCAAGGAGGGTTTCCTGGACTCGGACGACGGCGTCAACTACACGGAGAATCCCGCGCGGCTCTACACCAACGACAAGGGCCTCGTGACGCGCGACCGCCAGACGAAGAAAGACGTCTTCTATCTCTACAAATCCTGGTGGAACGCCGCCGAAGAGACGGTCTATATCACCGAGCGGCGGCTTCACAAGCGCCCTGCCGGATCGACGTTCACCCTCACGGTGTATTCCAACGCCGGCACGCTCACGCTGCTGCGCGACGGCGTTCCCGTCCGGACCCTGGAGGGCTCCGGCGAGAGCTCAGGCGTGATCTGGAAATTCGAAGGCCTGGAGATGGGCGCCGCGGAGACGACGTTCGAAGTCGTCTCCGACAGCGGCATCCGCGACAGCGTCAGCTATCTGCCTTTGTAAGGTTTACCGGATTTCGATTTCGTTGTCCATGCGGGCGAGGACCTGCGGACGCGTGATACCGCGCAGCGCAGAGATCAGGGCGTCGTCGCCGCCCTTGCCGCCGCCGATCATCTCCATCATCTGCTCCATCGTGGACGGCGGGGCGGGATAGCCCTTGATCTTCCACTGGGCGAGGTCGGGCTCACCGGCTGCGACGGCCGCGTAATGGATGGCGTCCTCGAGGGTGCCAATCTCATCCACCAGATTGATTTTCAGCGCGTCAGCGCCCGTCCACACACGACCCTGGCCGATGGCGTCCACGGTGGTCTTGGGGATGCCGCGGCCTTCGGACACGATGGTGGTGAAGCGGTCATAGACGGCCTCGATGCCGGTCAGCATGAAGTCATATTCGTCCTGGTCGAACGGGCGCATCAGCCCCAGCATGTCGCCGTGCTTGTGGGAGGTGACGCTCTCCACGCCCACGTGGGCGATGTCCTTGGCCGCCTTGGAGAAGTCGGGCACGAGGCCGAACACGCCGATGGAGCCGGTGAGGGTGGCGGCGTCGGTGTAGATCTTCTCGCAGTTGTTGGAAATCCAGTAGCCGCCGGAAGCGGCATATCCGCCATAGGAAGCGACCACGGGCTTGACTTCCTGGAGCTTGTCGAGGGCGTTCTTGATCTTCTCGGAAGCGGTCACGGAACCGCCCGGGGAGTTGACGCGGAGCACCACGGCCTTGACGGTGGAGTCGGCGCGCACCTTGTTGATGATGGTGGCGAAGCGGTCGCCGGCGATGTCGGACTTGCCGTTGCCGTCGATGATCTCGCCGTCGGCGTAGATGACGGCAATCTTCTGCCTGGCCTTGGACGGAACGAGCTTGGCAGCCGCATAGTCGGACAGGCTCATCCACTTGATGTCGTCGTATTCATCCTCGACGGCGAGGGTGGCAAGCTTGGCCTCCAGGCCGTCCCGGTCAAGGAGTTCGTCCGCGAGGCCGCAGGTCACGAAGTCCTCCGGCAGACGCAGCTTGAGGCCGGAAATCGCGTCGTCCAGCTGCTCCACGCTGATGCCACGCGCCTCGGCGATGGCGCTGCCGAGCGTTTCCCACATCGAGTCGATCATGCGCTGGTACTGCTCGCGATTCTCGGGGCTGGCGCTGCCGCGGGTGTACATCTCGCCGGCGGATTTATATTTTCCGTGACGGATGAGCTGTATGTTGACGCCGAGGCGCTTCAGCAGGTCACCCAGGAAGAACATCTGCGTGCCGACGCCGGTGAACTGGGGCGTCAGGCCCAGGTAGGATGACATATAGATCTTGTCGGACACGGAGGCCAGGTAGTAGGTGGCCGCGCCGGGATTCTCCATATAGGTCACGACGGCCTTGCCGCTGGTGGTGCGAAAGCGCTCCAGCGCCCCGCGCAGCTCTTCCAGGGCGGTCACGCCCGAAGTATTGTCGTCGGTGCGCAGGTAAATGAACTTGACGGCGGGATCCTCCGCGGCGGCGTTCACGGCCTGCACGGCATCCCAGATGCCGAGGACGGCCTTCGTGTCGATACCGCCGCCCATGAGCAGGGAGGTCGGATCCAGGTTACCGAAGGGGTTGTCTTCCTGGGTCTGCTCGCCGATCGCGATCTTGCCCAGATCGATCTTGAGCACGCCGGACTTGGGCAGAACAGGCTTGCTGTTGCCGGCGGCGGCCATCGAGCCAATCAGCCCGAAGGTCAGGATGAAGCAGATAATCCCCATGAGGATAAGACCGCACAGGACGGCCAGAACCATTTTGACAAAATCTTTCATATTGAAAACTGAAAATTTGACAAAAGTAGGTAAATTTGCAGAATAATTCAAAGACCGATGGCACAGAAACCTTCCATACCCAAGGGGACGCGCGATTTCGGCCCGCAGGAGACGGCCGAGCGCAACTACATATTCGACACGATACGCTCGGTGTTCAAGACGTTCGGCTACTCCCAGATCGAGACGCCCGCGATGGAGAACCTCTCCACCCTGCTCGGAAAATACGGCGAGGAGGGCGACAAGCTCCTGTACCGCATCCTGAACTCCGGCGACGCCTTCGCGGACGTGGACATGCAGAAGCCGCTCACGCCGCAGGTGTGCGAGAAGGGCCTGCGCTACGACCTCACGGTGCCCTTCGCCCGCTTCGTGGTGCAGCACCAGGGCGAGCTGTCCTTCCCCTTCAAGCGTTTCCAGATCCAGCCGGTCTGGCGGGCGGACCGCCCGCAGAAAGGCCGCTACCGCGAATTCTACCAGTGCGACGTGGACGCCATCGGGTCCCGCAGCCAGCTGTGCGAGCTGGAGCTGGTGCAGATCGTGGACAAGGTCTTCGAGCAGCTGGGCGTGCGCGTGCTGGTCAAGATCAACAACCGCAAGGTCCTGACCGGCCTCGCGGAGATCTGCGGCTTCCCCGACAAGGTGGTGGACATCACCGTGGCCATCGACAAGCTGGACAAGATCGGCCTCGACGCCGTCAAGGACGAGATGCGCGAAAAAGGCCTCACCGACGCGGCCATCGCCGTGCTCGAGCCGGTGCTGACCCTGAGCGGCTCCAACGCCGAGAAGCTCGCCAAGATGCGCGCCATCATGGGCGCCTCCGAGACGGGCCTGAAGGGCCTGGACGAGCTCAAAGAGCTCTTCGGATTCATCGAAGCCGCGGGCATCAAGACCCCCACCGAAATCGACCTCTCACTGGCGCGCGGCCTCAATTATTATACGGGCGCCATCTTCGAAGTCAAGGCGCTCGACTGGCAGATCGGCAGCATCTGCGGCGGCGGCCGCTACGACAACCTGACCGGCATCTTCGGCCTGCCCGACATGTCGGGCGTGGGCGTCAGCTTCGGCGCCGACCGCATCTACGACGTACTCAAGGGGCTGGACAAGTTCCCGAAAGGCCTGTGCAGCGCCACGCGCCTGCTGCTCGCCAACATGGGGCCGGACGAGGTCCGCTACCTGCTGCCCGTGGCCGCCGCGCTCCGCGCAAACGGTATCGCCGTGGAGCTCTACCCCGACGCCGCCAAGCTCAAGAAGCAGTTCGACTACGCCGACCGCAAGGCCATCCCCTTCCTCTCCATCACCGGCGCTTCCGAGATGGAGCAGGGCGTCGTGAACCTCAAGAACCTCACTTCGGGCGAGCAGCGCTCCTTCCCGAAGGACGACGTCGCCGGCATCATCGCCTTCCTCGCGAACGCGTAGCTTCGCCTCCGCCGGCGGGCAAATGACGGATAAGTGAAAGGAATTGGCACACAGATACCACCCCGAACCGGAAGGAATTGGTATTTTTGCATAAACTAATAAGGCAAAACCATGAAAAGATTCCTTCTCTGCATGACAACCGTCCTGACGCTCGCCGCAGCCGCGGCCTCCGCGCAGACCATCAAAGCCCTCGAAGACGGCAAATACAGCGTT
>JAFXUS010000019.1 GCA_017535125.1 Bacteroidales bacterium | reverse complement strand
GGTCTGGAGCCGATGATGGGAATTGAACTCATGACCTCATCCTTACCAAGGATGCGCTCTACCCCTGAGCTACATCGGCAATATTTGAGCGGGGTAGGAGAATCGAACTCCCATTTCCAGCTTGGAAGGCTGGCATAATAGCCATTATACGAACCCCGCTTGGGAGCAGTCGTTTCTGTCCAACTTCCGCTTTTTGTGGGCAAGGATGGATTCGAACCACCGAAGGCATCGCCAGCAGATTTACAGTCTGCCCCATTTGGCCACTCTGGTACTTGCCCAAGTTTTCTTTACATTGCAGGTAGTGAGCCGATGGAGGGAATCGAACCCACGACCTTGAGATTACAAATCACACGCTCTAGCCAACTGAGCTACATCGGCAATGTATTATTTCAAAGCCCCCTAGTTTTTGGGACTGCAAAGATAGGAATAATTTCCTATTCTCCAAAAACTTTTTTCAAACTTTTTCGTATCCCGTCGGCATCGATTCCGCATGCCGCTTGTTGCTGGGACTGCGAGGCTTGCGCGACAAAGCTGTCCGGGATGCCGAGCCCCTCGAGGGTGGTCCGGCCGGGGTGCGCGGCGAGCCACTCGCTGACGGCGCCGTAGAGGCCGCCGGCGAGGCAGCCGTCTTCGACCGTGATCAGGTGGCGGTGACGTCCGGCCGCATCCGCGAGCAGCTGCCCGTCGAGCGGTTTGAGGAAGCGCAGGTCATAGACGGACACGCGTCCGGGCCAGTCCGCCGCCGCTTCGAGCGCGCGGCCCACGGCCGGTCCGAGACCGAGGATGGCAACGTCGCTTCCTTCCAGCAGGCACTCGCCGCGGCCGACCGGCAGGACGGTGCCGGGGGCTTCCTGCCAGGGAGCCCCTTCGCCCATCCCGCGCGGGTACCTTATAATAAAGGGTCCCGTGGCATGCTTCCAGGCGGTGTACATCAGCTGCTTGAGCTGGACTTCGTCGCGCGGGGCGCTGACGATGGTGTCCGGGATGCTGCGGTAGGCGGCCAGGTCGAAGGCGCCGTTGTGCGTGGCGCCGTCTTCGCCCACGAGTCCGGCCCGGTCGAAGCATAGCACGACCGGCAGCCGCTGGAGGGCGACGTCGTGGATGATCTGGTCGTAGGCGCGCTGCGAGAAGGCGGAGTAGAGGTTGCAGAACGGCTTCATGCCGCCGGCGGCGAGGCCGGCGGAGAAGGTGACGGCGTGCTCCTCCTCGATGCCCACGTCGAAGAACTGTTCCGGGCGACGGACGGCGAGGCGGTTCATGCCGCAGCCGGTCGCCATGGCCGGCGTGACACCGACCACCTTGGGATCCGCTTCGGCGAGCTCGCAGAGCACCTCGCCGAACACGTCTTGGTAGCGGTCACGCAGGTGCGGGGCGTGGACGCGCTCGCCCGTCTCGGGGTCGAAGTGTCCCGGCGCGTGCCAGACCACGGGATCCGCCTCGGCGGCGGGGTAGCCCTTGCCCTTGATGGTGAGGGCGTGCAGCAGGCGCGGCCCGGAGAGGTCCTTGAGCTTGCGCAGCGTGCGCACGACTTCGGCGACGTCGTTGCCGTCGATCGGGCCGAAATAGCGGAATCCGAGCGACTCGAACAGGGCGCCGCCGGGCTTGCCCACGAACCAGGACTTGAGGGCGCGGACCCAGCGCTGGATGAAGCGGCGGAAGGCGTTGTCCCCCAGGATGTCCCAGACGCGGTCCTTGAAGCGGTTGTAGGAACGGCTGGTGGTGACGTTCAGCAGGTAACGGTGAAGGGCGCCGGTGTTGCTGTCGATGGACTGGTTGTTGTCGTTGAGGATGACGAGCAGGTCGGCGCGGCTGGCGCCGGCGTTGTTGAGGCCCTCGAAGGCGAGACCGCCCGTCATGGCTCCGTCGCCGATCAGCGCGATGACTTTCTCCTGCCGTTTCTGCATCCGGGCCGCTTCGGCGAGGCCGAGGGCGGCCGAAATGGAGGTGGAGGAATGGCCGACGCCGAACGCGTCATACGGACTTTCGTCCCGGTTGGGGAAGCCGCTGATGCCGTCTTTCGAGCGCATCGTGGCGAACGCCTCCCGGCGTCCCGTCAGGATCTTGTGGGCGTAAGCCTGGTGCCCCACGTCGAAAACGAGCTTGTCCGCCGGCGTGTCGAAGACGTAGTGTACGCCCACGATGAGCTCCACGGCGCCCAGGCTCGAAGCCAGGTGTCCGGGGTTGCGGGCGCAGACTTCCAGGATGTATTGGCGCAGCTCGGCGCAGAGCTCGCGCAGCTGCTCCGTGGTGAATCCCTTGATGTCGGCGGGGCTGTTTATCTTGTCCAGGAGTTCGTGCATGTCAGAGTTTGTTGGGTGCGTCGAGCGCCAGTTCAGGGTGCCGGCGCGAGGCGCGGGCAAAGAGCAGGGCCGTGACGACGGCCGCGACGCAGAGGGCGGTGAACATCAGCTCCACGGACACGGCTCCCTGCGCGGCATCTGCGCCGGCGTTGCGTCCCAGGATGCCGCCCGCCAGCATCTTGAAGGCGAGCAGGCCGAGGTTCTGCACCCAGTACACGAGCGCGAAGGTGGTGCCGAGCACCTTGTCAGGGACGATTTTCGGGACGGAAGGCCAGAGGGCGGCGGGCACCAGCGAATAGCCGAAGCCGAGCAGCACCATGGCCAGGTAGCCGAAGAACGGCACGCCCTGCGGGGCGAAGGCCAGCAGCAGGTGGGCGGTGAGCGCCAGCACGGAGCCCAGCACCATCCAGCGCGTGCCGCGGCCGAAGCGGTCCACAAGCAGGCCGAAGAGCGGGGCGAAGATGACCGTCGCGAAGGGCAGCATCGAGACCATCCAGCCGGCGGTCTCCGCCGGAATCGCGAAGCGCGGAATGAGGATGGCGCCGGCGAACTTCTTGAACGCGATGATGCTGCTATAGAACAGCACGCAGAGGAGTCCGAGCAGCCAGAAGTTGCCGTTTTTCAGGATGCCGAGCACGTCCGCAAAGCGGAATTGTTCGTCGCTTGGAGATTCGCCGGTCGAGCCGGCGAATGACGATGCGGTACGCTTGTCGTACCGGGCATCCATCGCCACGAAGAGGGCCCAGAGGATGAGGCCGGCGGCCATCAGGCCGAGGCCGAACACGGCCGGTCGGGCGGTCTCCGCGAGACTGTACACGTGGCCGGTGTTCTCGACGACGAGGCGCGGCGAGAGCACGAGGGCGAGGGCGGTGCCGAGGCGGGCGATGGCGAGCTGCAGGCCCATTGCCAGGGCCATGGGCCCGTGGCGGAACCATTTCGCGATCGAGCGCGTGACGGCCGTGCCCGCGATTTCGCTGCCGAGGCCGAAGAACATGCAACCCACGTAGGCGAGGCGCAGCGAACGGGCGGGGGCGAGCCCCGCCGTGATGGCGTAGAGCACCGTGGCGGCGCCAGCGACCATCATGCCGACGAAGATGGAGCCCGTGATGCGGACGCCCCACTTGTCGAGCAGGATGCCGCAGACCACCAGGCCGCCGAATACGCACAGCACGGAGTAGCCGCTGGCGTAGAGGCCGTACCCGGCCGCATCCCAGCCCAGCTGCGTGCGGGCGGGATCCTCGAAGAGGTAGGAGATCGTCGAGAACATGTCGTCGAAGAAGTACGATGCGAACATCGGTACGACGAGACACGCCAGGGCGATCCAGCAACTGATCTTGGCGGACTTCGCAGTCATGCAGACGCTATTTCTTGATATTCGGAAGCTCCAGGCCGTAGCCTTTCTTGCGGTCCTCCTTCTTGAGCAGGAAGCTGAAAATGAAGGCCAGCACGCCGAAGCAGGAGAAGACGATCATCGGCACGAAGTAGCCGCCGGTCGAGTTGCGCAGGGAGCCGATCAGCATCGGGACGAGGCAGAGGCCCACGTTCTGCACCCAGAAGATGAGGCAGTAGGCGGACCCCAGGATCTTCTCGTCGATGATCTTCGGCACGGACGGCCACAGCGCGGCGGGTACCAGCGAGAAGCTGACGCCCAGGATCACGATCAGCGTCACGGCCAGACCCTTCGACGGGAAAGCCGGCAGCAGTAACGCAAAGCTCAGGTGGCAGGCGATCATGATGATGGAACCGATCATCAGCATCGAGGCGCCCTTGCCCTTGCGGTCCAGGAAGAATCCCAGGAACGGGGTCAGGCACATGGCCAGGATGGGGAAGCAGCTGAACAGGCGGGATGCCGTGGCGGCGTCGATCTGCAGGGTCTCTTCGAGGAAGTTCGGCGCGTAGCGCTGGAACGGGAAGATAGCGCTGTAGTACAGCACGCACAGCAGGGCCACGATCCAGAACATCTTGCTCTTGAAGATGGCGCCGAGGTCGCTCACGTGGAATTCGTCCTCCGGGGACTTCTCGTCCGTGGCGAGACCGGCGGCGACCAGCTGGCGGTCGAACTTGCTGTCCATCACGGCGAAGATGATGAAGTTGATCAGGCCGATGCAGAGCAGCGCGCCGCAGAAGCCCATCGGGGCCATGACGGAGCCGCCGAACTTCTCGGAGATCAGCGGAGCAATCCACATCACGCCGAACACGCCGAGGCGGGCGATGGCCATCTCGAGGCCCATCGCGAGGGCCATTTCCTTACCCTTGAACCACTTGGCGAGGATCTTGGACACGTTGGTGCCTTCCATCTCGCAGCCGCAGCCGAAGATCATGAAGCCGAGCGAAGCCATCTTGGCGCTGGCGGGCATCTCTACCCACCAGGTGCCCAGCCACTGGGCGAGGCCCGTGGTCTGGAACCAGTCGCTCACGCCGACGAACTTGATCGCGGCGCCGAGGACCATCAGGCCGGCGGACAGGATGCCGGAGAAGCGTACCCCGAGCTTGTCGAGGATGATGCCCGCGAGGATGAGGAAGCCGCAGACGTTGAGAATATATTCGGAGGCGGCGTATTTGCCGAACACGGCGCTGTTCCAGCCAAGGTTGCTTTCGACGAGCGACTTGAGCGGGGACATGACGTCCACGAACATGTAGGCGAAGAACATCATCAGGGCGACGAGGGCCAGGACGGCCCAGCGCGCCACCGGATTGTCGTTCATCAGCCGTTGAATCTTTTCAGTCATAAGTCTGGAATTTGATGAGATTCCGGGTCATCCTTCTACTGGCTCAGGAACCGCCCGGAATGACGGATAACTAGAACGGGAGATCGTCGGTCGGGCCTTCGTCCACGGCGGGAGCGGCCGGGGCCTGCGGAGCGGGCTGTTGATAGGCCGGCTGCTGGTAAGCGGGCTGCTGGTAGGCAGGCTGCTGCGGCTGGGCGGGAGCGGACTGGGGATAGCCGGCGCCGTCACCGTCGCGGCGGCCGAGCAGCTGCAGGGTATCGACGTTGATTTCGGTGGTGTATTTCTCCTGACCGTTGCGGTCCGTGTACTTGCGGGTGCGCAGGCGGCCTTCGATATAGAGCTGGGTGCCCTTGCGCACGAAGCGCTCGCACACGTCGGCGGGCTGGCCCCAGGCGACGATGTTGTGCCATTCCGTGTTCTCACGGGTCTCTCCGCTGCGGTCGCGGAAGCGTTCGGACGTGGCCAGGGTGAATGTTGCGACTTTCCGGCCTTGGGCGCCGGGGTTGTTTCCTTCGAGGTAACGTACTTCGGGGTCTCTTCCAACGTTACCGATCAGCATGACTTTATTCAGTGACATAATGCAAAAATTTTAGTTTGACAAGATAGGGATTTTTTGCAATCTTTGCAATATGATTCTTTCGCTCACGGGTTTCATGGGCTGCGGCAAGAGCAGCACGGGCCGGGCGCTCGCAGCGCGCCTGGGGGCCCGTTTTGTCGATCTCGACGAGGAAATCGTCGCCCGCGCCGGCCGTCCGATTCCGGAGATATTCCGCGACGGCGAGGACGCCTTCCGCACCGTCGAGCTGGAAACGCTGCAGGCGGTGCTGGATGCGGCGGATGCCGCGCAGGACGACACGGTGCTGGCGCTCGGCGGCGGCGCCCTGACCCTGCCGGAAGCGCGGGAACTCATCTTTGCCCGGACGCGCTGCGTCTGGCTGCGCACCCGCCTGGAAACGATACGGCGGCGCCTCGGAGACGTCGATGCCTCCCGGCCCCTTTTCGCGGATGCGGACGCACTCTACGCCCACCGGGAGCCGCTCTACGCGCAAGCCCCCTTCGCCGTCGATACCGACGGCAAAACTCCCGACGCCGTCGCCGGGGAGATCGTTACTTTTCTCCTGCTGTAGCCAGTTTCTCGAGAAATTGTGCCGGGGTGAGGACGGTCATCCAGGTTTCCTCTTGAAAATGACGAAGATTTGAGGTAAGCAGGAAGTCGCATTCTTTGATTTCCGCGCACGAGAGTTGGAGAGCGTCTTCGAAGTCCGGGCAGGGCGAATCCAGTGCTTCAAATATGGAGAAGTCGCTCATTGAGAGCACATCGCAAAAATGAAACAGCCCCCGTATAATATCCTTCATCCGGGTCTTGTCATAATGCTTTCGCAACACGTAAGCGATATTGGCTACAGAGAGAAAAGAAATAAAAAGCCGAATGTCATCCCCGGCGGCTTCCTTCAAATCCAGCAGCGACCGGGCCGCCGCCTTGCCTTCACGTCCTGGAATGTACAAGTCCAGGATAACGTTGGTATCCAGAAATATCTTTGTCATTTCCCAAGGATGTAGGCAAGTTTCTCGTCCTTTTCGAGTTCCTCATCCGTGAAAGCGGGGAGGATATCAAGCATGCGGCTGACGCGTGCGGAATGAGGAATCGGGAAAGACACCTTCGGATACTCCGGCTCACTCCTCACATCCGCTTTCAGCAAGGCCTCGACATAGCTGTTCAGGCTTTTATTCTGCCTGCTGGCCTTTTTCTTCAAACGGTTGAGCAAAGACTCCTCCAGCCGAAAGGCGGTTTGTATTCTACGAACATTCTCCATACTTCTTTTTCTGCAAAGATGGAGAAAAGATAACACTTTTACAATAGTGTTATACAATATCAGAATTTGTATAGATACAGCCCGGTTTCCTCTGTAGTCATTCCGGGCGAAGATCCGGAATCTCCTGCCACCGAAGACATCCCTGACCTCCCCGGCGATCTCTTCGAAGAACCGACGCTGTTCTAGTCAGGCCCGGGATGAGGATGAGAACAGGGCGTAGAGCAGGACGGGGACGGTGATCGGGCAGAAGACGATCAGGCCGACGGCACGCAACGTACGCAGGAACAGGTAGTTCGCCCGGTAGCCGGAGCGGCGTTTCGCGAGGGCCCATTCGCAGAGGGTGCCGGGCAGCAGCCCCAGCAGGATCGCGGGCGGCACCATGTACAGGCGCATGCTCCCCGCGGCGAAATACAGCGCCGCGCCCGTAAAGAGGGCGACGAGCACGCCTTCGGCGATGCGCACTCCCTTCGGGAAATTGTTGCTCAGACCCTCCACGGAGCGGAACAGCGGCACGCTGCGGGACCCGAGGAGATACATCAGGATCACCAGCACCGTCAGGCCCGAGACCGCAGTGAAGGTGTAGATGCGCAGGAACTCCAGGAAACCGGCCAGGAGCGACGGCGAGGCCAGCACGACCTCGATTCCCAGCAGGACGAGCGTCCCGCAGAAAGCGGGAAAGAACAAGCGCGCGCCGGCGTACTTCCCCTTCTTCGAAGGAAGCTCCTTCGCCGGACAGGCCAGCAGCCCCGCGGCGGCAACGATATTCAGCCCCAGCAGCACCCAGCCCCAGATGTCCTGGGTCTTCTCGACCAGGTCGCCGGCCGTGGCGTTCTCATATACTTTGGTCAGGAAATTACCGCCTGCTTCCGCGCCCTTGGCGCCGAAGGGAAGGCAGGGGTACAGCAGGCCGGCCAGGAGAGCGCAGGACAGCAGCGCTCCCAGCACGAAACGGGCAATGATGCCGCTTGATTTCATGTCTATAGGATATCTTCCCGCTCGCGGATGTCGCGGATGCGGAGCTGGATGGAGGCGGAACCGCGATAGTAATTCTCCACGATGGCGTAGCAGACGTCGATCGGGTTGCCCTCGCGGATATAGTCATAGTAGTCCGCCATGTTGAATGCGATGGAAGGAATCTGGTGGTAGGGCTGCGACTCCTGGATCAGGTCCAGCTTGAGGTGCACGCCGCCCCCGCCGACCTTGCGGCCCGAACCGGCGTCATAGACGTTCTCCGTCATGAAGATCGGGTTGTTGTTGCCGGGACCGAAAGGCTGGAACTGCTTGAGGATGCGGGAGAACTTGGGCGTGATCTGCGCGAAGTCCAGCTTGGCGTCCAGCTCCACGATGGGGATGAGCATGTCGGACGTGATCTTGCCGGCGATGAAGGTGTCCATGCGCCGGGCGAACTCGGCGAGGTTCTCCTCCTTGAGCGTGAGGCCGGCGGCATAGACATGCCCGCCGAAATTCTCCAGCAGGTCGGCGCAGCTCTCGATGGCCTCGTACAGGTCGAAACCGGCGATGCTGCGGGCGGAACCCGTAACGAAGCCGTTCGACTTGGTCAGCACCACGGTCGGCTTGTAGTAGGCCTCCACGAGGCGGGAGGCCACGATGCCCACCACGCCTTTGCTCCACTTGGGATTATAGACGATGGTTGTATTCTCGCGGGCGAGGCAGGAGCCGGCCTGGACCATTTCCAGGGCCTCCTGGGTGATCTCCCGGTCGATATTCTTGCGCTCGTTGTTGTTCTCGTTGATCTTCTCGCCGATGCGCATCGCCGTCATGGCGTCGGTGGCCTTGAGGAGCTCCACCGCCAGGCGGCCGGACTCCATGCGCCCCGCCGCGTTGATGCGCGGACCGATCTTGAAGACGATGTCGTCGATGGAAATGTGTCCCGGCTCCAGGTTGGAGAGGGTGATCATGGCCGCGAGGCCCTTGCAGGGGTTCTCGTTCAGCTGCTTGAGGCCGAAATGCGCGAGGATGCGGTTCTCTCCGACCATCGTCACGAGGTCGGAGGAAATGCTGACCACCAGCAGGTCCAGCAGCGGAATCAGGGTTTCGAAGGGGACGCCGAACTGCTGGGAATATGCCTGCACGAGCTTGAAGCCCACGCCGCAGCCGGACAGGTCGTCGAAGGGATAATTGCAATCCTCCCGTTTGGGGTCCAGCACCGCCACGGCATGCGGGAGCGAATCCTCGGGAAGATGGTGGTCGCAGATGATGACCTCGAGCCCCTTGCTGCGGGCGTATTCGACCTTGTCGATGGCCTTGATGCCGCAGTCGAGCGTGATGATCAGCTTGAACCCGCCGTCCGCGGCCCAGTCGATGCCCTTGTAGGACACGCCGTAACCCTCGTCGTAGCGGTCGGGAATGTAGAAATCCACCTGGTCGGTAAAGCGCTGGATGAAGGAATAGACGAGCGCGACGGCCGTCGTGCCGTCCACGTCGTAGTCGCCATAAACGAGGATCTTCTCGCCACCGGCGATGGCGCGGTGCAGCCGCTCCACCGCCTTGTCCATGTCCTTCATCAGGAAGGGGTCGTGGAGGGCGTCCAGCGAAGGGCGGAAGAAGGAGCGGGCCTGTTCAAAGGTCTCGACGCCCCGCTTCACGAGCAGGTCGGCCAGCACCTTGTCGATGCCGACTTCCGTCGCGAGCCGCTCGACCTTCGCGGGATCGGCCGGCTCCTTGAGTATCCACTTGCATTCTTTCGCCATATCATACAAAGATAGTAATTTTTTACTTATTCCATCTTTTTTGTATCTTTGGCTATGCTTTCGCTGTATACTTTTTACATCTTCCTGGTCATCATGGCCGTCCTCGCCGTCGTGGTCTTCTTCAGCCTCTACCGCGTGGATGCAGGTTACGGGAAGTTCTATGGCCCCCAGTGGGGGCCGTCCCTGGACAACCGGCTCGGCTGGATCCTCATGGAGGCACCCGTATTCGTAGCGATGCTCCTGCTCTGGTGGTTCTCGGACCGCCGGGGCGATTCCGTCCGCCTGGTTTTCCTGCTGCTCTTCGAGCTGCACTATTTCCACCGCTCATTCATTTTCCCTCTTCAGATCCGCGGCCGCAGCCGCATGCCGGTCAGCATCGTGCTGATGGGGGTCCTGTTCAATACCCTCAACGCCGCGATGCAGGGCGGCTGGATCTTCTATTTCTCCCAGCCGGACGCCTATCCGGCCTCCTGGCTGACCAGCCTGCCGTTCCTCGCCGGCCTGCTGCTCTTCGCGGGCGGCATGGCCGTCAACATCCATTCCGACTCAGTCATCCGCCATCTGCGGAAGCCCGGCGACACGGCGCACTACCTGCCGAAAGAGGGTATGTTCCACTACGTCACGAGCGCGAATTATTTTGGCGAATTCATCGAATGGGTGGGCTTCGCCGTCCTGACCTGGTCGTGGTCCGGCGCGGTATTTGCCCTCTGGACCTTCGCCAACCTGGCGCCGCGCGCCGCCCGGATTTACGAGCTGTACAAGCAGGAATTCCCGGACGAGCTGGACACGCACAGGACGCGGCGCATCCTGCCGTTCATCTATTGACATGATCGACTCGCCCATCTTCACCCCCGTCCGCATCGGACCGGTCACGCTGCGCAATCGCGTGATCCGCTCGGCCGCGTTCGAGAACATGGCCTACGGCAACAAGCCTTCACGGGACCTGAAGGACTACCACGTGGCCGTGGCGCGGGGCGGCGTCGGCATGACGACGCTGGCCTATGCATCCGTGAGCCGGAGCGGCCTGTCCTTCGACGGCCAGCTCTGGATGCGGGAGGAGATCGTGCCGGCGCTCAAGGAAATCACGGACGCCATCCACGCCGAAGGCGCGAAAGCGTCCATCCAGCTGGGGCACTGCGGGAACATGACGCACCGCGCGACCTGCGGCTGCACGCCGGTGGGCGCGTCGGGCGGCTTCAACCTCTATTCGCCGACCTTCGTCCGGCGCCTGCGCGAAGACGAGATCCTTGCCCTCGTGGAGGACTTCGGGCACGCCGTGGAGCTCGCGCGGCAGGCCGGGTTCGATTGCGTGGAGATCCACGCCGGCCACGGCTACCTGATCAGCCAGTTCCTTTCGCCCTATACCAACCATCGCCGCGACCGCTTCGGCGGCCCGCTGGAAAACCGCATGCGCTTCATGCAGTTGGTGATCCGCCGCGTGATGGAGGCCGCGGGCGACGACATGGGCGTGCTGGTCAAGATGAACATGCACGACGGCTTCCGCCGCGGCATGCAGCGGGCGGAGTGCCTTGAGGTGGCCCGCGAGCTGGAGCGTCTGGGCGTCCACGCCCTCGTGCTCTCGGCCGGTTTCGTGAGCAAGGCGCCCATGGAGGTGATGCGGGGGGCGATGCCCCTCCGGACAATGGCCTACTACATGGACACGCGCCAATTCTGGTGGCTCAAGGCTTTCGTCCGCCTGTTCGGGCGGGTGGTCATTCCGACAGTCCCGTACCGGGAGGGTTACTTCCTGGAGGACGCGAAGGAGTTCCGCGCCGCGGTGAAGCTGCCGCTCGTCTATGTCGGCGGCATGGTGTCCCGCGGGAAGATGGAGGAAGTCCTGGACGCGGGCTTCGACGCGCTGCAGATGGCGCGGGCGCTCATCCACGATACGGACTTCGTCAACAAGATCCACCGTGGCGAGCTGAACTGCAGCGGCTGCCGCCATTCCAACTACTGCATCGGGCGGATGTACACGCTCGAGATGCGCTGCAACCGCTGCGCGGGAGAACTTCCGGCGGCGCTGCGCCGGGAAATCGACAAAGCTGAAGCAAGATGGTCGCACTGATCACGGGAGGCAGTTCCGGCATGGGGCTGGAGTTCGCCCGGCAGCTCGCTGCCCGGGGCTATGACCTGCTGCTGGTGAGCAACCAGGAGCAGGCGCTCGCTGACGCCGCCCGGGAACTGGCCGGCCCCGTATCGGTCCGCACGCGCTTCCAGGACCTCGCCCGGCCGGAGGCTGCGGACGAGCTCTTCGCCTGGTGCCGGGCGGAAGACCTGATTCCCGACGTGCTCGTGAACAATGCGGGCATGTTCTTTTTCAAGGAGCTGCAGGCGGAGGACCTGGGCCGCGTCCAGGCGATGATCGACCTGCACGTCACGACTATTACCCGGATCTGCCTGCTCTTCGGGCAGGCCATGAAGTCCCGCGGCAGCGGGTATATTCTCATCATGTCATCCATGGCCGCGCGGATTCCCGCGCCCGGCATCACGGTTTATTCGGCCACGAAAGCCTACCTGCGGAGCTTCGGGCGTTCCCTCTCCTACGAAATGCGTCCTTACGGCGTGGGGGTCACGACGGTCTGTCCGGCCGCCATCGCCACGCCGCTCTACCGCCTGGACGAACGGAAGATGCGGCTCGGCATCCGCCTGGGCGTCATCCGTACGCCGAAGTGGCTGGTCCGGCGGGCCCTGCGTGCGCTGTTCCGCAAGCGCCGCGTCATCAGCCCCGCCTTCATGAACATCTATCTCCCGGCGCTCGTCGCCCTGCTGCCGGGTCCGTTCGAAGCCCGATTATGGAAAAAGTTCAAATAGCCCTGTTCCTGCTGCTGACGGGGGCCCTGCCCCTGTCAGCCCAGCGCGTCGAGACCGTTCCCTTCGGCGATTTCGAGCACTGGACCGTCCGGCACATCAAGGAATCGGGCGTTCTGGGCGGAGAAGTCAAAACCTTGTACGTCCTGGGGCCGGATGCGGTCATCGAAGGGAACCGCAGCTACGACTATTCCAAGACCGTCTGGGCTTCTTCCAACGCCTATGCGAAAGTCTCCGGTATCACCAAGGTCAGCGTGTCGATGGAGCCGGACGAGGGGCCGACCGGCAAATGTGCGCGCCTCTCGACCGTCCTCGCCGTCTGCAAGGTCGCCGGCGTGATCGACATCAACGTGCTCGCCACCGGCTCTCTCTACTGGGGCCGCATGTTCGAGCCCATCACCGGGACGAAGAACCCATACGCCAACATGGACTGGGGCATCCCGTTCACGAAGCGGCCCGCCGCCGTCCTGCTGGACTACCGGGCGCTGTTGCCCGCGAGCGGGCAGCTGACGCGCGCCAGCACCTTCAAGGTGACGCAGTTCGCCGGGGAGGACCCCTGCCAGGTGTGCCTGATCCTCCAGCGCCGCTGGGAGGACGCAGAGGGCAACGTCCACGCGGAGCGCGTGGGAACGGCCTTCTACCGCATCGGCCGGAGCTCGCAGGGCTGGGTCAAGGACCAGCGCATTCCCGTCTGGTACGGCGACGCGCGCAAGATGCCCGGCTACAAAACTTACATGGGCCTGATCCAGGGGAAGCAGACCCTGTATACCGTCAATAGCAAGGGGAAGCGCGTGCCCATCCTCGAGGAGGGCTGGGCCGATGCGGACGCACCGGTCACGCACGCCCTCCTGCAGCTGTCTGCCGGCTGCAGCGGGGAATTCACCGGCGAGCCCGGCAACACCCTCTGGGTGGATAATCTTCGCTTGGAATATGAGCGGTAGGGTCATCGTCACGGGCGCGTCCGGCGGCATCGGTTCCGTCGTGACGCGGGAACTCGCCGCACAAGGCTGCGACGTCATCATGGCCTGCCGGAATCCCGGCAAGGCGGAAGCGCTGCGGGAGCGGATTCTCGCCCGCGTGCCGCAGGCCCGCATCGAAATACGCCCGCTCGACCTCGGCTCGCTCGCGTCCGTCCGGGCCTTCGCCGAGGGGCTCGGCCCGGAGCCCGTCGGCGCCCTGTTCAACAACGCCGGCGCCATCAGCCGGGGCTATTCCCTGACCGCCGACGGGCTGGAGAACACTTTCAGCGTCAACTATTTCGGGCCTTTCCTGCTGACGCAGCTGATCCTGCCCCGCATGCTGCCGGACGCGCACGTCGTCAACATGGTCTCGCTGACCTGCCGCTACGTCCGTGTGGACGAGGCGGCGCTGCAGCCCGCGGAGAAGGATTTCTCGCAGCTGGGCACCTATGCCCGCTCCAAACTGGCGCTGCTCCATTTCTCGCTGGAGCTAGCCCGGCGCCACCCGGAACTCCGGGTCAACCTGGCCGATCCCGGCATCGTCAATTCCGGCATCATCTCGATGGGCCGCTGGTTCGATCCGCTTGCGGACGTGCTGTTCCGACCCTTCATCAAGTCGCCGGAGAAGGGGGCCGTCCCCCCGCTGGCCGCCCTCGCCTCGGAGGAGCGGCTCGGCTACTTCGTAGGGACCCGCCGGAAGGAGATTCCGGCGCGCTATCACGACGCCGCCCTTGCACTCCGCCTCTGGAATGAGACGGAGCGCCTGATTTGAAACATTTTTCGTATCTTTGCGCCATTATGGCAGAATATAGCGAACAAGAACTGATCCGCCGCGAATCGCTGGCGAAATTGAGAGAGTTGGGGATCGAGCCGTATCCGGCGGCCGAGTACCCCGTGAACGCCACTGCGGCGCAGATCCTGGCGGAGTTTGACCCGGAGAAGGGCAACCTGCAGGACGTCTGCATCGCCGGCCGTCTGATGAGCCGCCGTATCATGGGCGCCGCCTCTTTCGGCGAGCTCCAGGACGAGACCGGGCGCATCCAGATCTACGTCAAGCGCGACGAGATCTGCCCCGACGAGGACAAGACCATGTACAATACCGTCTGGAAGAAACTCATGGATATCGGCGACATCGTCGGCATCAAGGGCTTCGCCTTCATCACCCAGACGGGCCAGCTGAGCGTGCACGCCAAGGAGCTCACGCTGCTGAGCAAGTCGCTGCGCGTGCTCCCGATCGTCAAGGAGCAGGATGGCCAGGTCTTCGACGCCTTCACGGATCCGGAGCTCCGCTACCGCCAGCGCTATGTGGACCTGATCGTCAATCCGCAGGTCAAGGACGTCTTCTTCAAGCGTGCCAAGATCATTGCGACGATGCGCGAGTATTTCAACGCCGCCGGCTGCCTGGAGGTGGAGACCCCCATCCTGCAGGGCATTCCGGGCGGAGCCACGGCGCGCCCGTTCATCACGCACCACAACGCCCTCGATATCCCGCTCTACCTGCGTATCGCCAACGAGCTCTACCTCAAGCGCCTCATCGTGGGCGGCTATGCGGGCGTGTATGAGTTCGCGAAGGACTTCCGCAACGAGGGCATGGACAAGACGCACAATCCCGAGTTCACCTGCATGGAGATCTACGTGGCCTATAAGGACTACAACTGGATGATGAAGTTCGTGGAGACGATGCTCGCGAAGATTTCGCTCGCGGTCAACGGCACCACGAAGGTGAAGATCGGGGAGAACGAGGTGGACTTCGGCGGGACCTACCGCCGCCTGCCCATCCTCGAGGCCATCAAGGAGTACGCCGGCGTGGACGTGAAGGGCATGGACGAGGACGAACTGCGCGCCACCTGCAAAAAACTGAACGTGGAGATCGAGCCTTCGATGGGCAAGGGCAAGCTGATCGACGCCATCTTCGGCACCTATTGCGAGGACAAGCTGATCCAGCCGACCTTCATCATCGACTATCCCGTGGAGATGTCTCCGCTGACCAAGCGCCACCGCACCGATCCGACGCTGACCGAGCGTTTCGAGCTCTTCGTCTGCGGCAAGGAGCTGGCGAACGCGTATTCCGAGCTGAACGATCCGATCGACCAGCTGGAGCGTTTCGAGGAGCAGGCCGCGCTGAAGAGCAAGGGCGACGACGAGGCGATGTACATCGACATGGACTTCGTCCGCGCGCTCGAGTACGGCATGCCGCCGACTTCCGGCCTCGGTATGGGTATCGACCGTCTGACGATGTTCATGACGGGCCAGACGACCATCCAGGACGTGCTCTTCTTCCCGCAGATGCGGCCGGAGAAGGTCCTCAAGAAAGAGAATAAGGAGCAGGCAGCGTAATGGCCGAAGTCATCACGTCGCCTTCGAATCCGAAGATCAAACGGCTCCTCGCGTTGCAGCAGAAATCGTCTGCGCGGCGCGAGGCCGGTCTTTTTGTCGTCGAGGGTCAGCGTGAACTTCAGCATTGCATCGATGCCGGCTTCGAGATCGATACTGTTTTCGTCTGCACTTCGCTTCACGGCAGCCAGCCTCTCCAGACGTCCTGCTGCGCAGGACCCCTCCCACGTCCTTCGGAAGCGGGCCCCTCCCTCTTACGGAGCCGAGGGTGGCTACGGTCTGGCGAGGCTGCTGCCGCTTCCGCTGCGTCGCAGACTGCTACTGGTGCCGCGAGTGGGCCGGATCGCGATAGCGATTACCCGGCCATCCCCCTTGAGGGGGTGCAGGGGGTGAAGAAGCCTCGCATTTTCGAAGTAAACCGGGAGGTTTACGAGAAAATCGCAATTCGCGATGGCTCCGAAGGAGTCATTGCGGAAGTGAAGGCGAAGGAGCGGAAGCTCGAGGAGCTGAAGTTGCCCGAGCGGCCGCTGGTGGTGGTGCTGGAGAGCGTGGAGAAGCCGGGGAATCTGGGCGCGGTGCTGCGCAGTGCGGATGCGGCGGGAGCCGACGCGGTGCTGATCTGCGATCCGCTGACCGATCTCTGGAATCCGAACCTGATTCGGGCGTCCATCGGGGCCGTGTTCACGGTGCCGTGCGTGGCCTGCGGTTCGGCCGAGGCCATCGCGTTCCTGAAGGCGCGCGGCATCCGCATCCTGACGGCGCAGCTGCAGGATTCTTCCCTCTATTACGATTGCGACATGACCGTCGGCACCGCCCTCGTGATGGGCACGGAGTCCACCGGGCTGACCGATGCCTGGCGCGAAGCGGCCGACGCCCACATCCGCATTCCGATGCTCGGCGCGCTGGACTCGCTGAACGTTTCCGTGTCGGCCGCCATCCTGCTTTTTGAAGCCGTCAGACAGCGCCAGCATGAATAAATTCGGACTTATCGGGCACCCCATCGCCCACTCTTTCAGCCCCGCGCTGTTCACCGCCGCCTACGGCGGGAAATATCCCTACGAACTCATCGAGACACCCGACTTCGAAGAAGCCTGGCAGCGTTTTCTGGAGGGCTACAAGGCCATCAACGTGACGGCACCGTTCAAGGGAAATGCCTTTGACCGCGTGGACTGGCGCAGCCCGGAGTGCGAGCGCGCCGGGGCGACGAACCTCGTCGTGAAGACGCCCGACGGGACGAAGGCCTACAATTCTGATTACCGTGGGGTAAAGTCTCTGCTGGAGCCGCTCGGCTGCCGCACCGCGGCCGTGATCGGATTCGGCGGAGCCGGCAAGGCCGCCCACGCCGCGGCCGAGGATCTCGGCCTCGACACGCGCCTCTACCGCCACGCCGAAGTGGCCGGGGGCGTAAGTGCGGACGTCATCATCTACACCTTGCCGCGCGCCGTCGAAGGCATCGAGCGCCTCGATTGCACCCACCTGCTGGAAGCGAACTACAAGGATCCCTGCCTCGCGGGCCGTCCGGGCTACATCCCCGGCTCCGCCTGGCTACTCGCACAGGCCGTCACCGGCTACGCCCTCATGACGGGCGAGGAGCCGGACGCCGCCGCCATGGCGGCTGTTTTCAACCGATAAACTCCCGATTATGTACAAATACAAGAAAGTCCGCCGGATCAGCTCCAACCTCATCGAGGACGCCAACCGCCGTTACATCGTCAGCCTCGACAATCATGTGGAACTGATGGAGGCCCTCGCCGTCTTCTGCAAGGATCTGACCGTCTACTGCGGCCAGGTGCGCGGCATCGGCGCCATCAGCGAGGCCACCTTCCGGATGTACGACCCCGCCACGAAACAGTACGTGGACAAGACCTTCACCGAGCAGATGGAGATCACCAACCTCACCGGGAACGTTTCCCAAAAAGACAAGAAGCCATACCTGCACGTGCACGCGACCTGCAGCCGCGCGGACTACAGCTGCGTCGGCGGCCACCTGCTCAGCGCCCGCATCAACGGCGCCTGCGAGCTGCTCGTCGACGAGTTCGGCGATACCTTCGCCGGCCGGGAATACGACGACGAGACCGGGCTGTATCTCTACGAATTCTAGAACAGCGTCGGTTCTTCGAAGAGGCCGCCGGGGACGTCCGGGACGTCGTCGAGGCTGGGAGGTTCCGGGTCTTCGCCCGGAATGACTACGGAGGAGTCCGGAATGACCACGGGCTCTTCAAGTTCTGCATCCGGAGTCATGCCGGACTGCGATCCGGCATCTCCGTCATCCCCGGCTTGATCGGGGATCTCCTCCTCTTCCGGCTCGTCCACGATGAGTGGCTCGATAAAGCGCACGGATTTCACCTCGCCGCGCTCGGCGCACTTCTTGCCCTTGGCGGCGATGCCCTTCTTGCCGATCCACTCCTCGGCCTCGACGGCCTCGGGCTCCTTGTCCGAAAGCTTCCAGACGATTTCGTAGCGCGGGTGGCGGTCGCCGCTGAGCTCCACGAGATAGGACTTGGGGGCGTCGGAGATGAAGCTGACCGGAGTGTTGTCGCTGGGCACGAAGGAGAAGCGCTTGACGTAGAAGCTCTTCACGGCGCCGTCCCAGTAGAGGGCGGTGAAGGTCTTGTCGGGATCGAATTTCTCGATCAGGAGCACGTCTCCCTGGTAGCGGTTGACCAGGTCGTAGGAAGTGGTGTAGAAGGTGCCGTTCTTGAACACGGCCAGCACCTTGTCGTCGTCCTTGAACTGGCCGAGCCAGATGCCGTGGCCGTCCTCGTTGAGCTTCTGGATGTCCGTGTCGTACCAGATGTCCTTGCCGGTGATGGTACTGACACCCTTGCTCTTGAGGGTGATGTTGCGGATGGCGTTCTTGCTGACCAGGTTGCCGCGGGCGGTCTTGCTCTTGACGGCCAGGCCGGAGAAGTCGTACTCGAAGCTCGTCTTCTTCAGCTTCGGCTTCGGGCGGAGCGCCACGCGGACGGTCTCGGCTTCGCCGTTGTGGTTGGCGGTGAACCAGACGATCTGCGAACCGGCCTCGCCGGTGGTGATGTCATATTCCTTGTCGCGCGTGACGGAGGTCACGGCAAAGCGCTTCGCGTAATAAACGGAGCTCTTGCCCTCGCGGTAGATGACGTTGTAGATGGTACGGGAGTCACCGCGGTTGAATAGGCCAACGTACAGCAGGTCTTTGCCGAAGAAGGCCTTGTCTTCCACCTTGGTGATGCGGTACTTGCCGTCGCGGCCGATGACGATGATCTCGGAGAGGTCGGAGCAGTCGCAGATGAACTCGCCGCCGTCATCCCGCTTGAGGCCGATGCCCACGAAGCCCTCGGCCAGGTTGGCCTGGAGCTTGGCGTTGTTGTTGATGACCTTGGTGGCGGTGATGGTCTCGAAGCCGGTGAGTTCGGTGCGGCGCGGATAGTCCTTGCCGTACTTCTTCTTCAGGGCCTTGAACCAGTCGATGGTGTAGCGGTCGATGTGCTCGATGTCGTCGCGCACGGCGGCCATCTGGTCCTCGAGGGCGAGGATTTTCTCGTCGATGGCCTTGGTGTCGAACTTGGAAATCTTGCGGACCGGCTTCTCCACGAGCTTGAGGATGTCCTCCATCACGATTTCGCGGTGGAAGAGGTCCTGGTACTGCTTCATCTGCGAGAAGATGTCGTCGAGCTGGGTCTCCCAGTCTTTCTGGTCCTGTTCGAGAATCTTGTAGATGCGGTTCTCGAAGAAGATGCGCTCGAGGGAGCTGTAGTGCCAGTCGGCTTCCAGCTCGTCCAGCTTGATCTGCAGCTCCTGGAGCAGCAGGTCGCGGGTGTGGAAGGTGCCGTACTCGAGGATGTCGTGGACCGTCAGGAACTGCGGCTTGTTGTCCTTGATCACGCAGGCGTTGGGCGCGATGTTGACCTCGCAGTCCGTGAAGGCGTAGAGGGCGTCGATGGTCTTGTCCGGGGAGACGTCGTTGGGCAGGTGGATCAGGATGTCCACCTTGTCCGTGGTCATGTCCTCGATCTTCTTGATCTTGATCTTGCCCTTGTCCTTGGCCCGGAGGACGGAATCGATGATGTCCTTGGTGTATTTCCCGTAGGGGATTTCCGTGATGGCGACGGTGTTCTTGTCGATTTTCTCGATGCGGGCGCGCACCTTGACGGAGCCGCCGCGCCTGCCCTGCATGTACTTGCTGCAGTCGGCGAAGCCGCCGGTGGGGAAGTCCGGGTAGATCTCGTACGGTTTGCCCTCGAGGATGGCCACGGAGGCGTCGAGGAGCTCGTTGAAGTTGTGCGGAAGAATCTTGGAGGCGAGGCCTACGCCGATGCCCTCCGTGCCCTGCGCGAGCAGGAGCGGGAAGCGTACCGGGAGCTCGGTCGGCTCCTGGTTGCGGCCGTCGTAGGAGTTCATCCAATGGGTTACCTTCGGGTCGAAGACCACCTCCTTGGCGAACTTGCTGAGCCGGGCCTCGATGTATCGCGGCGCGGCGTTCGAATCACCGGTGAGGATGTTGCCCCAGTTACCCTGGCAGTCCACGGTGAAGCCTTTCTGGCCCAGTTGGACGAGGGCACCGAGGATGGACTGGTCGCCGTGCGGGTGGTACTGCATGGCCTGGCCGACGATGTTGGCCACCTTGGTGTAGGCGCCGTCGTCCATCTTGTACATGGCATGCAGGACGCGGCGTTGCACGGGCTTGAGCCCGTCCACGATATGCGGCACGGCGCGGTGCAGGATCACGTAGGAGGCATAGTCCAGGTACCAGTCCTTGAACATGCCGGAAAGCTTGAACTTGCGGGCGTCCGCTTCGAGCATCTTGTCGAAGCGGCCCGAAGGTTCTCCTTCCACGTCAATGACCTTGTCGTCGTCGATGATCTCTTCTTCGGTGATGATGTTCTCTTCTTCCATAGGTTTTAGTCTTCGTATCCGAATTTGCGCAGTTCGCGCCTGCTTTCCCGCCAGTCGGGATCCACCTTCACGTAAATCTGCAGGAAGACCTTCTTCTGGAAGAAGTCTTCCATGTCGATGCGGGCCTGGGTGCCGACTTTCTTGAGGGCTGCGCCCTGCCGGCCGATGATGATGCCCTTCTGGGACTCGCGCATCACGTAGATGACGGCGCCGATGTCATAGCGCTCCGCGCCCTCCTTGAAGGATTCGATCCCCACTTCGCAGCAGTAGGGGATCTCTTCCTTGTAGTTGAGGAGGATCTTCTCCCGGATGATCTCCGAGGCGAAGAAGCGTAGGTTCTTGTCCGTGAACGCGTCCTTGTCGAACCAGGGCGGGCATTCCGGCAGCCGTGCGAGCACGGCGTCCAGAATGCTCTCGAGGTTGAATTTCTCCTGGGCCGAGGCCGGGATGACGGTCGCGGCGGGGAGTTTCTCCTGCCAGTAGCGGAGCAGTTCCGTCACGCGCGCCTGGTCGCTGACGTCAATCTTGTTGACGACCACGACCACGGGGCTCTCCACGCGGGAGAGCTTCTCCACGTACTCGCTGTTCTTGTCGGGCGTTTCCACCGTGTCGGTGACATAGAGAATGACGTCGGCGTCGCCGATGGCGCCGTCCACGAAATTCATCATGTTCTGCTGAAGACGGTAGCTGGGCTTGAGGATGCCCGGCGTGTCGGAATATACGATCTGCCAGTCATCCCCGTTCACGATGCCCATGATGCGATGGCGCGTGGTCTGCGCCTTCGCCGTCACGATGGAGAGCTTCTCGCCCACCAGCGCGTTCATCAGCGTGGACTTCCCGACGTTCGGGTTGCCGATGATGCAAACGAATCCCGAGCGGTGCGCCATTATACGTATGCCCCCATCTTCAAAATGTTGACCTCGCCCTCGGTGAGGTAGCGCCATTCGCCCTTCTTGAGGCCCTTCTTGGTCAGGCCCGCGAAATAGACGCGGTCGAGCGCCTTCACGGTGTAGCCGAGGGTCTCGAAGATGCGGCGGACGATGCGGTTCTTTCCCGAGTGGATCTCGATACCGAGCTTGCGCTTGTCCTTTTCGTCGATGTATTCGAGCTCGTCGGCCTTGACTTCGCCGTCGCTCAGCTCGAGGCCGGCGAGGATCTTGTCATAGTCTTCCTGGCTCAGCGGCTTGTCGAGCGCCACCTGGTAGATCTTCTTCTTGTCGTAAGAGGGGTGGGTGAGGCGCTCGGCGATCTCGCCGTCGTTGGTCAGCATCAGCACGCCGGTCGTATTCTTGTCGAGCCGGCCCACGGGATAGACGCGGGTGGGGCAGTTCTTGACGAGATCGACGACGGTCTTCTCGGCGTGGGGGTCGCTGGCCGTGGTAACGAAGCCCTTGGGCTTGTTCATCACGATATAGACCTTGTCTTCGCCCTTGAGGCGCTCGCCGTTGAAGCGGATGTCGTCGGTGAAGATATTGACCTTGGTGCCGAGCTCCGTCACGACTTCACCGTTGACGGTCACGACGCCGGCCTGGATCAGGGTGTCAGCCTCCCGGCGGGAGCAGACGCCCGAATTGGCGATGAATTTGTTGAGGCGGACGGTGTCCTGAATCGGAGTAGGATACGGCACCTCGGTGCTTTCGCTGCCGTTCACGACGGGACGGCGGCTGATCATGCGGTTGATGCCTTCCGTGGATTCACGGGTGAAATTGGGTTTGCGGCCCGGCTTCTTCATGCCGCCTTTCGGCCGGCCCTGGCCGCCCATCGGCTTGCGCGGGCCCGCATTGCGGTGCTCGCCGAAGTTGCTGCGGCTCTCGCCGTAAGGGCGCTGGGAACGGCTCTCGCCGTAGGGGCGCGGTTTGCGCTCGCCGTAGCTGCCGCTCCGGTTGTCGCTGAAATTGCTGCGGCCTTCGCCGTACGGGCGACGCTCGTCGCCGTCGTTGCGGCGTGCACCATAGCTGCTGCGGCTGCCGTAATTGTTGCCGCCGCGGCTGCTGCCGCCATGGTTGTTGCCACCACGGGCACCATAGCCGTGGTTGTCGCGCTCGCCGTACGGGCGCGGCTTGCGGTCGCCGAAATTGCTGCGGCTCTCGCCGGGCGTGTACTCGACTTTCTCAGACACGGGGCGGGGCCCCGCAGTTTTTCTGGGTCTGAGCTTTCGGCCTTCTTTGGTAAATTGGTCCATCACTACTTGAGGTTAAAATAATAAGTAATCGTGCCCTCCTGCATGTCCGGAGCATCCGCATTCATGTTGAAGTGCGTCTCCATGGCGGCCTTGCGGGCCGCGGCAGAGAGGGTCTTGTCTAAAACGGTGGTACCGTCGCCTCCCGGCACGGCCCGAACTACGTTGCCGTATTTGTCCACCCAAATGTTCACGACCACGATGCCGCTCTCCTGCACGTCATAGACCGGCCGGGGGATGTTGCCCACGGTGCTCCGTCCCTGGACGTGCGCGTTGGGCTTCCCGTCGGTGCGGCCGGTCTCCGTATTGCCTTTGGCCTGCCCGGCCTTGAAGGCGTCGGAGGACTCGTCCGCCGCGTGCGGTGCGGTGAGGGTCGTATCTTTTTTGGCCATGCCGGGGAATGCGGCGCGCGGATCGAGCGCGGGCTCCTTCGGCTTTACGGCCGGTACCTCCACGTCGCCGGCGGGGTCGGGCTGCGTCTGCGGGGTCTCGTTGGGCCGGTCGGCCACATACGGAGAATCGCTCTGCTGCGCCAGTTCGACGGGACGCGTGAGGTCGATCTCCTCCGCCAGGGGCTCCTCGCCCTGCAGCTGCTGCTCCAGGATCTCGGGGGCTTCGCTGAAATCGATCAGCATCGTCTGCTCCTGCGGCGGGGGATAGAGATACTTCAGACCGGAGAATGAGACGAGCACGAGGGCGCATGCATGGGCGATCACCGACATCACGATGCCGGTGATTTTGGCGTTGCGCTCCCGCCGCTGTCTGATTATCTGGTCGTTCTGCATGTTGCTATTCTGGCTGCGTGGCCAGGATGACTTTGTAGTGGTTGCGTTTGGCGATGTTCATGACCTGCACGATCTCGCCGATCGGCACGCTCTCGTCGGAGAAGATCGAGAAAGTCGGATCCTCTTCGCTCTGGAGCAGGCCCACGAGTTCGTCCTCCACCTCGGAGAACGCCACAGGGTCCTGGGCGCCGTTGATGTGATAGGTGTAGCGGTCCTCGCCCCAGTCCTTGATGGAGACGCTCACCGTGGCCTTGGCGCCCACCTGGCCTGTGCTCTTGGGGAGCAGGAGCTTGAGGGCGTTGGGGTTGACCAGCGTGGAGGTCACCAGGAAGAAGATCAGCAGCAGGAACACGATGTCCGTCATCGAGGACATCGCGATGTTGGGATCCGCCTTGGTGATTCGCTTGAGGGCCATGATTATTCTGCTTTGTCAGCTTCGGCGGCGGGTTCGCCGAGCATGTCCATGAACTTGATGGTCGCGCTCTCCATGCTGTACACGAGGGAGGAGATGCGGGCCGTCAGGAAGTTGTAGCCGAAGTAGGCGAGGATACCGACGATCAGACCGCCGACCGTGGTGATCATGGCGGTGTAGATGCC
>JAFXUS010000018.1 GCA_017535125.1 Bacteroidales bacterium | reverse complement strand
TCACCCTCGTTCACGGCGCGGGTGCGGCCTTCCAGTTTCGCGCCCGGGAAGAACTGCGGAAGCATCTTGAGCGCGATGGCGCTCGCGACCAGGGTCATCTCCGGATACTTCTCCAGCAGCGCCGCGGCACAGGCGGAATGGTCCGGCTCCATGTGGTGGATGATCAGGTAATCCGGCCTGCGACCCTGCAGGGCCTCCTCCAGGTTCTTCATCCACACGTCGGCGGTACGGGCGTCGGAGGTGTCCAGGACGGCCACTTTCTCGTCCAGGATGACATAGGAATTATAGGACATGCCTTCCGGCACAAGATACTGGCTTTCAAATAAGTCAAGATCGTTGTCATCGACGCCGATATAGCGGATGGCAGGGCTGATGGATGGTGTCATTAAAAACTAATTGCGGGTTATTCATACAAAGCTAATGATTTTATTCCGAAAATCACTATTTTTACAATATGATACTTGTGATCCTGAAATTACTGGGTTCGCTGGCGATGTTCCTCTACGGAATGTCCTTGATGAGCGGCGGATTGCAGAAAATGGCCGGAAACCGCATGCGCGTGTTCATGGCCAAGATGACTTCCAACAATTTCAAGTGCATCCTGACCGGTATCGTCGTCACTGCCATGGTGCAGAGTTCGACCGCGACCACCTTGATGATCGTCAGTTTCGTCAATGCCGGTTTGTTCGCCCTGGGCAGCGCCATCGCCGTCATCATGGGCGCCAACATCGGCACCACGGTAACTGCCTGGATCTTCGCCCTGAGTTTCGGAGAAGGGAGCTGGAGTATCGCCACCATCGCCATACCGCTGATGTTCTTCGCCTTCGTGGCAAGAAGCATCAAGAAATACGCCAACCTGGGCGAGTCCCTGATGGGTTTCGCCTTCCTGTTCCTGGGTCTTTCGATCTTGAAGGAGACCTCCACGGTCCTGCTCGACAACGAAGGGGTGCGCGTCTTCCTGGCCACCCTGTCGGGCCACGGCATCTGGAGCATCTTCCTGTTCATGCTGGCCGGCGCCGTCATCACCCTGATGCTGCAGAGCTCCGCCACCGCCACCGCTATCACGATGCTGCTCGTGGCGCAGGGTTATATTCCTTTCACCATGGCGACGGCCATGGTGCTCGGCAGCAACCTCGGAACCACGGTCACGTCCAACATCGCCGCGTCCGTCGCCAACGTGAGCGCAAAGCGTACCGCGCGCGCCCACTTCCTGTTCAACCTGTTCGGCGTCATCCTCGCGCTGGTGTTCTTCAAACCGTTCATCAATCTGGTCGGCATCTCGGTGGAAGCGCTGGGATTCCCGAATCCCATCGAGGTCAAGTTCGCAGATGCGGATGAAGCCACGAGAGAACACCTGGTCGCATCGCTTCCCTACAGCGTGGCCGTGCTCCACACCGTGTTCAACGTGATCACGACCCTCATCCTGGTCTGGTTCATCCCCCAGCTCGTGAAGATGGTGACGTGGATGGTCCCGAACAAGGGCGAAGAGAAAGAGACCCACCATCTCAAATATATCGGCGTCGGCAAAATCGCCACCGGCGACATCGCTCTCAACAGCGCCAAGCTGGAGGTCGTCGAATTCGGCCGCCTGTGCCACAGGGACCTGAACTATATCCGCAAAGCCATCAATGCAGACAACCTGGGCGATTTCGAAGAGGCGGACAAGAAACTCGTCCATTACGAGGAAGTTACCGATAATATCGAACGGGAAATTGCGACCTACCTGCGCGACGTCAGCAGCAATGAGCTAAGTACCAACGGTTTGGCGCGCATGCGCGAGCTGTACCGTATCATCGGCGAAATGGAGTCGCTGGGCGACAGCGGCGAAACGATAGGCAAAATCATCGCCCGGTTGTGGGGACATGACTGCCATTTCACGGAAGACATGCTGCATCGCCTGAACAAGATGCTGGACCTGCTGGATGAAGCCTATGTAGCCATGGACTACAACCTTTCCACCCCGCTGGTCGAGCTCAAGGACATCAGCAACGCGAAAGGCGCCGAGAAGGCCATCAACGAATACCGCGACCGCCTCCGCGACGAGCATCTTTCCAATATCGAGAAATCCTCCTATCCTTACGAGACCGGATCTTTCTACATGGACCTTGTGAACTGCCTCGAGAAGATGGGAGACTTCATCATCAACATCTCGGAAAGCGTCATCGGCGCCAAAGCGGCATAGTTAACTAAACACATATCATGCGTAAACAGTATCTATTATTACCCCTTCTTATCCTGCTTCCGCTTGTCGGGTGCTCCCGCGCGGATTATGAGACCTACGGTCGGCTGAACAAGGAAATGACCCTCTTCTCGGAGGAGATTTCCTTGCCTTTGGGCAACGTGGGTCCCATTCAAGTGAAGGACCTCCTCAACGCCTCTCCCACCATCAGCGGTCTGGTCAACCAGATGATGAAAGAAAAAAGCGACGGCACGCTGTACGTCGAGTCGGAGTACACGCTCTACACGATGAATGCGTATGAATTCGCATTCCAGATTCCCGACGTCACGCAGCCGTACCTCTGGAAGATGGGGGACCAGACGGTCAGCATCGCCACTCCGGCCACGCTGATAAGCTATTTTGGATTCAAGTTCCCGAACCAGACCCTGAAAGTGGATATGCGGAATCCGCTCCGCTCGTCCATTCCGACGAACGGTACGGTCAAGATCGAAAGCCGGGGCGATGACTTCTCCACATCCTACTCCGCCGAGGTGAACCTGGAAGACTATTCGCTCCCCAGCAGCTATAGCGCGACCACCATCGCGGAATTCGCGTTCCCCGAGGGAAAGATGGATATGATCAGCACGCTCGCGCTGAACGATTTCACGCTGGCCCTGCCGGCGAATGTCCAGGAGAATGCCCGCACAGGCAACGACGCCAACTTCGAACTCGCTTACCGGTATCAGACGAATGTCGCCCCGGGGCCGAATTTCTCCTTCGCCGTGGATGTCCCCCTGGATGACCTCAACCTGAAGATAGGCAAGTTCAAGCTTCGCAAAGGCTCGGTCTCCTTCGACCTGGAGAGTACGCTGCCCCTCGACGTCACGGTACAGAGTGTCAAGCTGCTGGATCCGAGCGGGAACGAGATTCCGAACGTGACCGTCTCCTCCGACGTCCAGATTGCCGGCGGGACGCTGGCCAAACCGGCCGTCACGCCGCTGGTCCTGAATATCGAAGCCCTCGAAGGGTCGATTCCCGACATCGGTTCCATCAGCATTTCCATTGCCATCAAGTGCGCGGAGGGCGCGGCCGGAACCCCGCTCTCCACCAAGATGGGACTTTCTGTGAAATCCGCTGCCGCTACGCTTCGCGGCGGCATAACTGTCTTCGGCAATGAATAAAAGAAAGATATTGCTCCCGGTGATTCTGTTGCTTTGCGCCGGGACGCTCCTCCAGGCACAGGTATACCAGCAGGGCTTCTTCGTGAAGAATTACCGCCCTGTCTATCGCATCAATCCGGCGCTCATTCCGGAGAGTGACTTCATCGCTGCGTTCGAGTTCTCGCGTAACAGTGTCTCCAATTATGGCGCCTCCGCCTTCCTGTATCCTTATCAGGACGGTCTGGTGACGGGCCTGCATGAGTCCGTGCCCGCCGCCCTGTTCCTGGGCAACCTGCCCGAGCTGAGCGTCAGCAACCAGGAATACGACCTCAATCTGTTCTCGTACGGTTTCGCGCGGGGCAGGGGTTATCACAGCATGGAAATCAATGTCCGTGTTCCGTTCTCCACCACGTTGTCCAAAGAGGCGTTCGAACTCCTGAAGACGGGCATGACGCGGGACAAATATGACCTGAGCGGCATGAGCCTCCAGGGGAAAGTCTACGTTGAGCTTGCCTACGGCTATGGCTACCGGCTCAGCGATGTCGTGACCATCGGCGGCCGGGCCAAACTGTTGCTTCCGATGTATGGCCTGGCCTATCGCCTGACCAATATGGATGTGGTGAAAACCGATTCCGGCATCAGCGTATCCACGCAGGGTGAGCTCGACCTGCCCCAGCGTCTCAAGGAGTTCATGGCGGCCCCGGGAGACCCCATCAAGCTGTCGGACATGCGCACCAACGACCGGATTCCGTTGCCGATCGGTGCCGGTCTGGCTGTGGATCTCGGCGTGACCGTCACGCCGAACGAATACCTGACCCTTTCCGCTTCGGTCCAGGATCTGGGCGCCATCGTTTCGTGCTACGGGAATGCCGCCACTACTTCCTCATATGAGTACTTCGACGGCGTGGGGACCTTGTCCTATGCCGATCTGAACAAACAGGGCCTCACAAAGAAGCTTAAGGAACTCGGGAAGGAGATCGTGGACGGGATCAGTGTGACTTCCCGCTACAACAAGGTCCGTGTCGAGACCTTGCCGTTCGCTGCCAATCTGGGTGTCCGCTATACGCTTCCTTTCTTCGACCAGATCCGCGTCGGCGCGATCGCCAACTACGTGGGCTATCAGAATATGCCGTATTGGGAGGCGCGCCTGGGTGCGGACTATTCTCCGTTCCGCTGGCTGGAAGTGACCGGCTCCTTCGGACGGGGCGCTTGCGGTTTCCTGTACGGCTTTGGCGTGGCCAGCCACTTCTACCGCTTCTCCTTCTATTTCGGCTATGAGAACGGCACGGCGGGTCTGCTCCCGCGCAGTACGACGCCGGTGAAGGCGAACCACAGGACCTGGTCCGTCGGCCTTACTTACGATTTATAGGGCAGGGCGCTGGTCTCACCGGCAACCCATACGACATCGCCGACCCCGAACTGGAAATCCGGTTCGGGGTTTGTGGTGAATTCCCCGTTGTGCAGGACGCTGATTACCATGCAGCGGTACTGGCGCATGTTGACGGTCCGCAGCGTCTTGCCGGTCAGGAAGGAGTCTTCCTCCAGCGTCAGCGAGACCACTTCGAACTCCAGGTCGCCGACGGGCGTCTGGGCGGTGTTGGAGCGGGAAAGCATGGCCCGCAGGGCGTCGATCTGGGTGGAGGAACCCACGGCCAGCAGTTTGTCGTACGGGTAGATGCGGACCTCGCCGGAAGGGATGGTGATGCTCTGGTTGCCGCGCCGGATCTTGACCAGGTTGGCGCCCGTCTCTGCACGGAACGGTATGTCTTTCAGCGGCTTGCCCGCAAAGATGCTGTCGGGGGAGACCTCCAGCGGCTCCAGGTGGACGTCGTAGCCGGCCATCTTGTCCCGCAGGGAGGTCGACACCGGATGGTTGCGGCGCTCCGCTTCTTCCTTCTCGTTGAGGTTGCTCAGGAAGCGCTGTTCCAGCGCGGAATAGCGGTGCATGCTGCGCCGGGCGGCCAGGATGAAGATGACGCCGCCGAGGAGAATCAGGACGACGGCCCATCCGGCCAGATCGAAGTGGCTGGCGATGACGCTGAGGAACATGGAAACGGCCAGGAAGGTGCGGGTGAGCACCAGGCCGGCGAGCGGCCATTTGTTGGCGTTTTTCTCAGCGAGCAGTTTGGATGCCGAGCGGTTGATGGAGCCGGAACTGATGGCCATCCCGTAGAAGAAGGGCGCCATGACGAGCAGGGTCACAACGACCACGGCCAGGTTCAGCCGGAACGAGGGCCAGGTGGGGAAGAGCCTGGCCGCCGCCGGCTCCAGGAATTCTTTTGAACCGATCATGATGGCGACGAGGATTACCCCGTAAAGAAGGATGCGCAGGAAATAGGCGCGCAGCAGTTTCTTCCATTCGCTCTGCTCGGCCGCGCTGGCCCGGGATTTCTGTTCCGGGGCGTCCACGCGGGCGATCCAGCGCTCCGGAAGCCGCTTGAGCAGCAGGTTGTAGGCCGGCCCTGCAAGCTTGATCATGTAGGGGGTCGTGAAGGTCGTGATCACGGACACGGCAATGATGACCGGATAGATGAATTCCCGCATCACCCCGAGACTCACGCCGACGCCGGCGATGATGAAGCCGAATTCGCCGAGCTGCGCGAGGCTGAATCCGGTATGGACGGCGTTCCGCAGGCCGCCGCCGGTCATCAGGATGCCCGCGCCCGCGAAAATGATGTGGGTGAGCATCACGATGAGGGTGATGATGAGGATGGTGAACCAGTGCTCTGCAATGACGGCGGGAGCGACCATCATACCGACGGACACGAAGAAGACGGCGCCGAACAGGTCCTTGATCGGTGCGACGAGGTGCTCGATGTGCTCGCTTTCGATGGTCTCGGCCAGGATGGAACCCATCACGAAGGCGCCGAGGGCGGAGGAGAAGCCGACGGTCTCGGCCAGCGCGACCATGCCGAAGCAGAGACCGATGCTCACGATGAGCAGGATCTCGTCGTTGAGGAAGCGCCGCGCCCGCTTGAGGACGGACGGAATAACGTAGATGCCGACCAGGAACCAGAGTATGAGGAAGAAGGCCAGCTTGCCCAGGTTGAAGAGCATCTCGCCGCCGGCGAACTGGTTGGAGACCGCCATCGTGGAGAGGAGCACCATGAGCAGGATGGCGATCAGGTCCTCCACCACGAGCGTCCCGAAGACCATGCCCGCCCAGGGTCTGCCCTTCAGACCCATGTCGTCATAGGATTTCAGGACGACCATCGTGGAGGACATGGACAGCAGACCGCCGAGGAAGATGCTTTCCATGGCCGTCCAGCCCATGGCCTGTCCGGCCACGAAACCGATGACGAAGACGCCGAGGAATTTGCTGCCGGCCGTCACGAGGGCGCTGCTGCCTACCTTGAGCAGCTTCTTGAAACTGAATTCCAGGCCCAGACCGAACATCAGGAAGATGATGCCGATTTCGGACCATTGGTTGACCGTCTCCTCGGAGCTGATTCCCGGGAACCAGGAAATGTGCGGGCCGACGAGGAAGCCGGCCAGGATGTAACCCAGGATGAGAGGCTGTTTGAGCGCCTTCGATATGATGGTAAATGCGCCAGCGGAAATCAGGATGACCGCCAAGTCGCGCACGAGATTTAATTCTTCGGACATATTTTGGGCAAAATTAGAAAAATAATGCTTAATTTTAAAGACTTATTAACCGATTGGAGAAAATGAAAATCAAGTTTGCCTTCCTCATGCTCGCATCGGCGCTGGTTCTGGCCGCATGCGCTGACAAACCGTATTCCATAAAAGGGGAGCAGGTCCTCGTCCAGGTCGCTAATCCGGTCCCGGGCGGCGCTTCCGTCGTACGCCTGCAGCTTGCCGGTCCGGAGCTGATCCGGGTGTCGGCGAGTCCGGACGGCGTCATGCACGACCGGGCCAGCCTGGTCGTGGTGCCGCAGCGGCGTTTCCGGGATTTCCGCGTGTCGGAAGAGAACGGGGAAGTGCTGGTCTGCACGTCTGCCCTGACCGCTGCCGTCGATCTTCAGACCGGAGCCGTCCGCTTTCTGGATGCGGACGGGGAGCAGCTGCTCGGCGGTTCCCGCATGGGCTTCACGCCCGTCGAGGTGGAGGGAAAACAGGCCTATTCCACCCGCGTGAGCTTCGATTCTCCGGCAGATGAGGCCTTTTACGGTCTGGGACAGCACCAGAGCGGTGAATTGAACCACAAGGGCCGCAGCGAGGAGCTTTACCAGTACAATACCAAGGTCAGCCTGCCGATGGTGGTCTCCACCCGCGGTTACGGCCTGCTCTTTGACGCCTATTCCTACAGCCGCTGGGGCAACCCCGAGCCTTACCGTCAGCTGGGGGAAATGTTCAAGCTGTATGGCAAGGACGGGAAGACGCCCGGCCTGACGGGTACGTACACGCCGGCTCGCGGCAAGGCGCTCGTGCGCCAGGAGGACAGCCTCTTCTTCGAAAACGAATGGGCCATCCGCAACCTGCCGGACGTGCCGCTGCAGGGCGCGACCGTGGTCTATGAAGGTTATCTTGAAGCCGCGCAGTCGGCTGATTATCAGTTCATTCAGTATTATGCCGGCTTCCAGCGCACCCTCGTGGGCGGGCAGGAAGTGATGGCGCGCAGATGGCGCCCGGCCTGGAACCCCAACAGCTACAAGTTCTCCGCACATCTTGAAGCCGGACAGAAGGTGCCGGTCCGCGTGGAGTGGGAGCCGGACGGCGGTGTGTCCTACATGGGCCTGCGCGTTGCTCCGCTGCAGGCGGAAGGCGAGGCGGAACGCCTGGCGTTCGCCTCCGAATTCGAGCCGCAGCTGGACTTCTGGTTCATCGGCGGCGGGAGCCACGACGCCGTGATCCGCGGCTATCGCCAGCTCAGCGGCAAGGCGCCGGTCATGCCCAAATGGGTGCTGGGCTTCTGGCAGAGCCGTGAACGCTATTCCACGCAGGATGAGCTCGTGGGCACGCTCCGGCAGTTCCGCGAGCGCGGCATCCCGGTGGACAATATCGTCCAGGACTGGCAGTACTGGCTGGACGACCAGTGGGGGAGCCACGAATTCGATCCGGCCCGCTATCCCGATCCGGAAAAGATGCTGGACGACGTGCATGACCTGCACGGCCGCTTCATGATCAGCGTCTGGCCGAAATTCTATACCAACACCGATCACTACAAGGAGCTGAAAGCCGCAGGCTATGCCTACACGCACGCCGAGGAGGATGGTCTCGAGGACTGGCTTGGCCACAAGCAGAGTTTTTATGACGCGTACGCGGAAGGCGGACGCAAGATGTTCTGGCGGCAGATGGACGAGACGCTTTACAGCCGCTACGGCCGCAAGATCGACGCCTGGTGGATGGATGCCAGCGAACCGAACCTGCGCGACTGCCTGCCGATGGATTACTTCAAATGGCTGATCAGCCCGACGGCGCTCGGCCCTTCGACCGAATACCTCAATGCCTATTCGCTCGTCAACGCCGACGCCATCTTCAACGGGCAGCGCGGCGTAGATCCCGACAAGCGGGTCTTCCTGCTGACGCGCAGCGGCTTCCCGGGCCTGCAGCGCTATTCCACGGCCACGTGGAGCGGGGATATCGGCACTTCCTGGACCGACATGCGCACGCAGATGGCCGCCGGCCTGAACTTCTGCATGAGCGGCATCCCGTTCTGGGGCATGGACATCGGCGGCTTCTCCGTGATGTCCAAGTTCTACAGCCCGGCGAACGCCGCGGAATGGCAGGAACTCCAGACGCGCTGGCACCAGTTCGGCACCTTCGTGCCCCTGTTCCGCACGCATGGCCAGTGGCCGCAGCGTGAGCTCTGGAACATCGCGCAGGAGGGCTCCCCGGCCTACGAAAGCATCCTGTGGTACATGCGCCTGCGCTATCGCCTGATGCCGTACCTGTATTCGCTGGCGGCGGCGGTCCACTTCGAAGACTACACCCTGATGCGGGCCCTGCCGATGGACTGGCCGGCCGATCCGCTGGTGCGCGACCTGGACGACCAGTGGATGTTCGGGCCGGCGCTGATGCCCTGCCCGGTCAGTGAATACGGCGCCCGCCTGCGCGAGGTGTATTTCCCGGAGGGCGGCTGGTATGATTTCTATACCGGCGAATTCCTGCCCGGCGGTCGCTCCCGCATCGTGGAGGCCCCCTACGAGCGCATCCCGCTCTACGTGCGGGCCGGCTCCATCCTCCCGCTCGGTCCCGAGATGCAGTGGTCCGACGAGAAACCGGCGGAGGAAATCCGCCTCTATGTCTATGCCGGTGCCGACGCGGACTTTACCCTTTACGAGGATGACGGCCTGACCTTCGCCTACGAGAAAGGCGCCTGTGCGCGCATTCCGATGCATTGGGACGACGCCGCCCGCACCTTGACGATCGGCGCACGCGGCGGTTCATTCCCGGGCATGCTGCAGCAGCGGCGCTTTGTCGTCGTGGTCGTGGACCCGGCCCATCCGCACGCCTACGATCCCGATGCGGAAGGAAGCGTGCTTGAATATACTGGAAAGACAATCAATCAACAGTTTCAATAATGAAGAGAATTCTTGCTTTATTGCTGGTCCTGACCGCGTGCAGCGCTCCGGCCGGCAAAGTGATTCCCGCCATTCCCGCTGATCCGGCCGTGGAGGCGCAGGTGGAGAAAGTCCTCAAGGGCATGACGCTGGAGGAGAAAGCCGGCCAGATGGTCCAGCTCTCCATCATCGTGCTGCAGGATGGGACGGGGGAGGCCCTGGATCCCGCCAAGATGGAAAAGATCTTTGGCGAGTACAAGGTCGGATCCATCCTGAACGTCATGAACGACAAGGCGCACAGCCGGGAGCATACCGCCGCGATGATACGCGAGATCCAGGAGGCGTCGATGAAGTATCTCGGCATTCCGTGCATCTACGGTCTCGATATGATCCATGGCGCGAGCTACCTGACGGACGGCTCTTTCTATCCGCAGGAGATCAACCTGGGCGCCACGTTCAACCGTGAATATGCCCGGATGATGGGTCATGCCATGGCCTATGAAACACGCGCTGCACAGTGCCCCTGGGTGTTCTCGCCGGTGATGGACCTCGGCCGCGACGCCCGCTGGCCGCGCCAGTGGGAGAGCTGGGGCGAGGATCCCTATCTGCAGGCCGAGATGGCCCGCGTCGAGACCCTGGCCCTTCAGGGGGAAGACCCCAACCACGTGGATCAGGAGCATGTGGCGGTGAGCCTCAAGCATTATATGGGATACGGCGTTCCGTCCAGCGGCAAGGACCGTACGCCCGCGTACATCGCGGAGAATGACCTGCGCGAGAAGTTCTTCCGTCCCTTCAAGGAGTGCTTCCAGGCGGGTGCACTGACGGCGATGGTCAACTCCGCTTCCATCAACGGCGTGCCGACGCACGCCAATCATGAGCTGCTGACCGTCTGGGCCAAGGAGCAGCTGGGCTGGGACGGCATGCTGGTCACGGACTGGGCCGATATCGACAACCTCTATACCCGGGACCATGTGGCCACGGACAAGCGTGAGGCCGTGAAACTGGGCATCAATGCCGGCATCGACATGATCATGGATCCCTATGATCCCGAGTGCTGCAACGTGATCGTGGACTTGGCGCAGAGCGGCGAGATTCCGATGTCCCGCATCGACGACGCCGTGCGCCGCGTGCTGCGCCTCAAGGTCCGCCTGGGCCTCTTTGAGCAGCCGACCTGGGACGCGGAATATCCCGAGTTCGCTTCGCCGGAATTCGCCGCGCAGTCCTATGCCGCGGCCGTGGAATCGGAGGTGTTACTCAAGAACGAGGGCGTCCTGCCGCTCAAGGGCGGGGAACGTATTCTGGTCACGGGCCCCAACGCCAACAGCCTGCGTGCCCTGAACGGCGGCTGGTCCTATACCTGGCAGGGAGCGGCGGACGATTTCGCACCGCAATACAACACCATTTTCGAGGCGCTCTTCGACCGTTTCCCCGGGAAAGTGAGCTGGGTGCCGGGCGTGGTGTACGACAAGTCCAATTGGCAGAAAGATATCAACATCGGGATCGAGCAGGCCGTACGGGCCGCCCGCGGCGCTGATGTCATCGTGGCTTGCGTGGGGGAGAACAGCTACTGTGAGACCCCCGGCAACATGGATGACCTGAACCTTTCCGAGAATCAGAAAGAGCTGGTCCGGAAGCTCGCCGCTACGGGCAAACCCATCATCCTGGTCTTGAACGAAGGCCGGCCGCGCCTGATCGGCGACATCGAGCCGCTCGCCGCCGCCGTCATTGACGTGATGCTGCCGTCCAACTATGGCGGAGATGCGCTGGCGGCGCTGCTCGCCGGCGACGAGAACTTCTCCGGCAAGCTGCCGTTCACCTACAGCAAGCACATCAACGCCCTGCATACCTACGATTACAAGGTGTCGGAGCATCGCGAGACGATGGAGGGTTCGTACAATTACGATGCGGTGATGGACGTCCAGTGGCCGTTCGGCTACGGCCTGAGCTATACCACCTTCTCCTATGGCAATATGCGTCTGGAAAGCCCGGAGGAGTTCGGTGCGGCGGACGTGCTGAAACTGTCCGTGGACGTGACCAACACGGGCCTGCGGGCTGGCAAGGAGGCCGTGCTGCTCTACAGCTCGGATCTCGTCGCATCCCTTATTCCGGACGTCAAGCGCCTGCGCGGCTTCGAGAAGATCGAACTGCAGCCGGGCGAGACGAAGACCGTGTCCTTCGAGCTTCCCGCTTCAGAGCTGGCTTTCGTGGGGGCCGACGGCAAATGGCGCCTGGAAGAGGGCGATTTCCGTCTCAGCTGCGGCGGCCAGGCCGTCATGGTGCACTGCAAGCAGACCAAGGTTTGGAATACCCCGAATATCAATTAACGTCATTCCCGGCTATTTTAGAGTCATTCCGGGCTTGACCCGGAATCTCTTTGCCCTGAGTATGAAAAAGATAGTCTTTCTGGATGCCGCTACGCTGGGGGAGACCCCGCTGGACGAAATCGCCGCCCTGGGCGAATTGGTTACTTACCCTTTCTCCTTCCGCGAGGAATCGCTGGAGCGGGTGGGGGACTGCGAGGTGCTGATCGTCAATAAGGTGCGCGTGGATGAAGAACTGCTTTCGCGCGCGCCGAGCCTGCGGCTGATCTGTGAGGCGGCCACGGGCGTGAACAACATCGACCTGGAGGCGGCCGCCGCCCGGGGCATCCCGGTGCGCAACGCGGCCGGCTATTCCACCGAGGCTGTGGTGCAGTCCACCTTCGCCCACCTCCTTTCGCTGGCAGGCTTCTCGCCCTATTTCGACGACTGTGTCAAGAGCGGCCGCTATTCCGCCGGAACGCTGTTCTGCGACATCTCGCACCCGTATCCCGAGCTGGCCGGCAAGACGCTGGGTATCATCGGCCTGGGCACCATCGGTACCCGTGTGGCGGCCGTGGCGAGTGCTTTCGGGATGCAGGTGATCTACTATTCCACCTCGGGCACCTCGCATAACCGCGAGTACCCGAGCGTTCCGCTGGATGAGCTGCTTGCGCGGGCGGACGCGGTCAGCGTGCACGCGCCGCTGAACGAGCGGACGAAAGGCCTGATCGGGGCGCAGGAACTGCGCAAAATGAAGCCGACGGCCTTCCTGCTCAACCTCGGCCGCGGCGGCATCGTGGACGAGGCGGCGCTGGCGGAAGCGGTGGATGCCGGCGTGATTGCCGGTGCGGCGCTGGACGTGTACGTGAAGGAGCCGCTCCCGGCGGACAGCCCGCTGCTGCACGTGCGGCATCCGGAGCGCTTCCGTTTCACGCCGCACACGGCGTGGGCGAGCCGCGAAGCGCTGGTCCGCCTGGTGCATCAGGTGGCCGAAAACATCGTATTTATTTGCGATAAATAAAAAAAACAATCATCTTTGGATTATCGATCATAACACTAATAACTATATTATGGCCAACGGAAATTCATTATTTACATTCCTGGCCGGCGCCGTGACCGGTGCCGCGCTGCTGCTTCTCGCCAACACCGAGAAGGGGGAGAAGGTCGTCAACGACATTAAGGAAAAAGGCACCGAAGCCTTCGAAAACGGCCGTGCAGCCGTCCTGAGAGGCCTCGACAAGATCGAGGACGCCCTCGAGGAAAGACGGGCCCGGGCCGCCAGATCTGAAAACGGGGACGAGTAATATGGATAAGGATTCTTCTTTGGGCTTCATCGGCAAGGAGGCCCAGGATTTCCTGCAACTGGCGGTCGACGAGGCTAAACTCAAGGTCACCCGCGGTCTCTCGACCGCTCTCTCCCAGGCCCTCGCATATCTGGTCATCATCTGCATCCTGACCCTGGTGCTCGGGTTGCTTTCTCTCGCGCTGCTTCAATGGATCAACGGCCTGGTGGGCGCTCCGTGGGGTACGCTCATCATCGCCGCCGTCTTCGTGCTGGTCCTGGCCATCCTGTGGCTGAACCGGCAGAAACTGTTCCGCGACATGTTTGTCAAACTGTTTATCGAGATTTTTTACGACGGCGAAGATGAGTAGCAAATACAGAAAGATCCAGACGGCCGATGAGCTGGAGAAGGCTATCCTGCATATCAAGACGGAACAGAAAGTAGCCGGAAGGAATATCCGCAAAGAGTCAGTTCATCTGCTGGATTCCCTGCGGCCCACCAACCTGATCAGCCATCTGATCCCGACCTCCACCCTGACGGATGCGGGCATCGGGCTGATACGGGGCATCAGGAAGATCCTAGGCGCCCCGGCGTCCAGGAAGAGGCTGAAGAGACGCGTAGAAGTTAAGCAGCCGCTCGAACCCGACGTGGAAGGGGAGGAATAGCGGCAGGACGAAGTGCAGCGCAAAGCGGACGGTATGCGACCAGGCCTTGTCCTTTATGCCGCGCATGATGAGCAGGTAGGGGAGCCAGATGGGCAGGGCGCCCACGGCGCAGACGGCGAAAAGCGGCAGGGACAACAGTGCCGCCGGGATGCGTAGCCATAGGCAGCCGCCGCGTCGTTCGAACGGTTCGCCAATCTGGGCGATGATACGCCCGCGCAGCTCTTCGCACAGCTCCCGGTAGATCTCCGCCTCCGGTTTCCCCGTTCGCTTCGCGAATTCTGCGCCGATCTCCATCGGCTCGCCGACGCGCATGCGCACACGGGTCTGGCCGCGGAAGAAATCCTCGTAGCAAGTACCGATCGGATAGATGTAAACCGGCTTCTCAAGCTGGTCGGAGGCCATTTTCGCGACGCGGAAAAGGCCTTTTTTCAGCGGCAGCAAGCCGCGCTCGGCGCGGTGCGTCCCCTCGGCATACATGCAGAAGGGGACGTCGTGGTCCAGGCAATCGACAATCTCGTCGAAGACCTCGTAATTCTTGGCGACCTCAGCCAGCCCGTTGCGTTCGCGCGCGAGGGGTACGATGCGTAGCCAGCGCAGAATTTTGGCCGTACGCGGATTCGCGAAGATGTCGGAACGGGCGCCGTAGGCGATGGGGCTGCGGTCCGGCCGCAGCAGGAGCAGCAGCATCGGGTCCATCAGCGTGGCGCAGTGGTTGGGAGCCAGCAGCACAGCCCCTTCGCGGGGAATACGCTCCATACCCTCGATGCGGATGGAACGGAAACAACTTCGTGTAATGAAATCGGTATAGCGGCGGCAGCGGGTATAACCGCGATACGGCTCCCAGATTTTCGCCATGCGTCAGATATTGTGGCTGTGCTCGTAGCGGTTGAAGACGGTGCTGACAGTCAGGCCGCTGATGATGTGCCAGATGCCCCACCAGGCCGTTATGACGAGGGTGCCGCCATGGGGCGGGAACCCGGCGAACAGGTTGGTTCCGAGCAGCAGGACGAGGCCCAGTCCGCTGTTCTGGATGCCGGTCTCGATGGTGAGGGTCCTGCGGTCCTTCTTGGGGACCTTGAAGGCGCTGCCCATGCCGAAACCGATGCTGAGGGCCAGCAGGTTGTGGATCAGGACGACCAGGAAGATGTATTTCACGCACTTCAGGAAGGCCTCGATGTTGCCCATGAAGGAGAGTACCACCATGGCGATGAAGAAGATGATGCTGAACCACTGCATCGGTTTCTTCATCTTCTCGGCCACCTTGGGCAGGAAACGGGCCGTGAGCACGCCGAGCGTCAGGGGAATGCCCAGCAGGATGAAAATGGTCTTGAACACGTCCCAGAGGGGAATCGCAAGCTGCGGGACGTCGCCGGAAATCTCGGCGAAATGCAGGTAGAGGTTGCCGTAGAGCCAGAAATTGAACGGGGTCATCAGGATGGCCAGGGCCGTGCTGATGGCCGTGAGGCTGACGGACAGCTCGATGTTCGCCTTGGAGAGTGAGCTCATGAAATTGGAAATGTTCCCGCCGGGGCAGGAGGCGACCAGGATCATGCCGAGCGCCATGGTCCAACTGATCCAGTGCCCGAAGGCCAGGGCCAGCAGGAAGGTGAACAGCGGCAGCAGGATGAGTTGGCAGCATACGCCGATGATCAGGGACTTGGGTTTGCTGAAGACTTCGGCGAACATTTTCGGCTTGATGCCGAGCGCCACGCCGTACATGACGAAAGCCAGGACGATGTTGATGGTGTTCATGCCGCCGGCGTTCATCGTGACGTTGATGCTGTCGATGGTCGAGATGATTTCAGGGCTCATAGTACACGTATTTAGCGCGAATATAGATAAAAAGTGCCAAAACTCAAGCACTTAAATTTTTTCTTAAATTGTAAGACGCTGAAAATCAGCGCCGAAATAAATTATTAAAAATTTTTCAAAAAAAATTTGCAGATTCAATTTTTTGTTGTACCTTTGCATTCGGGTTGAGCAAGTGACCGTTCTGGCCCATCAACCTATTGGTTATTAGTTTTAGTGTTATTAATTATGTGGTTAGTATGAGTTGTTGCCGCGATGGTACCAACTCATTTCTTTTTTATACCCCCTTGTCTCAGAGAAAGCGCTGCAGTTCGTGCCACACCCGGTGGACCGGGAAGCCCATGACGTTATAGAAGGAACCTTCGATGGAGGAAATGCCCACGTAGCCTATCCATTCCTGGATGCCGTAGGCGCCCGCCTTGTCGAAAGGCTTGTGCTGATCGACGTAGTGCTCGATTTCCGCTTCGGAGAGTTCCTCGAAATGCACGCGCGTGGAAACGCTGAAGGTGAACTCCTTCGAGACGTTGCGCAGGGTCACGGCCGTGACCACTTCATGCACGCGGCCGGACAGCTTGTGCAGCATGTTGACGGCATCTTTCCGGTTGCGCGGCTTGCCCAGCACTTCATTCTCCACGATCACGACCGTGTCGGAGGTGATCAGCACCTCATCCGCCTCCAGCGGCCGGTGAAAGCCGTGCGATTTGCCGGCGCTCAGCCGGCGGGGGACTTCATGCGCTTCCAGGCCCGGCTCCACGCGTTCCTTGAAGGTGTTGCCGGTATCGACCGTAAAATCTATTTCCAGTCCCGCGAGGAGTTCCCTGCGGCGCGGAGAGTTGCTGCCGAGAATGATGCGTTTCATGTTCAATATATCTGGTCGTAGTGATCTTCGTCAAACTGCCACTTGTCCTGGGCCTTGAGTATCATTTCGATGCCTTCGCGGATGCACCCGCGGCCGCCCGGCAGCTTCGTCACGTAGTCCGCGGCCGCCTTGGCTTCCTCGGCGGCGTCCGCCGGAGCGATGCCGAGGCCGCATGCGCGCAGCACCTGGGTGTCGGGGATGTCGTCGCCGAAATAGGCCACCTCGGACGGCTGCAGGCCGTTATTCCTGCAGAACTCATTGAAATACTTGAGTTTGCCCCGGGCGCCGAGGAAAAGGTTCTCTTCCCGGATACCCATATGGATGCAGCGGCTGCGCAGCGCCGGGGTCTCGGCTCCGGAGATGACGGCCATGATGAAGCCCTGGTGGGCTGCAAAGCGCGAGGCGAAGGAGTCCTTGGCGTTCACGATGCGGACCAGGTCGTCCGGGGTGGGGCCGAAGGGAATGATGCTGCCGTCCGTCGCCACGCCGTCCAGATCGTAGGCAATGGCCTTGATGTTCTTAAGATTTAGTGCCATTGGGTGCGAAGTCGGCGAGGTTGAACGTACCTTTCTGTTCGGCGTTGCCGAGCGAAACGGGGCCGAACTGGGCTTCGTAGCGGGAAATGTTCTCCGAGAGCGCGTTCAGCAGGCGCTTGCAGTGCTCGGGCGTCATCAAGATGCGGCTGCGCACCTCCGGCTTGGGAAGGCCGGGGAGCATGGCTGCGAAATCGATGATGAACTCGCTGCGGGAATGGCTGATGATCGCGAGGTTGGAGTAGGTGCCCTGGGCGACCTCGGGCTTGAGGTCGAAGTTGAGCTGCTTCTTGTTATCGTTGTTTTCCATATCTCATTGTGTGTCGATATGCAAAGATACACAAAAATACGACACGGAGGGCGGCCCGAACGGACCGCCCTCCCTTAGGACGCTTTTACGCGCCATCCCGGACCTGATCCGGGACTAGTAATTCGTCGCTTCGACCTGGAAATAGCTCTGCGGATGGTCGCAGACCGGGCAGACTTCGGGGGCGTATTTGCCCACGACGATGTGGCCGCAGTTGGCGCACTGCCAGATCACGTCGCCGTCCTTGGAGAAGACCTTGCGTTCGTTGACGTTCTTCAGGAGCTTGCGGTAGCGCTCTTCATGGTGGCGCTCGATGGCACCGACCATTTCGAACTTCTGGGCGATCTCGGCAAAGCCCTCCTCACGCGCTTCGCGTGCCATGCGGGCGTACATGTCCGTCCACTCGAAGTTCTCGCCGGCCGCGGCTGCGGAGAGGTTCTCCGGCGTGGAAGGGACCTGGCCGCCATGGAGGTATTTGAACCACATCTTGGCGTGCTCCTTCTCGTTGTTGGCAGTTTCCTCAAAGATGTCGGCGATCTGGTTGTAGCCGTCCTTGCGGGCCTTGGAGGCGAAATAGGTGTATTTGTTGCGTGCCTGGGACTCGCCGGCGAAGGCCTCCTGGAGGTTCTTCTCCGTCTTGGTCCCGGTCAGGCTGCGGCCGGCGGGCTGTGCGGCTCCGAAAGCGGGAGCGGCGGCCGCGGCTGCGGCGGGCTCGACGGGGCGGTAGTTGCCGCCTCCGAGCATCTCTACGAATTTCTCGCGGGGCTGCTTGCAGCGCGGGCATACGGCGGGGGCGTCATCGCCTTCGTGGACATAGCCACATACGGTACATTTGAATCTTGCCATAAGAAGATGGTTTTGCGGGTTAGTGTTTGGTTTGGACTGCCAAGTTAACAAGCATTTTTGAAATTATCAAAGGATGAAACACCGCTTTTAATATTTTTTTTGCGTACTTTTGTAGGTTATGGAACTTAGTGCAAAATACAACCCCTCCGAAGTGGAGGACAAGTGGTACGCCTACTGGCTGAAATACAGGTGTTTCCACTCTGAACCGGACAATCGCGAACCCTATACCATCGTCATTCCGCCGCCCAACGTGACGGGTATCCTGCATATGGGCCACGTGCTCAACAACACGCTCAACGACGTGCTGATCCGCAAGGCCCGCATGGACGGCAAAAACGCGTGCTGGGTGCCCGGCACCGACCACGCCTCCATCGCAACGGAATCCAAGGTCGTGGCCCGGCTCAAGGAGCGGGGCATCTCCAAGGAGGACATTTCGCGCGAGGAGTTCCTCAAGTATGCCTGGGAGTGGAAAGAGGAGCACGGCGGCATCATCCTGCAGCAGCTCCGCAAGCTCGGCGCCTCCTGCGACTGGGACCGGACCCGCTTTACGATGGAGCCGGCCCTGTCCGACGCCGTAATCGCGACCTTCTGCCATTTCTACAAGAAAGGCTGGATCTACCGCGGCGTGCGCATGGTCAACTGGGACCCGGTGGCGCTGACTGCCATCAGCGACGACGAAGTGATCCACAAGGACACCCAGAGCCATTTCTACCACTTGAAATACTACGTCTCCGACGGAAAAGGCAACCCCACGGACCAGTATCTCGTGATCGCCACCACGCGTCCGGAGACCATCATGGCGGACGCCGCCATCTGCGTGAATCCGGCCGACGAGCGCCATCACTGGCTACGCGGCAAGAAGGTGCTCATCCCGCTGATCAACCGGGAAATCCCGGTGATCGAGGACGACTACGTGGAGATGGACTTCGGTACGGGCTGCCTCAAGGTGACGCCCGCGCATGACGCACACGACTACGAGATCGGCCTGCGCCACAACCTCCCGATCCTCGACATCATCGATGATCACGGCCGCCTGAACGAGCAGGCGCAGATCCTGGTGGGCGAGGACCGTTTCGTGGCCCGCAAGAAGATCGCGAAGATGCTGGAAGAGTCCGGCAACCTCGTCAAAATCGAGGACTACACCTCGCCGGTGGGCTACAGCGAGCGCACCGACGCCGTGATCGAGCCGAAGCTTTCCGCCCAATGGTTCCTCAAGATGGAGGACCTGGCTGCGCGCGCCCTCGACCACGTCGAGTCCGGCCGCATCAAGTTCATTCCGGACAAGTACCGCAATACCTACCGCCACTGGATGGAGAACGTCCGCGACTGGTGCATTTCCCGCCAGCTCTGGTGGGGGCAGCGCATCCCGGCCTGGTACCTGCCTGACGGACAGGTGGTGGTCGAGGAGACGGCCGAAAAGGCCCTTGCAGCGGCGCAGAAGATTAATCCGGCCCTGACGGCCGCCGACCTGAAGCAGGACGAGGATGTGCTGGACACCTGGTTCTCCAGCTGGCTCTGGCCGATCTCCGTGTTCGATCCCGAACTGCCCGGCCATCCGGACCACAAGGCGAACCGCGACCTTTCCTATTACTATCCGACCAACGACCTGGTGACCGGCCCGGACATCATCTTCTTCTGGGTGGCCCGCATGATCATGGCCGGCGACGAGTTCATGCACGACGTGCCGTTCCGCAACGTGTATTTCACGGGCATCGTGCGCGACAAGATCGGCCGCAAGATGTCCAAGACCCTGGGCAACAGCCCCAATCCGCTGGACCTCATTGCGAAATACGGCGCCGACGCCGTCCGGCTCGGCATGCTGCTCTGCGCTTCCGCCGGCAACGACATCCTCTACGACGAGTCGCAGGTGGAGCAGGGACGTAACTTCTGTGCCAAGATCTGGAACGCCTGGCGCCTGGTGAGCAGCTGGAACGTGGACAAGGGCGCCGAGCAGCCGGAAGCGGCCCGCGTGGCCGTGAAATGGTTCGACAACCTGCTTTCCAAGACCATCGAGACGGTCGAGGACCACTATTCGAAGTTCCGCATCAACGATGCCCTGATGGCTATCTACAAGCTCTTCTGGGACGACTACTGCAGCTGGTTCCTGGAGCTGGTGAAGCCGGAATACGGCAAGGCCGTGGACGGTCGCACCTACGAGTCCGCGGTGCTCTTCTTCGAGAAGCTCATCAAGCTCATCCACCCGGTGATGCCTTTCATCACCGAGGAACTCTGGCAGGCCATGGAGCCGCGCCGGGACGGGGAGACCATCATGTTCGAGCGCACGCCGGCGGCCGGTCCGTACGACGCTGCGTTCCTGTCCCGCTTCGAACAGGCGCGGGAAGCCATCATCTCCATCCGTGCCGTCCGTGCGCAGAAGCAGATCGCTCCGAAGGAGACGCTCGACCTCTTCATCAACGGCGAGTTCTCCGACGAGCTGCTGCCTGTCGTCAAGAAGGCGGCCAACGTGGGTATGATCCAGGCCGGCGCCGCGGAAGGTGCCGCCGTGTCCTTCCTCGTGGGCACCATCAAGATGAGCATTCCGCTGGCGGGCTTCGTCAACGCGGACGAGGAGAAGGCCAAACTGCTGGCCGAACTCGAGCATCAGCGCAAGTTCCTCGCGGGCGTCCGTGCGAAACTGTCCAACGAGAAGTTCGTCTCGCATGCGCCCGAGGCCGTGATCGCCGGCGAGCGCAAGAAGGAGGCGGACGCGCTGGCGCGCATCGAAGCCCTGGAGGCTTCGCTCCAAACCATGAATTAACCCCCTGTGGCTTATGTTTGTATATCCTTTGTTTATCGGTACGTGGGAGCTCATCCTCATCATCCTGGTCTTTGTCCTGATATTCGGCGGCAAGAAGATTCCCGAGTTGATGAAGGGCGTGGGCAAGGGCGTGAAGAGTTTCAAGGAAGGCATGAACGAGGTTGACGAGCAGGTCAACCAGACCGACGCCCCCAAAGCGGCCCCCAAGTCCGACGAAACGCCCAAGGCCGAATAGGTGGCTGGGGCGGGCACCGACCGGGAGATGTCCTTCTGGGATCATCTCGACGTTCTGCGGGGGACGCTGTTCCGCTCGCTGGGTGCCGTCTGCCTCTGCTCCGTCCTGGGCTTCGCTTTCAAAACGGTCCTGTTCGACGGCATCGTCCTCGCACCGTCGCGCCCGGATTTCTGCATCTACCGCCTGCTGGGCTGGGATTTCTCGATGCAGCTGATCAACGTGGAAGTGAGCGCGCAGTTCTTCGTGCACCTCAAGGCGTCGTTCGCCGTGGGTGTGGTGCTGGCGTTCCCGTATGTCGTCTGGGAGCTGTGGAAGTTCCTGGAACCGGCGCTGTATGCGGGGGAGAAGCGGCCCGTCCGGACGGCTTTCGCACTGTCCACGGGGCTGTTCTACCTGGGCGTGGCGGTCGGCTATTTCATCGTCCTGCCGGTCTGCCTGCAGTTTTTCATGAATTATACGGTCAGCGACACGGTTTCGAACACCATCACGATCGGCTCCTACATGTCGATGTTTTTCTCGATGGTGCTGCTGATCGGCATCGCTTTCGAGTTCCCGTCCGTGGTGCTGGTGCTGAACCGCCTGGGCGTGCTGGGCCGCAGGACGCTGCGCAAGGGCCGCCGCTATGCGGTCGTCATCGTGCTTGTGCTGGCCGCCCTGATCACGCCGGCCGACCCCTTCTCCATGTTCGTGCTGGCCTTCCCGCTTTATTTCCTGTACGAATTGTCCATCCTGCTATGCTCCAAGTCACCCGAGAGCCCCGAAAGGAGCGAATAGCCTGCCTGAACTGGCCGGAGGCCTTCCCGTACCGCCCGGAGGTGTCGTTCGACATCTTCCATTCCGGGGATGCGCTGCACCTGCATTTCCACGTGCAGGAGCAGGCCGTGCGGGCGGTCTGCGCGGCCGATCGGGAGCATGCCTGGGAGGATTCGTGCGTGGAGTTCTTCTTCGCGCCGCGCGAAGACGGGCTGTATTACAACCTGGAATGCACCTGTACGGGCAAGATGTATCTCTGCCGCGGCGAGGGCCGTCACGGCCGTGAAATCCTGCCGGAAACGGCTTATTCGGGCGTTTTGCGTCGCCCGTCGCTCGGGATGGAGACATTTGGCCTGCGGGAGGAGCCGACGGCCTGGGAGCTGGCGCTGGACATTCCGGCGTCCACCTTTGACCTGAAATCCTTTACGGGCCTGCACGCCCGGGGCAATTTCTATAAATGCGGCGACCGCCTGCCGGTCCCGCATTACCTCAGTTGGGCGCCCATCGCCACGTCGAAGCCCGACTTCCACCGACCTGAATACTTTGATGAACTGTTTTTTGTATGATATCGATTGAGGATGTGACAGTTGCGTATGGAGGTTTTGTCCTGCTGGACAAGATCAACTTCCATGTGAGCGAGACCGACAAGATCGGCCTCGTGGGCAAGAACGGGGCGGGGAAGTCCACCATCCTGAAACTGATCTGCGGCCAGCAGAATCCGACTTCCGGCCGCATTGACAAGCCGCGCGACCTGACCGTCGGCTACCTGCCCCAGATTATGGAGCACCACCGGGGCCGCAGCGTCCTCGAGGAGACGATGACTGCCTTCGCCGGCACGGCGGAGATTGAGCGGGAGATCGCCTCCGTAACGCACGAGCTCGAGACGCGTACGGATTATGAATCAGACGCTTACGCGGAACTGATCGAGCGCCTGACCAGCCTGAATGACCGGCTGGAAATGAGCCACAGCGAGCCGCCGGAGGTTCAGGCGCGCCGGACCCTGCTGGGACTCGGCTTCCTGGACGACGAACTGGGCCGCCTGACGGAGACCTTCTCCCAAGGCTGGAACATGCGCATCGAGCTGGCGAAGATCCTGCTCCAGCAGCCGGACGTGCTGCTGCTTGACGAGCCGACCAACCACCTGGATATCGAGTCCATCGAGTGGCTGGAGGATTATCTGAAGGCGCGCCGCTGCGCCCTGCTGCTCGTCAGCCACGACCGCCGCTTCCTCGACACGGTCACGAACCGTACCGTGGAGGTGATGCTGGGCCATATCCATGACTATAAAGTCCCATATACCAAATACTTGGAACTCCGTGCGGAGCGCCTGCAGCAGCAGGTGGCCGCCTATGAGAACCAGCAGCGGATGATCCAGAAGACGGAAGAGTTCATCAATACCTTCCGATACAAGCCCACGAAATCCAACCAGGTCCAGTCCCGCATCAAGGCGCTGGAGAAGCTGGACCGCATCGAGATTGACGAGACGGACAACGCGCGCCTGACGGTGAAATTCCCGCCGGCGCCGCGTGCGGGCGACGTCGTCTTCAAGGGGACGGACCTTACGGTCGGATATCCCCAGAAGGTCGTTTTCCGCCACGCGGACGTGGAAATCAAGCGGGGGGAAAAGGTCGCCCTGATCGGGCGCAACGGCGAAGGCAAGACGACGCTGATGCGCGTGATTGCGGGGGAGCTGGAACCGATCAGCGGAGAAGCCCGGCTCGGGCACAACGTGCAGCTGGGCTATTATGCGCAGAATCAGGAAGATATCCTCGACAAGAACGAGACCGTCTTCTCCACGCTCGACCGCATCGCGGTGGGGGATATCCGCAGCAAGCTGCGTGATCTGCTGGCGCAGTTCCTCTTCCGCGGCGAGGACATCGACAAGCGCGTGTCCGTGCTGTCCGGCGGCGAACGCGCCCGCCTGGGCATGGCCAAGTTGATGCTGCAGAGCTACAACCTGCTGGCCCTCGATGAACCGACCAACCACATGGACATCAAGTCGAAAGACATCCTGAAACAGGCGCTCAAGGCCTACGACGGCACGCTGATCGTGGTCTCGCACGACCGCGACTTTCTGGACGGGCTGGTGGACAAGATGTACGAGTTCCGCGACGGTCAGGTCAGGGAGCACCTGGGTACGGTGTCCGATTTCCTTGCGAAGCGCAAGCTGGAGACCCTGCAGGAGCTGGAGCGAAAGTCGGAGGCACAGGCGGCGCCGAAGCAGGAGGATCTGCAGAAGAAAGCGGCCTATGAGGAGCGGAAGCAGGAGTCCCGCATGGACCGCAAAAAGAAGAACCGCATCTCCTGGCTTGAATGTGAAATCGGCAAGTTGGAGACCCGGATGAAGGAGATCGAAACCATCCTGGCGGCGCCGACGGAGAAGGACGACATCATGGATTTGACCCGCGAGTACCTGGAGTGCAAGCGGGACCTGGATGCCAAGACTGAAGAGTGGGGATTGCTGATTGAATAAGGGGTTAACAAAAATGTTATAAGTATTAACACTTTTGTTTTACTTATTGATTATCTCTTGTTTGAATCCTTCTCGATATAGGACGCCAGAAAATGAAGTGCAACGTTCGCAAATCGGCGGATGTTGCCTTTTCTTCCCAGGTCGCAGTGGTATTTCCGGGTGATCGTACCGGCTGGACCGGTGGCTCCGATCCACACGGTTCCTTCCGGATTGCCGAACTCGTCCGCACCTTCCGCCAGACCTGTCGTAGCGACGGCGTAGGTGCTGCCGGTCAGGCGCCGGACACCCTCCGCCATGGCGGAGGCGACTTCGCTGCTGACGAGTCCTTTTTCAACGACGGCTTTGTGCGGAACGCCGAGTACGTTTTCCTTGACGGAAACGGCGTAGGAGGTAACGGATCCCAGATAATAGGATGAGGAGCCGGATATGGTCGTGATCAGGTGGGAGATCTGCCCGCCGGTGCAGGATTCGGCGGCGCTGAGGGTCTTGCCGCTATTCTTCAGTAGTCGGGCTATCTTCTCTTGGATTGCTTCGCTCATTTTTGACCAAATTTAAGAGGTATTTCTGGATTTTGCTGACGAAGCGGGGGCCCTGGCGGACCAGTCCGTCGCGTACTTCAACAAGGGACGCACCCGCCTCCAAGGCTTCAGCGGCCTGTTCCGGCGTTTCGATGACGATATCGGCGATGATGGGCATGCGTCCGGATGTATAAGAGGCGATGTGGCGGATCTGTTCGAGACTCTGGACCTCGATTCCGTCAATGCGGTTCATCTGGCAATAATCCAGCAGATCTTCAGTTTCCGAGGGTGGAAGCGTCTTGGGAAGCTTGACGACGATGGGTTTGTAGATGTCTTCCGCAAGGCGGGCGTCCAGCAGGGGATCGAGGACGTCGGTGGACGGATTCGCACTCAGGTCGATGACGAAGAAATCGCAAAAATCATAGGCCAGGGTGAATGCCGTCAGGAAATCTGAGTGGATACAGGCGGCCAGAATGTCGTTCTGCGGGTCCTGCTGGATGCGCCGGATAGCCCGGCGAACGCCGTCAGCGTTCATGGGACCGATCTCCGAGAAGCTGAAACCCAGGTTATTCAGGTCATTGTAGAGCTCGCCATAGATGTCCAGACCTGCACTCAGGCCGATGGGATTGTAGAAATCCAGCCCGAACACCTCCCGTTGAAGACCGGTAGGGCGGTTGTTGTGGATCCAGCGGCTGATCAGTCGGCCTCCCGGTATCTTTTCATTGAGTTCGAAGTACCGGAGGGCGAACTTGGAGGCTTTCTCGATGTCCGCGTTTCGGACGAATGGCCGGACGAGTATGCTGTACAATCCCATACGGCAAAGATAAGAATTATTCTATTTCTTGGAAAGTCCCGTCCGAGTAGAAAATAGTAATCCTTGTAATATGTTTTTCATTAATAAATAGTTGATTACTATTATCTAATCTATTGATTGAAGTATTTTGCTGCGAAATAGGGGATGGAAATGACTTTTCCTGCCGGTATCCGGCCTCGGAGAACAGATCCCGTTCCGTGTCGGAGGGAAGGGGAGAAATCGCATCTGCAGCGGCGCCTGAGGCCGTTTTTGCGGGGCTGTACATCTTTCCCTGGCCCGTGAGCAGCCACTCAAAATTCAGGCTAGGGTAGTGGCGCACCATACTTTCGAGAAAATCAAAGCCCGGTTTGTTCCTTCCCGACAGAATATGGGAGACGCTGGCTCTTGCGACGCCGATCGTCTCAGCGAACTGGGCTTGGCTGATATTTTCTGCGGCCAAAAACTGTTGCAGACGCGTGTTCATTTTTCTAAACGATTTGTTTACAAAAGTAAAACATTTGAAAGAGATTGTCAAGTGTTACAAATGGCAATTGTTGACGCATTGTCAATAGGGTGTTGAAAACAATATTGAAGTAATATTTTATAAGAATATGCGTTAACTCTTGATACTATGTTAATTAGTTATAGTTTTCAATCTTTGTTCTACCCGGCATTGCCTGGAAATAGGGGAGCGGGGGAGAAATCAACATGTATGTTTGCATTATTTGGTATTATCTAAATTACTGATTTTCCGTATATTAATATTACTATTTTCCGAAGATAAAGTTTACTTATGATGGTTTTAAACAGACCTGTCGCCCTGTTGATAAAACATTTGTAAACTCTCCGAAAGTTAACGCGAAATTTACAAATGTTGACAATTTTCGGTTTGTCTTCGACGGTAAAATGCATTAACTTTGCAACATGATTCCCGAGCTTCATATTGAAGATTATTCCTATCCGCTCCCGGACGAAAGGATTGCGAAATATCCCCTTCCCGAGCGTGATGCATCGAAATTGCTGATTTACCGCGACGGTTCAGTCCGCGAACGCATATTCCGAAATCTAGCCGAAGAACTTCCAGCAGGCGCTTTGATGGTATTCAACGACACGAAAGTGGTGCCTGCGCGTCTCTTTTTTCGCCGTCCTACCGGCGCCCATATCGAGATTTTCTGCCTTGAACCCGATACACCGGCCGAATATAATACGATCTTCGCCGCCACGGAATGCTGCCGCTGGAAATGCGTAATCGGCAATTCCAAACGCCTCAAGACGGATGAATTCCTGACCCTGGACGTGGATTCCCCGGACTGGGACGACCTCGCGCTGACCGCGCGCCTGATCGGCCGCGACGGCCAGACGGGTGTGGTGGAGTTCCGTTGGCAGGGCGGTTCTCCTTTTTCCGTCGTGCTGGAGCGCTGCGGGCGCGTGCCCATCCCGCCGTACCTGAACCGCGACACGGAGGCGATCGACCTGGAACGCTACCAGACGCTCTACGCGCACATACGCGGTTCCGTGGCCGCGCCGACGGCAGGTCTCCATTTCACGCAGCGCGTGCTGGACGACATCGCCGCGAAGGGGATCGATATCGAAAATGTCTGCCTGCACGTGGGCGCAGGCACGTTTTTGCCCGTCAAGAGTTCGCTTGTTTCGGAGCATCCGATGCACCGCGAGCCCTTCGTGGTCTGCCGCGAGTTGCTTTGCCGCCTGCGGGATGCGAAGCGGCCGGTCGTGGCTGTCGGAACGACTTCCGTGCGCACGCTGGAGTCCTTATATTACGTAGGCGTCAGCTGCCTGGAGCAGGGGAGCCCGCTCGACGTGGACCAGTGGGCGCCTTACACGCGCGAATACGGCGCATCCCTGGAAGAAGCGCTGGATGCAATTGTCAAATATCTGGATGACAATCATTTACAGGAACTGAAAGTGGGTACGCGCATCATCATCGTGCCCGGATTCCAGTTCCGTGTGGTGGATGCGATGGTGACCAATTTCCATCAGCCCCAGAGTACGCTGCTGCTGCTGATTTCCGCTTTCGTGAAGGGAGACTGGCATACAATCTACGATTATGCGCTCGCAAATGATTTCAGATTCCTCAGTTACGGCGATTCATCTTTGCTTTTCCGCCGTTGATTGTGTAACTTTGGGCCGCAATGATTAATAATGCTGATTTTGGCGATATTCGCCCCTATACCGATGACGAAGCCGTAGCGGCGATGGGTCGCATTTCACGGCATCCGATGATGCCCGTGATCTCCAAGTATCTTTTCTCCGACCTGCCGGCATCCACGCTCAGCCGCATGCTGCGCGGGATCGGCAGCATCGACCAGTTCCAGGACGAGGTGATGATCGGTGTGATCGACGCCGTACTCGCGAAAACCTCGACGGGCTTCACCTGCAGCGGCGTGGAGAACCTGCGTGGGATCAAGGGCCGTTTCCTGGCGGTGTCGAACCACCGCGACATCGTGCTGGATCCTGCGTTGATCCAGCATGTCATGCACGCGAACGGGCTTCCTTATACGGAAATCTGTGTTGGCTCCAACCTGATTACCAGTCAGTTGATAGAAGATCTGATGCGCTCGAACCGCATGATCAAGGTGATCCGCGGCATCGGTGCCCGTCAGTTGTACCTGAGTTCCCAGATGCTGTCCCAGTACATCCGGGAGAGCATCGTTTCCGATCGCGCGTCCATCTGGATCGCACAGCGGGAAGGACGGACGAAAAATGGCCTGGACACTACTGAACAGGGTCTTTTGAAGATGTTCGACATGAGCGGACAGGGTACTTTTGAGGAGAATTTCCTGGAGCTGAACATCGTCCCGATGAGCATCTCCTACGAATACGAGTCCTGCGACTCCCGCAAGGCGCGCGAGGTGCTCATGCGTCGGGACGGACCGTACAAGAAGAAACCGAAGGAAGACCTGCACAGCATCATGACCGGTATCCGGCAGCAGAAAGGGCACATCCACCTGGAGATTGGTTCACCGCTGACGCCGGAGGAGATCCATGAAGCCTCCAAGTGCGAGAAGAACGACCGTTATCAGGAGATCCGTCATGCGGTGGACCGCCGCATCATCGAAGGATACCGGCTCTGGAAGACGAATTACATGGCGCACGATCTGTTGTACGGCAAATCCGAATTCCTGGATGCCGGCAAGTACGATGCGCAGGAATTGGCGGATTTCGTGAAGTATATGGCGCATAAGCTCGGAAAACTGGAGCGTCGGCTCGATCAGGCTGAGCTCCGCAAGATTTTCCTGGGCATCTATGCCGGTCCCGTTGACGCGAAGCGGGCGTTATGACCCGCTTCCCCTTCTGTTACACAATTTATATTATGTTAAGTAGTGTGAAGGTTTACCTGGTTCCCCTGCTGTTGTTCGCGACGACGGTCGTTGCTGCGCAGCCGCCGGAGGTACATCCGGATTTCGGTACGAGCTGGACGGGTGACGGGATCAAGGTGACTTTCTTGACGCGCAAGCAGCAGTTCAACCTGGCGGAGACGCAGACGCTCGACCGGGACATTCATTCGCCCAAATCCGTCAATATCCATCCGTCCGGCAAGAAATACTATGTGAATTCGCTCGAGGGCGCGAAAACCGTCGTCTATGACTTCGCGACGAACGAGAAGATCAAGGTCATCAAGCATAGCTTTACGAAAGACGATAAAGCCCTCTGGGCGCCTTCCAGCGGCCTATTTTCGTACGGACATCACTATGATGACACGGATACTTTCACGGGAAAACCCGTCGAAAGCACCTTTTCGCACGGCGGACGCTACCTCTGGGTGCCGTATTACCGCCGCAACTTCGATCTCAATGCGCAGGAGCCGTCCGCGATGGCCGTGATCGACACGGAAACGGACGAGATCATCCGCATGTTCGAGACCGGTCCCCTGCCCAAGATGGTGGCCGTCTCCCCCGACGGCACCCGCCTGGTGGTGACGCACTGGGGCAACAATACCGTCGGCCTGCTGGACATTTCCAGCGACGAACCCGCTGACTGGCACTACATTGCGTGTCTGGTTGTGGATTATCAGCTGAAACTCAACTTCAGCCTCACGGTATCGGTGGACCGCGACGTCAACAGCGGCTACTGCCTGCGCGGGACGGTGTTCACCCCGGACAATCATTATCTGTTCGTGGGCTGCATGGGCGGCGGTGGCGGCATCGCCGTCATTGACCTGACGACCAACCGCTACCTGGGCCGCGCCATGGGCGTGAAACCCAACCTGCGCCACCTGATCATCAAGAACGGCTACCTGTATGGTAGCATCAACAATGCGGGGTATATTCAACGCATTGAATTACAGGATTTTATAGATCAAATTGCCGCATTGGACGGCGACAAGCGGAAATCCGTGACCGTCAAGAACTGGGTGTCGTGCAAGGTACCCGCCGGGGCGCGCACCATCGAGGCCTCCCCCAACGGCCACTATATTTTCGCAGCCTGCAATTTCAGCAGCTGCCTGGCTATTGTGGACGCCCGGGAGATGAAACTTCTCGGCACGATTCCTGCTGACTCCTACCCCGTCGGTCTGGACATTTCCCGCGACGGGAAATATGTTTTCACGACCTCGCAGGCACGCGATTGCGCGGGCAACTGCGTGGATATTTTTGATGTAGAGTATGCTGAAGCACAGATTCGCAATCATCTGGACTGGCTGCCTCCTATGCCTGGGATTTACGGCTCGGGCGCAAGAGCCCTCCACGAGTGGGTCCTCTTCCGCTGACAGCGTCAGCGTCGAGGCCTCCGTGTTGGCGGACCGCATCATCGATGAGGCCCGCAACTGGCTCGGTACCCCCTATCGGCATGGCGGCAACGGTCCCAAGGTGTTCGACTGTACCGGCTTTACGAAGTTCGTTTTCAAGAAGTTCGGCTATGAGCTCGGCCGCACGGTTCCCGCGCAGGCGGGCAATGGCCGCGAGTTGATCGGGAATCTGTCCGATCTCCAGAAGGGCGACATCTTGATTTTCGCCTCCCGGCCCAACAAGCGCAAGATGGGGCATGCCGCCATCTTCATCGGCCTGGACAGCACCGGGCGCAATTTCAGTTTCATCCATGCCGCCCGTACGGGCGTAATCATTTCCAACTTGAAGGAGACTTATTACAAGGAGCGTTTCCTCGGCGCACGCCGCATCCTTCCGGATTTCGTTCCGGACGGGCAGGCGGATTCGTCGGCCGTGGCCTCGCTCGTGGATATGCTGACGCATACCGTGGCCGTCCCGGATACGCTCTCCCTCTCCCCTGCCGACCGTCGCGTCATCCTGTTTGCGGACGGTACCTGGGCGGTGGTCGATTCGCTCGGCGGCCTGTCCGTTCCCGATGCGAAAGAGCGGCTGGTGCTGGCGGAAGGCGGCTCCTGGCATGCCGTGACGCCTTCTGCCGTGCGGATCCCCATCCTCAAGGAGAGTACGGCGGAGCCGGCGAAGAAGAGCTCTTCTTCCTCTTCCGGCAGCTCCGCGACGGCGCCTCCCCCGCCTGACGACGGTTCGGCGGTGTATCATACCATCGTTTCCGGCGACACGCTCTACGCGCTGGCGCGCAAATACGGGACGACGGTCAAGAACCTTTGTTATCTGAACGGCATTACTGAAAAATCCACCTTGCGTCTCGGCAAGAAGCTCCGCGTCCGCTAAAGTGAAGAGATATACGCTCATATTGGCCTTTTTCGTGTCGATTCTTGCGGCTTCCCGCCTGCAGGCGGATAATCTCTATGCTTACCGGGATTCGGTCAAAAACGGCTATAATTTCCTGCTCTACGTTCCGGACTCTTACGAGACGTCCGAGGAGCCCCTTCCCATCCTGCTCTGCCTGCATGGCAAGAGTCTCGCCGGCAGTTCGTTGAGCACAATCACGAAGTATGGTTGCGTGGACGCGCTGCGGCGCGGCCAGAAGATTGATGCGCTGGTGATCTGCCCGCAGTGCAATACGACGGGCGGCTGGAACGCCGAGCGGCTGATGCATGTGGTCAACTGGGTGATGAGCCGCTATCGCCACGATCCCGACCGGCTGTATTGTTTCGGCATCAGCATGGGCGGCTGGGGCACGTTTAAGTTCGCCGCGGCCTATCCGGACCGCGTGGCGGCCGCCATTGCGATGTGCGGGGGTTATACGGGCGAGGTGGAGCCGCTGGGCGGCGTTCCGTTGTGGATTCTGCACGGTACGAGCGACACGGTGACTTCCCTTTCGTTCTCTTCGACCATCGTGGAGAAGATGGCCAGGGCCGGGGTGTCCGGGCGCCTGCAGTTTACCTGGCTGACGGGCTGCGACCATTCGATTCTGGCGCGGGTCTTTCTGCTGAAGCAGGCGTACGACTGGCTGTTTTCGCATCGTCTGTCGGACGAGAACCGGCCGGTGAACCGGGAGGTCAAGATCGAGCCCAAGGATATCCGGGCGGCCTACATGACCATCGAGCCCGGCCATGCCCAGCGCCTTCCCATCAAGAATCCTCCGAAATAGTTTACGCCAGACGGACAGGGCGCCCGGACGCTTCCCGCTTACCGGGCATCCCTGTCCGTCTGTGGCTTCTCTGTTTTTGCAGCAACCGTTCCTCCCGCACCCCACGCACGGCCCCCGACAGCACAGGCCAACGTGCGCAGGCCGCGCACGCCTCACGCGCCGGTCGCTGCTGTTTTATTGCAGAAGCTGTTTGATCTGGCTGTCAGTGGCGTCCGGGGCTGTTTGGCGGATGCGGGCGGCGAGGCGGGTGTAGGACTCCGCCGGGCTGCGGAAGGGAGCGTCCAGGTCGTATTCGAAGAGGTCTTCCGGGCGGCAGAGCGAGGCGAGCTGCCAGCCGCTGTATTCGAGGAACTGCCCTTTATAGACGCGTTCGAAGTCGCCGATGACCAGACGGGTCTGCTGCTCCAGCCGGGTGGCGATGGCGTCCATCTGGGCCTTTTTCAGACCGCAGATGCGGCGCAGTTCGCGGGTCGTGAGGCTGCCGGCGTTGCAGATGGCTTCGTATGCCTGCCGGTCGCCTGGCCGGAGGGCATATTTCGGCTGCGCGCGCCGCCAGTTCAGCAGGTCGCGGTAGCAGTCCGCCGTGGCGAAGGCGGCCTTGCCGCCGCAGAGGAATTTGCCGTAGGCGATCTCCCCCGTCTGGACTGCGTCAATCTTCCAGTCCCAAGGACCGAGTGTCTCTTCTTCCCCGTCGAACCAGTATTCCCGCGGGGTCATTTCCTCGATGGAAAAGCATGGGATGGGGTTTTCGAAGAAGGGAACGATGCCGCAGGCGCGGACGGCAGCGATCAGCGCTTCCGGGCTGTCCACCCGGTGCCGTGCGGCGAGATCCGTCTGTTTCAGGAAGATGGACATGGCGTTCTTAAATCTATTTTCCCAGCAGCCGCCGGCATTCTTCCTGTGCGCGGGCCAGCTGTGCGAGGAATTCGGGGCTGGTGTGCAGGGCCGCAACGCCGATGCTGGCGGCCACGCGGCTGGCATCCACGTCGCTCTGCCAGTGCGCGCCGGCGATGACGCGGTTCTCGCCGTAGAGCCAGCCGCGCGCATAGATGGCGTTGGCGGCCGCAGGGTTGATCTCGGCCAGGAGCATGGCGGCTGACCAGCCGCGCATGGTGTGGCCCGAAGGGTAACTCCCCTCCCCGCGCAGCTCGTCATCCTCGCCGGTCAGCGTGGGCTCGCCGAAGCGCTCGAAGGGGCGCTTGCGATGGTAGTAGGCCTTGGGCTGCACGCGCATCTGGTCGGTGGTGGTGAGCGCGGTCTCCATCAGGCGCCAGATCTCCGGCGTGTCTTCCGGATTGACCCGGAGCCCGAAGGCTTCGGCGAACTGGTCCAGCAGCGGCTGGTAGCCCCAGACGGCGTCGCCCTTGACCATCTCGACCCGGGCCTCGTCGATGCGCTGGGTCTTGCCCCAGAAGTAGCGCTGGATGTCGTAGCCGAACTGGTTGCTGAGCGTGTCGGGCGGCGCGGGCAGGCACGCTATGAGGTCAGGGAGCTGATCTACGGTGAAATAGGGCTGCACGGGGCTCTTCAGGCGGCGCCATTCCGCGGCGCGCAGGGCCATGTTCTCCCGGATGCAGTCACTGTAGAGCCACGGCTCGGCGCTGTGGAGGTCGCCCACGTTGATCAGCCCCTTGTAGGGCTTGTATTCCGTGCCGGGATAGCCCGTGACCACGAGGGCGTGGTAAGCCGGGGCCAGGGTCACGGTGACAGTATCGTACAGGACGGCCGGGGTGGCGTCCGTGCGCCAGTTCACCGGGTTGATGGCAAACTGCGTGTCTGCGATGACGGACTGGACGTATTTCACGTCCTTGACGGTGTTGTAGCAGATGGTCACGCCCAGGTCGGACGCCCCCTCTGCGGCCTTGATATGCTTGCATTCAGCGAGATCCCGGGCCGTCACCTTGTAGCCCATCACGTAGGCGGCAGCGAGCTGCTTGTACGTCTCGTTGTCCATGTGCTTGAGCAGTTCCACGACGGCCATGCCGCCCTGGCTGAAGCCCGCGATGATGAGCGGGCGGCTGCTGTCGCGCATCTTCAGGAACGCGTCGAAGGCCGCACGGACGTCGTCCATCGCGAGGCGCGCCCGTTCGTGGATGATGGCTTCGTCCCGGGTCAGGAAGGCTTCCATGGTCGTATGGCGGTAGAAAGGCGCCCAAAAGCGGTTCCCGGGCGCCATGTAGGCCGCCACGCCGCTCATCTCACGCCCCATCCGCTCGCGGTGCACGGGATTCCAGACGTCCGCATAATGGGAGACGCGACCCCGCTTGTCCGTCCAGTCCTCCTCCCAGGTGGACACGAGGTAGAAGACGTCCGCTCCCGTCCCGTCGGGGTCTCCGTCCACGGTATACCACATCGTGGCATCCGCGTAATCCGGCGCCTTCGGCACGAAGGTCGCCACCTTCTTCCCCGCCGCAAACGTTGCGGGACTGAAAATGACCAATAAGGAAAACAGTGTCAGGAATCTGTGTGGTGTCATAAGGCGATAGTTTGTTCTACAAATATAATTGAAACGGTCGATAAAAATGTTATCTTTGTATGATATTTTGTACCGGAGTCATGGCACGACACAGCAAGCTGGATATTGTTCTGGAGAACCTCGTCATCGAAGCGGTGGCGGCGGAGGGCAAGGCGATTGCCCACACGCCGGAGGGGCAGGTGGTGTTCGTGGGCTTCGCCGTGCCGGGCGACGTGGTGAATGTGCGCGTGGTCCGCAAGAAGAAGGCCTGGCTGGAAGGTCAGATCATCAAGATCGTAAAGCCTTCGGAGCAGCGCCTGGAGCCGTTTTGCGAGCATTTTACCGTGTGCGGCGGATGCCGCTGGCAGCCCCTCCCCTACGAAATCCAGCTGGCCGCGAAACAGCGCCAGGTCTATGACCAGCTGACCCGCATCGGCCACCTGGAGGTGCCGGAGTTCCGCCCCATCCTGGGCTCCGACAAGACCCGCTACTACCGCAACAAACTCGAATTCTCCGCATCCAACAAGCGTTGGATGACCTCGGAGGAGATCGCCGCCGGCGTTCCTGTCGGCCCCGGCCTGGGCTTCCATGTCGGGAAATATTTCGACAAGGTGCTGGACATCGAGCGCTGCCACCTGCAGCCCGAACCGACCAACGCCATCCGCTTGTTCATCAAGAAGTTCTGCCTGGACAACGGCATCTCCTTCTACGACATCCGCGAGAACCGCGGGCAGCTGCGCAACATGTTCGTCCGCACGACGGACGCCGGCGCGGTGATGGTCATCGTCTGTTTCGGCGAGGATTTTCCGCTGCGTGCTCCCCTGCTGGATGCCGTGGCGAAAGAATTCCCGCAGATCAGCTCGCTCTACTACGTCATCAACGGCAAGAAGAACGACACTATCGGCGACCAGACCTGCATCCTGCACAGCGGCGAAGCGGCCATCTATGAAGAAATGGAAGGACTGCGCTTCAAGATCGGCCCCAAGTCTTTCTACCAGACCAACACGGGCCAGGCCCACAAACTCTATACGGTGGCGCGCGAATTCGCGGCCCTGACGGGAAACGAGCTGGTCTATGACCTTTATACGGGTACCGGCACCATCGCACAGTTCGTGTCGCGCGGCGCGAAGCACGTGATCGGCATCGAATACGTGCCCGAGGCTATCGAGGACGCGAAAGTCAATGCGGAAGGCAACGGCATCACGAACTGCGAATTCTACGCCGGCGACATGAAGGACATCCTGACGGCGGACTTCGTCGAGAAGCACGAGCGTCCGGACGTGATCATCGTGGATCCGCCGCGCGCGGGCATGCATCCCGACGTGGTGAAAACCATCCTGCAGGCCGCTCCCGAGCGCATCGTCTATGTGAGCTGCAACCCGGCCACGCAGGCGCGGGATATGGAAATGATGAGCGAAGACTACAAGATTACGGCTGTCCAGCCTGTGGACATGTTCCCCCACACCTTCCACGTGGAGAACGTGTGCCGCCTGGACCGGAGAGAAAAGGAGACGGAAGAATGATTCTGAATATTGTATTGCTGCTGGTGGGACTCGCGCTGATCGTCTTCGGCGCGGACTGGCTGGTGGACGGCGCGTCCGCCATCGCCCGCAAGGCAGGCATCAGCGAATTTGTGATTGGCCTCACGATCGTGGGTTTCGGCACCAGCTGCCCGGAACTGGTCGTGAGCCTGACCGGCGCCCTGCAGGGCAACGCCGACATTTCCGTGGGTAACGTGGTGGGTTCCAACATCTTCAATACCCTGCTCATCCTGGGTCTGACAGCAGCCATCGCTCCGGTGGCCGTGACCCGCTCCAACAGCCGGCGAGACATTCCGATCACCCTGCTGGTGACCTTCCTGTTCGCCGCTTTCGCCCTGACGGGCCAGAAGATCGCCTTCTGGGAAGGCGTGGCGTTCCTGCTCGTGTTCGTGGCGTATATGGTGTACTGCTTCAAGTCGGACAAGGGCGCCGATGAAACGGTCGAGGAGAAAGTCAAAAGCCTGGGACTTGCCATCGTACTGGTGCTGGCCGGTCTGGCCGGCCTGGTGTTCGGCGGCCAGCTCTTCGTGAACAACGCGACGGACATCGCCCGCGCCGTGGGCGTATCCGACAAATTCATCGCCATCACGCTGCTCGCAGGCGGAACTTCCTTCCCGGAACTCGCGACCTGCATCGTGGCGGCGGCCAAGAAGAAAGACCAGCTGGCCCTGGGCAACGTCCTGGGATCCAACGTGTTCAATATCCTGCTTATCCTGGGCACCTCTTCCCTGGTCATCCCGATCTCGACCTTCGCCCTGACCTGGGTGGACCTGGGCGTCCTGCTGCTCAGCGCCATTCTTGTCTGGCTGTGGACCTACACGGGCAAGCGCAACCAGATCGACCGTTGGGAGGCCATCCTGATGCTCCTGCTCTTCTTCGGCTACTACGGCTGGCTCTTCGTGAAACTATAAAAACGTGTATATGAAATTCCAAGCTACCCAGTATCAATTGATGAACGTGGCCACGGGCCGCGTGTTTGACGATCGCGGCTGGGATCTCTCCGATCCGCAGGGCGGCGCTCCCTCGCTGGTGCGTGCCGTCTACGCGCAGAAGATGTTCACGCCCCGTTCCGACCTCAAGGGCCTGTACCGCTACGCGGAATGGATGCCGATCAAGCGCACGCTCAAGCACTCCTGCGCGCCGGTAACCTATAAGTCGAAAGGCTTGGCCAAGTACCTGGGCCTGAATAATTTATATATTACGTTCTCGGGCTGGAACCCCAAGATCGGTGCCAAGATGGAGACCTGCTCCTTCAAGGAGACGGAGGCCTTCAGCGTCTGCGCCCGCATGGACAAGAAGGAGGAGCGGGTGCTGGTGGTCCAGTCGGCCGGCAATACCGCGCGTGCCTTCGCGCAGGTCTGCTCCGACAACGACATCCCGGTGGTCATCTGCATCCCCGCGGACAACCTGCATGACCTCTGGTTCCATAAGAAGCTGAACAAGTGCGTGAAGCTGGTGGCTGCGCCGCACGGCTGCGACTACTACGACGCCATCACCCTGGGCGAGAAACTCGCCAAGAACCCCCGGTATTTCCTCGAGGGCGGCGCCAAGAACGTGGCGCGCCGCGACGGCATGGGCACCACCCTGCTCAGCTGCGTGGAGAAGACGGGACGCATCCCCGACGCCTATTTCCAGGCGGTCGGGTCCGGTACTGGCGCCATCGCGGCCTGGGAGAATGCGGAGCGCCTGGCGGCCGACGGCCGCTTCGGCGAAAACAAGATGCGCGTGTACGTGGCCCAGAACCGCCCGTTCACGCTGATCCACGATTCCTGGAAGGCGCAGTCGCGCGAGCTGGCCGCGCTGGATCCCGAGCAGGGACGCCGCAACGCCGAGATGATCCTGGCGAAGGTGCTGGCCAACCGGAAACCGCCGTACAGCCTTGCCGGCGGCATGTTCGACGTGCTCCGCGCCAGCGGCGGCGACTCCTTCACCTGCTCCAACGACGACATCATGTACTGGCTGCTGCAGTTCCGCAATCTGGAGGGTTACGACCTGCTTCCGGCCCCCTGCGCTGCCGTTGCGGCGCTGGCCCAGGCCGTCAATGACGGTGTGGTCAAGAAGGACGAGTGCATCATGCTGAACTGCACGGGTGGCGGTGTCCTCGGCTCCATGGCCAAGGGCTATATCCTCAAGGAACCGGACCTCGTGCTGGATCCTTCCTTGCCGGAAGAAGCCATCATCGCAGCGGTGGACAAGCTGTTCTAGAAGCTGATCGCAATCGATACGTCCAGGGCACAATATCCTGCATTGTTCATGCGGATGTTGTGCTCTGGCACGTTTCCGGGGCCTTCCGGATTGGGAATGGACGGATGGTCGTGCAGGTATTTGATTCCGAACAGCAGGTCCAGGTTCGTGTTCCAGGCCAGCCGGAAACGGTATCCGCCGCCAAGGGAAGCCAGCCAGGCCATGCGGCCGGCCGTAGCGTGGACGTGCCAGGCCACACCCCCTTGTCCATAGACGAACAGTCCGTCTTCGTTGTCGGTGGACGGGAAGAAACTCAGGCGCAGCATGAGCGGCAGCAGCCGGTTGTCTTTTCCCATGCCCATGTAACCGCTATAGAGTGCCAGGCTTGTCTGCTCGCTGAGGCGGTAGCCGATATGGCCAAGCACCTGGGCGTTGGCGTGGGCCCGAAAAGCAGTGTTGTTCTCGTAGATGCGGTAGCCTTCTTCGCTGATGAAATTGTAGTTACGGCTCTGGAGAAGGCATTGCGTATAGCCCCATTCCGCACCGATGGTGAAATGGTCAAAGAAGGAACTCCCCGTCAGGATCCGCGCCGAAACGTTCGATGAAAACAGGAATAATAACCAGGTCAATATTAGCAACTTGCGTTTCATCATCAGAATCGATACAGAAGGTTTAGTTGCGGGTAATATCCCCGGTAGATTCCATTCTTGTAAAAGGAGAGCAGCAGGGCGCCCGTGCTGGGATCCGTGCGCATGTGGATACCCGGCTCCAGGTTGAAACTGAGGTCCAGGGTCAGGCGGCGGCGGAAATCGACGCGCAGGCCGACATCGCAGTTCAAAGCGATCACGCCGCCGGGGGTGTGGCTGAGTTCCCGGTCGTAGGAGCTGAAATAGCCTTTTTCGTAGTCAAAGGCGTAGCCGAGCGTGCCTCCGGCTCCGATATGCAGGTCCAGCGTGAATTCCTCCCCTTCCGTCAGGAAAAACAGGTAATCGTGGGTATAGGAAAATGCTGCGCCGATCTGCTTCGTCCGGCCGGACAGGAAACCGTAGAAATCCGTACGCAGGCTGAAGATGTTCGTTTCCGGCAATCCCCGCGCGTCCAGCATGACCGTCACGCCGAATCCCTTGGGCGATTGGAGCACCCCCGCCCGCCACTTCTGAGCCCGTGCCGCCGTATGCAGGGACAGCAGCAGCGTGGTCAGAAGCAGGATATGGATAGGCTTGCACACGGATACGAATATAGGCAAATCTTTGATTTTTTCCTATGAAAATGCTATCTTCGCAGTAATTAAGCATACTAAAACCTTATCTGTCATGTCAGTTGAAATCAAACCTGTTCTGACACGTTCCGAACTCAGGAAGTTCGTCAATTTCCCTGAAAAACTTTATCGTCATAATCCGTACTATGTCCCGCCCCTTGTCTTCGACCAGATGGATACGCTGGACCAGAAGAAGGGCGCAGCGCAGGAGTTCTGCGATTCAGCGCTGTATATGGCTTATAAGGACGGTGAAGCGGTCGGCCGCGTGGCGGCCATCGTCAACAGGAAAGCCAACGAGCAGTGGAACCACAAGGAGGTCCGCTTCGGCTGGTACGATTTCATCGAGGATCCGGAGGTAGCGAAAGCCCTGATGGACAAGGTATACGAATTCGGCCGGAAATACGGCATGGAATCCGTCGTGGGGCCGTTGGGCTTCACGGATTTCGATCCGGAAGGCATGTTGGTGGAAGGTTTCGACCAGATCAGCACGATGCCGCTGATCTACAACTATCCTTATTATAACGATTACCTCGTGGAGATGGGCTTCGAGAAGGACGCGGACTGGCTGGAATATGTGGTGCAAGTGCCTACGGTCATGCCGGAACGCTGGCCTCGCGTGGAAGCGATCATCAAACAGCGCGCGAACGTCCACATGCGCCAGCTGACGCGCAAATACATCAAGAAACACCATTACGGGGAGAAGATTTTCAGTTGTATCAACACCTGCTACAAGGATTTGTATAATTTCACTGTCCTTCCGGACCACATGGCCAAGAAATACCTGGACTTCTACCTCAGCGTCCTGGACCTTCGCTTTGTCTCGATGGTGGAGAACGAGAAGGACGAGCTGATCGCCTTCGGCATCACGATGCCGTCTATCGTGAAGGCCCTGCAGAAGTCCCGCGGCAAACTCTTCCCCTTCGGTTGGTGGCACCTCGCCAAGTCGATGTTCATCAAACGGGAGGGTGGTTCCGAGCTCCTGCTGACCGGCGTGCTGCCGGAGTATCAGAACAGCGGCGTGAATTCGCTCCTGTTCATGGATATGTTCCGGAAATACAACGAAGCAGGCATCAAATGGTCTGAAACCAATGCCATGCTGGAGACGAACACCAAGATGTCGAGCCAATTCCGCGATTTTGACTACGTTCAGAACAAACGTCGTCGCTCTTATATTAAAAAGCTTGAATATTAGCTTATAAAACAAAAGTGTTCGAATCATTAACAAAAATGTTACCTCCTCTTCTGGAGCGAATGCGGCCTAAAAAACTGTCCGAATACGTCGGTCAGCAGCATTTGGTCGGTCCCGGGTGTATCCTGCGGAACATGATGGATTCGGGCGCTTTGTCTTCCTTCATTTTATGGGGGCCTCCGGGCGTCGGCAAGACCACGCTGGCCCGGATTATCGCCGGCACGCTGGACCGCGAGTTCTATACCTTGTCTGCTGTCAGCTCCGGTGTCAAGGAGGTGCGGGAAGTGATCGATGCGGCCAAGTCCAAATCGCTCTTCTCCTCCGCAGCGGCCCCGATCCTCTTCATCGACGAGATCCATCGCTTCAACAAGGCGCAGCAGGACGCCCTGCTGGGTGCCGTCGAGGCCGGGACCATCGTCCTGATCGGCGCCACGACCGAGAATCCCTCTTTTGAGGTGATTACTCCCCTGCTTTCGCGCTGCCAGGTCTTCGTGCTCAAGTCGCTGGAGGTCGCCGACCTGCAGCAGCTGCTGGACCGGGCGCTCCGCGAGGATGAGGTGCTCAAGGAGCGCAAGATTGAAGTCCGGGAGACGGAGGCGCTGTTCCGCCATAGCGGCGGCGATGCGCGCAAACTGCTGAATATCCTGGAGATTGTGGTGGATTCGCAGGTCGGCAAGGTGGATCCGATCGTAATCGATAACCGTACGGTCACGGAGTGCCTGCAGGAGAACATCGCGATTTACGACAAGGGCGGCGAGATGCACTATGACATCATCTCGGCCTTTATCAAGAGCGTGCGCGGGTCCGATCCCAATGCGGCCGTGTACTGGATGGCGCGCATGCTGGACGGTGGCGAGGATCCCCTCTTCATCGCCCGGCGGCTCTGCATCCTGGCCGCGGAAGACATCGGTCTGGCGAATCCCAATGCCCTCCTGCTGGCGGACGCCACCTTCCGCATCGTGCACTCGATCGGCATGCCGGAGGCGCGCATTCCGCTGAGCGAATGTGCGGTCTATCTGGCCAGCTCCCCCAAGAGCAATTCCGCCTATATGGCTATCGATAAGGCGCTTGCAGCGGCGAAAGAGGACCAGACGGCTGCCGTACCGCTCTATCTGCGCAACGCGCCTACGAAGCTGATGGAGGACCTGGGATACGCCGACGGCTACAAGTACGCCCATGACTTCCCCGGGCATTTCACGGATCTGGAATTCCTGCCCGAGTCCCTCTCCGGCACCGTCTTCTACGAGCCCCAGCCCAACGCCCAGGAGGACCGTCTCAAATCCTACCTCGAGGGCTGCTGGCCGAAATATTATAAGAAGTAATTATTTGGCGGGAATCGTCAGTTTTTGGCCGGCGCGGATGGCGTCGGACTTCAGGCCGTTGGCCTTCTTGATGTCGTCGACGCTGACGCCACGGTATTTGCTGGCAATCTTGGAGAGCGAGTCGCCGGACTTGACGGTATAAATGACCGCCTTGGGCTTGCTGCTGCTCGAGGAAGAGCTGCTGCTGCCGGTACTTCCCTGCGAGATGGTCGGGCCGCCATTCTTGTAGATATAGAGCGTCTGGCCGATCTGGATGCTGTTGGAACGCAGGTTGTTCCAGCTCTTGATCTGGTTGATGGTCACGCCGTATTTCGAGGCGATCTTGCCCAGATAATCCCCGCTCTTGACCTTGTAGGCGATCCGCTGCTGCTGCGTGCTGCTGCCGGATTTCCCGGTCGATTTGCCGCCGGACTTGCTGCCGGCACTTTCCTGCACGATGCGGCCCGTGAGCAGGGAGTCGGCCTTGTAGGCGTAGAGCGAGTCGCGGTTCGCCTCCAGGAAGCTGGCTGTCCAGGTGTACGGGAGTTTCAGCACGTACGGATGGTTGTTGCCCGGGATGATGTCGTTGACATACTGCGGGTTCAGGTTCTGCAGATCCTCCTTCGGCACACCCACCACGGCCTCGATCTGGTCGAAATGCAGGTTGTGGCGGATCATGAAGGTGTCCGTCTGGGCAGGCATGCCCAGCTTCTGTGGCACGATGCCGTATTCCCGGTAATAGGTCATGGCGTACATGGCGCCGACGAAGGCGGGCACGTAGCCGCGCGTCTCCTTGGGCAGGTACGGATAGATGCTCCAGAAATCACGCTTGCCGTCCGCACGGCGGATGGCCTTGGACACGTTGCCGGCGCCGCAGTTGTAGGAGCTGATGGCCAGCGCCCAGTCGCCGAAGGTACGGTAGGCGTCGCGCAGGTAGCGCGCGGCCGCATCGACGGCTTTCTCGACATCCAGGCGCTCATCCACGAAGGAATTGATCTCCAGGCCGTAACCTGTTCCGGTCTGGTACATGAACTGCCAGATGCCGCGCGCACCGGCACGGGAAGTCGCCACCGGGTTGAGCATCGACTCGATGATGGCCATGTACTTGAGCTCCTGCGGCAGACCGTAGCGAAGCAGGATGTCCTCGAAAATCGGGAAATAATAGGTGCTCAGGCCCAGTACGCGCCCCATGCGGGACGGCATGCGCTCGGAATAGAGGATGATGTAGTTCTTGACGACGTCGTTGTATGGAAGCGAGATGAACGAATTCATGGCCGACAGGCGGCGCATCATCTCGGTGTCGGAGACGTTGGACGAGAAGCGCACGGAGTCCATGTTGTATTCGTTGACGGCGTCGAAGTCGCTGGCCAGCGTATTCTTGTACCAGAGATGCAGCAGGCTGTCCGTGGCCTCGGTCGTGTACTCGAAGCCGTTTTCCTCCATCTCATGCTCGAGGGCGGCGATTTCGCGCTCGTCGAGGGTCGCCTGCCCGCGGTAGTGGTCGAGCAGCAGCTGCAGCGAATCCAGTTCGCTCCGCAGGACTTCATTCTCCTGCCGGATCTGTTTGTTCTGGCCGCCGCCGAACAACTCGTTCATCCGCTCGCGGAAGGTCTTCTTCTGCGGCGCCTGCTGTTCGTTCTCTTCCGTGGATTCCGCGTTCGTTATCACGACGCGTTCCGCCTGAGCGCCCAACGGAAGCATCAGGGCGGACATCAGGACGAATATACTAACTAATCTCTTCATTGTCAAAAATTTACACCCAATCTAAGCCCGAAGGCCGCCGGCTGGGATACGGGGGTGATGGAGGCAAACTGCCGCTCCGGCATGATGACGGCCGGGGCGACCCGCAGGGCGATGTCGTCGTCCACTTCGAAATTGTGCATGTACGAAAACACGTTGGCATCGATGACCTGCAACAGGTATAATACGGCGATGGCCAGGATGGAATAGTCCCGGTAGCGCCGGTACACGTTCCGGTAGTAAAGCGCCTGCTCTGCGGTAATCGGGCCGTCGTAATGCACGTCGGGATCCTTGGCGGCGATATAGATGTCGCGGAAACGCGCGTAGTTGACCTGGCAGTCGGAGTAATAATGGATGGCGAAACCGATGGCTCCCAGATAAATGGGCAGCTTCCAATATTCCCGGTTGTAGATCTGTCCGAGACCGGGGACCAGGATCGAGAAGAGCGTGGCCTTGCCCGGATGCGGATAGACGCTGGGTTTATAATTGAGCACGCCGTCCATCAGCGTGGCCCAATAAGCGAATCCCGCGCCGATGAAGCAGTATTTGGCGGCGTCCTTGTTGCCTGTCGCGTTGAGATAGATACCGGCCCCCAGGCTGCCGCCGATGGCGCCGTACACGATGGGGAGCTTCCACTTCTGGTTGTTGTAGATCTGCGAACCGCCGATGATGAGGGCGGATCCCGCGGTCATCGTGCCGATGCGGATCTCGTTCTTGTGGCTGAGTCCGCCGAAATATTCCTTGAACGAGAAGAGGACGTCGGTGCTGTCCGAAGCCGAGGCCGGATCGTCGTTGTATTGCTGCGTGAAGGCCTCTTCCTTGAACTGCGCCGAAGCATTCAAGCACAAGAAGGCGGCGAGAAGCGCCGTCATCAATGTGCAGAATAACTTCAGGTGTCTCATTAGAACTGTTTATCTTCGAGTGCCTTGACAAACTTGCTCACTTCCTCGTCCGAGTCGAAGCGTATGGTCATGACGCCCTTGCCGGAGGAGGTGCGTTTCAGCGAAATCTCATTGGAGAAATACTTGCCGACATGCTCCAGGATGCGGTAGTACTCCTGCGGCAGGTCCGGCGCCGTCTGGGTGTTGCGGATCTTGTTGCTCTTGGCCGCATCCGGGTCGAACTGGAGCTTCCGGACGATGTTCTCGAGTTCCCGGACGGACAGGCCGTCACGGATTACCAGGTCGCAGAGCTGCTCCTGGACTTCCGGCGATTCGACGCCGAGAATGGCCTTGGCGTGGCCGGCGCTGAGCAGGCCGACCTTGATGTCATGCTGGACCTTGGCGGGCAGTTTCAGCAGGCGGATCGTATTGGCGACGGTGGCGCGCTTCTTCCCTACCCGGTCGGCCAGGCTGTCCTGCGTGAGCTGGCATTCGTCGATGAGGCGACGGTAGCTGAGGGCGAGCTCGATCGGGTCGAGATCCTCGCGCTGGACGTTCTCGACGATGGCCATCTCCAGCATGCCCTGGTCGTTGGCGTCGCGGATGTAGGCCGGGATGGTGGTCATGCCGGCCAGGCGGCAGGCCTTGTAGCGGCGCTCGCCGCTGATGATCTGGTAACGGCGCTCCGTGATGCGGCGCACGGTGATGGGCTGGATGAGTCCGAGCGTACGGATGGAGGCAGCCAGCTCTTCCAGCGCCGCCTGGTCGAAGGACATGCGGGGCTGGAAAGGATTCGGCTCGATCATGTCCACGGGGATACGGAGAATGTCGGCCGTGTTTTCCTGACGGCCGCGGGTTCCCACGATTTCTTTGTTGACGTATCCGACCGGCTGGCGGAGCTGGTCGGCGTCGGGCACTTCGCCGAGCAGGGCGCTCAGGCCCTTGCCGAGACCTCTGGGTTCTTTGCTCATAGACTTTCTCCGTTATGCTCCAGCACTTCCCGGGCGAGGTTGAGATAGTTGGTGGAGCCGTTGCACATGATGTCGTAAAGGATGATGGGCTTGCCGTGGGACGGCGCCTCGCTGAGGCGGATGTTGCGCTGGATGACGGTCTTGAAGACCAGGTCGCGGAAATGCTCGCGCAGTTCCGCGAGCACCTGCGTATGCACGCGGGTGCGGCCGTCGAACATCGTGACCACGAAGCCTTCAATCGTCAGGTCGGGGTTGACGCCGCCCTGCACAAGGCGGATGGTCTGCAGGAGCTTGCCGAGGCCTTCGAGGGCGAAGAACTCGGGCTGGACCGGGATGATGACGGAATCGGCCGCCGTGAGGGTATTGACCGTGATCAGGCCCAGCGAAGGCGAGCAGTCGATGATGATGTAGTCATAGTTGTCACGGATGGGGGCCAGGGCGTTCTTGAGCAGCATTTCCCGGCCTTCGGCCTGCACCATTTCGATCTCCAGGCCCACGAGGTTGATGTGGGACGGGATCATGTGCAGGTTGGCGATTTCCGTTTGGATCAGGGCGTCGGTGACGTCGATCTTGCCGATCATCACCTCGTACAGCGTGCGCTGCTGGTCATTGTCCGGCGCGAAGTTCAGGCCGGAGGTCGTGTTGGCCTGCGGGTCCGCGTCGATGATCAACACTTTCTTTTCCAGAACGGAGAGCGACGCCGCCAGGTTGATGGCGGTGGTCGTCTTTCCGACGCCTCCTTTCTGGTTGGCGATAGCAATGACTTTTCCCATAATCCTCTATTATCCTAAGATTGCAAATTTAACAAATAATTCCTATTTTCGTGGTATGTCTGAAACAAAAACCGCGTGGTATTTCATCGTCAATCCCCGGGCCGGTTCCGGGAAGGCGATGTCTGAGTGGGTTCCCGCCGAAAGGCTGCTCGAGCAGAAAGGAATCGCCTACGTCACGGCGATGACCGACCATAAGAAACATGCCGTCACGCTGGCCCGGGAGGCTGCTGCCGAGGGGTACAGGCGGATTGCCGCCGTGGGCGGCGACGGGTCCTTCCACGAAGTACTGGGCGGCATCTGCAGCTGGTGCGCGGAGACCGGCACGCCCCTGGAGGAATTCTACCTGACCGTGGTGCCCATCGGTTCCGGCAACGACTGGATCAAGTCCTGCCGCGTCCCGGACGACGTCGAGGACGTGATCAAACTGATCAGCCGGGAATCATTCGGTCGGATGGACGTCGTGCGCGGTACCAGCCGCGACGGAAAAGTGTCCTGGATGGCGAACGGAAGCGGCATCGGATTCGATTCGCACGTGTGCGAGCGGGTGAACCGTCAGAAGGAGCGCGGCATGCGCGGCAAGATGATCTACCTCAATGGCTTACGCCATACCATCATGCATATCAAGCCCATCCGTATCGCTGTTTTCGCGGATGAGCGGGAGGTTTTCAGCGGAGAGGCGTATTCCATGGCGGCCGGCAACGGCGCGTGGTCGGGCGGCGGCATGCGGCAGGTCCCGCTGGCGGTCAACGACGACGGCCTGCTGGACTACATGATCGTCCCGAAGGCGAAGCTGCTGTCGCTGACGAAGGAGATACCGCGCCTGTTCGCGGGCACGGCGAACGAGTCGGAACTGATCCTCAGCGGGCGCTGCAAGACCCTGCGGGTGGCTCCGCTGGACGAGGCGTCCGCGGACATCATCGAATTCGACGGCGAGATCGAAGGCCGCCTGCCGCTCGTCCTGGAAATCACCGGGGAGCGGGTCCACGTCTTAAAGGGATGAACTAGGCCTGCAGGGCCTTCCAGAGCGTATCCTTGAGCTCCTGCAGCCCCTCGCCGGTGCTGGAGGAAATGAACACGCAAGGGATCTTGCGGGGCAGGTGCGGCTTGATCATCTTCTCCAGGTCGGCGTCGATCAGGTCGCATTTCGTGATGGCCAGCACCCGCTGCTTGGTCAGCAGTTCCGGATTATAGAGTTTGAGCTCCGCGAGGAGCGTCTTGTATGCGGCGGCGATGTCTTCCTCTTCCACGCTCACCATGAAGAGCAGCACGGAGTTGCGCTCGATGTGGCGCAGGAAGCGGATGCCGATGCCCTTGCCCTCGTGGGCACCCTCGATGATGCCGGGGATGTCTGCCATCACGAACGACTTGTCGTCGTAGTAGCGCACGATGCCCAGGTTCGGCTCCAGCGTGGTGAAGGCATAGGAGGCGATCTTCGGCTTGGCGGCCGTAATCGTGGCCAGGAGCGTGGATTTTCCCGCATTCGGGAAACCGACGAGGCCGACGTCCGCCAACAGCTTGAGCTCCAGGATATAGACGCCTTCCTCCCCTTCTTCGCCCGGCTGGGCGAAACGCGGAGTCTGCAGGGTCGGCGTCTTGAAATTGTTGTTGCCCAGGCCGCCCTTGCCGCCCCGGCAGAGGATGCGCTCCTCCCCCGCTTCCATCATCTCGAAGAGGACCTCGTCCGTCTCCGCATTCTTGGCCACGGTGCCGATGGGCACGTCGAGGTAGATGTCGGTGCCGTTCTTGCCCGTGCGCAGGTCGGAGCCGCCTTTTTCGCCGTCTTCGGCGTGGATGTTCTTGCGGTATTTGAGATGGATCAGCGTCCAGAACTGGGGATTGGCGCGCAGGATGATGTGTCCGCCGCGCCCGCCGTCGCCGCCGTCCGGTCCACCCTTGGGGACGTATTTGGCGCGGTGCAGGTGTGCGGATCCCGCTCCCCCGTGCCCGGAGGCGCAGTAGATCTTGACGTAGTCTATGAAGTTGCTCTCTGCCATTGCGGTCGCAAAGTTACAAATTACTCGTTATAAATTAAATCCTACCGACCATTCGAGGGCGTAGGAACGGTCGAACTGGTGCGCGCGCATGTCCAGGCCCAGATACAGGCCGCCTGCACGGCGGAAATGGTAGCGTGCGCCGATCTTCTGGAAGGTTGCGCCGATATCCTCCGTGAGCCCGCAGCGCTTGAACAGATAGGCGCCGAACTGGATGTGTGCGGAGAGTTGCCGGTAGCGGAATTCCTGCGTCAGATAGACGCCGACGCGCCACGGCGAATAGCCGCGCGGGTCCTGGCGTCCTTCCAGGATCTGGTCCGTTTCGCGATAGTTGTTGGCGGCATAATTCGCTTCCAGCCCGACGCCGGTGGCGAAGATGCGCGAATAGTGCCAGTCCAGCTCCACGCCGGCGACGCCGCGGAAACGCGCGGGAGCGATGCGTGCGGGATCGTCCGAATTCCAGATGCCGCTCCACTCGGTCGGGCAGCTGTGCACGCCTGCGGCGGCGAAAACGGTCCAGCGCAGGCCCTTCCGGTATTCCGGCTTCTCCGGGGCGGCCGCGGGCTTCGTGTCAAAGCGCGTCGGCGCAAAATAGTAACGCAGGCCCACGCTGCCGGCCAGTTCGTTGATGCCGAGGTTGGGCGAACGGAGCATGCCGTTGGAATGGTGGGTCAGGTACACGCCCGCGTGCAGCGACCAATGCGGCGTGAACAGCCATTCCGCCCGCAGGCCGGCGCCGATCATGGCGAACAGATGCGAGCCGAAAAAGCAGTTGTAGCGATTGCTGTAATAGTCGTAGATGTCGCCGGTGTAGGAAATACCCAGTTCCAGCACCGGTCCGATGCGGAACGAGCGCGTACGCAGCAGGTCGAATTCCGCCCAGCCGTACAGGTTCAGGACATCCCCGAAACGGGAGTTGTTCTTGCAGGAAAGCGATCCCATGTCGGCGAAGGAAAAGCCGATGCCGTAGGTGGGATAATTCCAGGCGTACGCATACCAGTCGCCATCTTCCGGGAGGGTGGAAACGCCCAGCGTGGCGCCGTAAATGCCGTAATCGTAGGTGTTGAGCAGGTTCTCATAGGTCCCCTGACCGTTGAGCACGTGGCTGTAGCGCCCCTGTACCCCGAGGTTGACGTGTGCGCGGTCCAGTGGCTGCGCGGAAAGCATCACACCCGCCGTCAGCAGCGCCAGCGCCGTCAAAGTCTTGGGGAGGAAATGCATGTCAGGCCTTTTTCTCGACTTTCTCGACTTTCTGTCCTGTCTTGGCTTCCACGACGTTCACGATGTAGTCGCCGCATTGCTCGCACTCGGAGATCAGATCCATGAAGATGGTGCTGCAGGCGTAGCTGTAGTCGTGCTCGTCCACCGCGCCCTCGTTCTGCTCGCGCAGGCGGTCGCGGCAGTCGTTGATGGCGATCTCGAGGCGCGTGGATTCTTCGATGCCGGCTTCTCCGCGCAGCACGACGACCATCTGGTCCATGCTCTGCTCAAGGAGTTTGTACATTTCGGCAAGGCCGGCATTCTGGGCGTCGGAGAAGGTGACCTGCTGGTTCTTGCGGCGCATCAGGGCGCGGGCGAGGTTGAAGAAGCTGTCACCGATGCTCTCCAGTTCGCCGATTTCGCGGATCATGGCACGGATCGACTGCTTGGTCTCATCGGACAGGTGCGCGTTGCTGACCTGGCCGAGGTACTTGCCGATCTCGTTGTCCATGTTGTCGCTGATCTGCTCGTATTTCGCGATGCGGTCGTAGATGGCCTGGAACTTCTCGTCATCCTGGGGGGCGGTCAGTTCTTCGACCATGTCCACGACACGGCGCATGCGGTCAGCGAAGAGTTCGATCTCCTTCTGGGCCTGGAAGACGGAGATTTCCGGTGTCTTCATGATACCGCTGGAGATGAACTGGAGCCGGAACTCGTCTTCGGCGACCTTCTGCGGGATCAGCTTGCTGACCAGCTTCTCGATCTGCGGAATGAACCAGATGAGAATCAGCGTGTTGGTCACATTGAACATGGTGTGGAAGGTGGCCAGCACGAAGGTCAGCCGCTCGGGGTTCTCCACGCCGGCATCCGCATCCACGCCGGCCAGGCGGCAGGCGGTGCGGACGAAGGGATAGAAGATGCAGAGCACCCAGCACACGCCGAAGACGTTGAACACCAGGTGGGCCAGGGCGGCGCGGCGGGCCTGCGTATTGGCGGAGAGTGCCGCCAGGTTGGCGGTCAGGGTGGTGCCGATGTTCTCGCCCATCACCAGGGCGACACCCTGGTAGATCGTGAGCACGCCGGTGGTGCAGAGCACCATGGTGATGGCCATCAGGGCGGCGGACGACTGCGCGATGCAGGTCAGGACGGCGCCGATGACCAGGAAGACCAGGATCGTGAGATAGCTGCCGGAATCGAAGGAAGAGAAGAAATTGACCACCTGCTCGTTGCTGGCGAGGTCCATTTCGCGTCCGGTGGCGTTGAGCGTGCCGAGCGCGAAGAACATGAAGGACAGACCGAACAGGAAATCGCCCAGGTAGCGGTGTTTCTTGAACTGGATCAGGATGACGGCGACCAGGAACACCGGCCAGACGAAGTTGGCGATGTTGAAGGAGAAACCGGCGGACATGATCCAGGCAGAGAGCGTGGTGCCGATGTTGGCACCCATGATCACCGATATGGCCTGGGCCAGGGTCAGCAGGGCGGCGTTCACGAAGGAGACCGTCATGACGGTGGTGGCGGCGGACGACTGGACGGCCACGCAGACGAGCATGCCTGTCATGACGCCGGTGAAGCGGTTGGTGGTCATGGCGCCCAGGACGTGGCGCAACTGGGGGCCTGCCATTTTCTGGAGCGCTTCGCTCATCACCTTCATGCCGTACATGAGCAGAGCGATCGATCCCAGCAGTTTAAAAACGATCAACAGGGTGCCTGAATTCATTCTATCGTAAGGTCTTTTGCAGTTAACTTGGGAACATAGTGGATGCCGTCGCGACGGTAGTAGGACAGGTCGTCGCCTTCGCGGGCATCCACGAGTTGGATCTGCTCGGCAGGCTTGCCGACGGCCACGACACAGATCGGTTCATACGGAAGGGCCAGGGCCTCGCGGACCGGCTCACGGTCGAAATTGCGGATGATGAGGCCTCCCAGGCCCATCTCCACGGCCTTAAGGAGCATGCTCTGAACGGAGATGCCGAGATCGATGTCGATACCCGGATTCTCCGCCGCAGTGGAGCAAACGACGATGAAAGCTTCGGGTTCCCGGCCGGGGAAGGGCAGCTGCAGGTGCGGCAGTCCCCTCCCCATCCGGATGTGCTTGTTGACCCGGTCAGCCTCCGGCCCCTTGACAACGGCCCGGAAACGGAGCCGCTGCATGTTTACGCTTGAGGCGACCTTGGTGTTGACGGCGATCATCGCATCCAGTTGGCGCCGGTGTACGACATAGTCCTTGTCGAAGCCGCGGTAGCTGCGGTTATGAAGCAGGAGCGTGTCCAGCGAGGGACGCTGCGGGGCACGCCTGTGCCCGGCGTCCTTGCCGAACACCTCCTCGTAACGCTTCTCCAGGTAGTTGTCGGCCATTATGCGATGGTCTCCATCATGGCCAGCACGCGGCCGCGGTTCTCCTCGATGGTGCCGCCGTTCACGGTCACCTCGTGGTATTTGCCCGCTTTCTTGTAGTAGTCGATCAGCGGTTCGGTCTGGCTGTGGTAGGTCTTGATGCGGTTGGCGATGGTCTCGTCGGAGGCGTCGTCGGCGCGGCCCTCGATGATGGCGCGGCCGCGGATGCGCTGGAAGATCATGTCGTCGTCGATCATCAGGCCGACCACGGCGGTCACGCTCTCGCCGCGCTTCTCCAGGATCTTGTCCAGGTCGGCCGCCTGCGCGAGGTTGCGTGGGAAGCCGTCCAGCAGGAAGCCGTCCACGCCCTTGACGGTGTCGAAGGCGGATTCGATCATGCCTTCCACCACGGAGTCGGGCACGAGGGCGCCGGCGTCGATGAGGGTCTTGGCCTGCTTGCCGAGCTCGGTGCCCGCGGCGATCTCGGCGCGGAGCAGCTCTCCGGTGGAGATGTGCTTGAGGTTGTACTTCTGGGCGATGGCACCGGCGTGGGTGCCCTTGCCGGCACCCGGAGGGCCGAAGAGGATGTAATACTTCATGGGTTGTTCGTCAATAACGTAGATGTCTCTGATGTTGCGGCCGAGCTCGTTGTAGTCGAGTCCAAAGCCGACGATGAAGGCGTTGGGGATCTCCATGCCCACGTAATCCAGCTTGACCGGTTTGTCATAGACTTCCGGCTTGAGGAGCATCGTTGCGATGCGCACCTCGGCGGCGCCTTCCTTGTCCAGGAGCATTTCCTTGAGGGCGACGATGGTGTTGCCGGTGTCCACGATGTCCTCGCAGATGATCACGCGCCTGCCGCGTACGCTGGAGGTCAGGCCCATCACGTTCAGGACGGTGCCCGTGGACTTGGTGCCCTGGTAGGAGGACAGCTTGATGGAAATGAGCTGGCAGGGGAAGTCGATCCGCTGCAGCAGTTCGCCCGTGAACGGGATGGATCCGTTCAGCACGCACAGGATGACAGGGACGTCGGTGCAGCCGCGAAAGTCGGAATTGATCTCCCGGGCCACGGTGTCGATGGCGTCCATGATGCGCTCGTGGCGGATATAAGGCCTGAAGGTCTTGTCGTGAATCTGGATTTTTTCGTCCTTCATATTGGGGATGTTTCTTTGAATGCCCGAATTTACGAAAATAATTTCTAAATTTGGGAAGAAACTGCATAATGCTATGAAAAGTCTCCTGATCTTGTTGGCCCTTTCCGGGCCGGGGGGCTTTCAGCAAGCCCTTCTGACGCTTACCGGCGCGTCCTGCGTCGAAGAACTCTCCGAAGACGAAGTGCAACGCTACCAGTCCCTGGCGGCACACCCAGTCGATCTCAACATAGCCGGCCGCAGCCGGCTGCTCTCCACAGGTCTGCTGACCCCGTACCAGGTCGCATCCCTGTTGGATTACCGCGCCCGGACGGGAGACATCCTGTCCTGGACCGAGCTGTCGCTCGTGGACGGTTTTCCTGCCGCTTTCGTGGAAGCGCTGAAGGAATTCGCCGTCCTGGGCGTCCGGGATGCTCCGCCCGGTCACCGGGAGGACCTGCGCTTCGGGCAGACGCTTACGCTGCGGGGCGCGCTCCGGGCGGACGGGAGTGCTGCTGGCGGCGCCAAATACGAGGCGGTGCTGGGTGAGCGGGCGGCGGCGTTCGTGTCCGTACGCAATACCCTCTCGGATCCGGCCGTCGGCTTTCCCACGCTGAGCGCGGCCTACTATGGCCGCCGGGCGCTGGGGCAGTTGATCGTGGGGCATTTCAACGCCCGGTTCGGGCAGGGCCTGCTGCAATGGAGCGGATTCCAGCTGAGCGGCTTCGGCACGCTCAGCGCTTTCCGCAAAAACGGGACGGGCTTCTCCCCCACCGGCTCTTACGGCGCCACCCTGCTGGGCGTGGCGACGGACTGGCATTTCGGCCCCTGGAAGCTGTCGGCGGCATATTCCCTGTCGGGAAATCTGCCGATCTTCAACCTGACGCGGACCTGGCGTTCGGCGACTGCGGGTGTGACGGCGACCTCAGAAGGCGCTTCGCTGGAGGCGCGCGTGGCGCGGCCGGACTGGAGCCTCTTCGGCGAAGCCGCCCTGCTGTACAGCGGAAAATTCATGGCGCAGGCGGGTGCGTACTACGTTCCTGAATACGGCCACCGCATCGGTCTGCTCGGCCGCTGGTATGGGCGGGAAGACAAGCGCTACAGCGGCGCGGCCGCCGGCTATGAGGGCCCCGCCTTCGGCGTGACGGCGGATGCCGGCTGGCGGACCGACACGGGTGAAGCCCAGTACAAATCGCTGCTTCGCTGGCATCTGGAGCGGGAATGGCGGGGTATGACACTGCGTCCGGAACTTCGCCTGCAGGCGCGCTACCGGCCTGCGGATGCTGCTCCCCTGCGTCTGGAAGGCCGCGCGGTGCTGACCGTCGAACGCGGCGCCTGGCTGTTCAGCGCCCGCTACGACGCGGTTCGCTGCCGCGAGTTCGCCTGGCACTGGTATGTGGAAGCAGGCTGGAAGACAGAGAAAGCGGGGGTTTACCTGCGCGGCGGCATCTTCAAGGTGGACGCCTGGGACGACCGGATCTATGTGTATGAGCGCGATGCGCCGGGCGCGTTCACGGTCCCGGCCCGCTATGGGCGCGGCTGGAACGCCTCGCTCTACGGCGCCTGGCACCTCTCCCGCCACCACAGCCTCTGGTTCCGCCTCGAAACGGTCCAGTACCCCTGGAACCTTACCAAAAAAGAAGGACGGACCGAGGTCCGCCTTCAGTATCGCTACCGATTATAGCACTGGAACGACCTTCTCCATTGAGATACTGTGGGAACCCTTGATGAGGATGACAGTATCCTTGACAGGATGTTGTTTGAGATGCTCAGTGAGCGCGTCGGCGGTCGGGAACCAGGAGATTCGCCGGTCGGTGCCGGTGAATGACGAGTTGTCGGTGCCGGCGAATGACGAAGCCGCCAGGGCTTTCTGGAATTCTTCGCCGACCAGGCAGGCGTCCAGGTTCGCTGACCGCAGCTGTTCCAGGATCTTGATGTGCTCCGCGACGGATTCGGCGCCCAGTTCACGCATGTCGCCGAGCAGGGCGACTTTGTGTGTGGCTTCGACGTGGCTGAAGTTGTCCAGCGCGGCTCGCATCGAGGACGGATTCGCGTTGTAAGCATCCACGATGAGGGTGTTGGCCGCAGTGCGGACCATCTGCGAGCGGTTGTTGTCCGGCACGAATTCCGCGACGGCGGCGATGGCGTCGGCACGCGCGACGCCGAAATACTTGCCAACTGCCAGGGCAGCGAGCACGTTGGTGGCGTTGTAGGCGCCGACCAGGTGCGTCTGGACGAGGTCGTCACCCAATTTGATGCGCAGGAACGGCTCTTCCGGCGTGGCCGGCAGAATTACGGCATGCTGGTAGTTGATGCCGTATCCGAAGGTGTGGCAGGGCTGTTTGGCCGCCATTTCCCGCAGGTCGGCGTCGTCTTCATTCAGGAAGATGAGCGATCCGCGGTGGCTGCCGAGCCAGTTGTAGAGCTCGCCCTTGGCGGCTTTGACGCCTTCGAAGGAGCCGAAGCCCAGCAGGTGTGCGCGGCCGACGTTGGTGATGAGGCCGTAGTCCGGGCGGCTGACCTGGACGAGTTTGGCGATGTCGTCGGGATGGTTGGCGCCCATCTCGATGACGGCGATTTCCGTCTCGGGGGTGATGGACAGCAGCGAGAGCGGTACGCCGATATCGTTGTTGAGATTGCCCTGCGTGGCCGTGACGCGGTATTTCTTCGCCAGCACGGCGGCGATGAGGTTCTTGGTGGTGGTCTTGCCGTTGGTGCCGGTCAGGCCGAGCACGGGCAGTTGGCCGCCTCGCACGTGCGTGCGATGCCAGACAGCGAGGTCGCGCAGGGTCGTGAGCGGGTCGGCGACACGGATCAAACGAGATTCGCCGGAGATTCGCCGATCGGGGTCGGCGAATGACGAAAAATCAATTACCGCGTCCTCGTTGATGACCGCCCAGGCGGCACCTGCCTCGAGCGCCTTCAGCGCATAGTTGTTGCCGTCGAAATTCTCTCCCCGGAGGGCGAAGAAGATCTCCCCGCCCCGGATGGCCCGGCTGTCGGTCGTCACGCGGCCGCCGCAGGCTAAGTATTTGGCATACAGTTCTTCCATGTATCTGATCTATTTGACGCCGGTGCTGCCGAAGCCGCCGGCGCCCCGTTCCGATTCCGCGAGGGAATCGCTCTCTTCCCATTCGATGACTTCGTGCCGGGCCAGCACCAGCTGGGCGATGCGTTCGCCGCGCTCGATGACGAAAGGCTCCGCCCCGAGGTTGACCAGGATCACGCAGACCTCGCCGCGATAGTCCGCGTCGATGGTGCCGGGCGCATTCAGGACCGTGATGCCGCGTTTGGCGGCCAGTCCGCTGCGCGGACGAACCTGGACTTCATAACCGGCAGGAATCTCCAGGAACAGTCCTGTCGGGACGATGGCCCGGCCGAGCGGTTGGAGCTCGATGGGGGTGTCGTTGTTGGCCCGGACGTCCAGTCCGGCGGCGAATTCCGTCGCATACGCAGGCAGCGGATTCGAACTCTTGTTGATTACTTTAACTTTCATATTACTTGCAAGCCCTCCTGTACAGGAAATACGCGATCACCATATACAACAGATTCGGCAGCCACATGGCGATTCCGGGCGGCAGTGTGTCCGTATAGACGAACATCTCGCTGATGCGCAGGAAGAAGATGTAGGAGAACGCCAGCGCGATGCCGATACCGATGTTCCAGCCTATGCCGCCGCGCCGCTTGCGGGCGGACAGCGACACGCCGATGATGGTCAGGATCAGGGCGGAGAACGGCATGGTCATGCGGCGCTGCTTCTCGATGGCCGCATACATCACGTTGGCGTCGCCGCGCATCTTCTGTGTGGCGATCAGTTCATTCAATTCCCGGATATCCAGGGTCTCCACCGTCTTCTCGTTATTGAACAAATCCTTGATATTCAATGCAATCACGGTATCGATCTTCTCCTTGTACGAGACATTGTCCTTGAGTCCTGCGCTGTAGTCCCGGATGAAGACCTTGTTTAAGTGCCAGCCGGTCAGGGTGCTGTCCCAGACGGCTGTCTCGGCGCTGACCTTGCGGGTCAGCCGGTGCCCGTCCATGTCCTCGATGGTGAACCTGTAAGCGGTGTTGTTCCAGCGGCTGAAGGACTCGATGTACACGAACTGGCCGGGCGAAATCTGATAGTGGATGTCGCGGAGATGGTAGCTGTTGTTCTTCTTGATATATTGTGTCTCGAATTCCAGTCGCGTGGCATTGGAGTGCGGAATGACGAAAAGATTGAGCCCCAGCGCGAACATTGCGATGAGCGCGGCGGAGGCCAGGTACGGAATGATCATCCGGTGGAAGCTGACGCCGCAGGACAGGATGGCGATGATCTCGGAGTTCGCAGCCATGCGCGAGGTGAAGAAGATCACCGTGATGAAGACGAACAGCGAGGCGAACATGTTCACCAGATAGGGTATGTAGTTGCAGTAGTAATCGAAGATGATGGCTTTCAGCGGCGCATCGTTTTTGACGAAATAGTCGATCTTCTCCGACAGGTCGAAGATGATGACGATGACGATGATGAGCAGCAGCGACAGGAAGAAGGTCAGGATGAACTTCTTCGCGATATACCAGTCTATCTTCTTGATCTGCTGCATGCTATATCCTTCTTGAAATGCGTTCGAGGGTGCTTTCCTTCCAGGCGGCGAAGTCGCCGGCCTCGATATGCGTACGCGCCGTGCGGACCAGGTCCAGGTAGAAGGCGAGGTTGTGCTCGCTCGCGAGCATCGCCGCGAACATCTCCCCCGCCACGAAAAGGTGGTGCAGGTAGGCTTTCGTGTAGGTATGGTCCACGAAGGAGGCGCCCTTCGGATCAAGTTCGGAGAAATCCTGCGCCCACTTCGCGTTGCGCATGTTCATGATGCCGTCCCAGGTGAAGAGCATGCCGTTGCGTCCGTTGCGCGTGGGCATGACGCAGTCGAACATGTCCACGCCGCGTGCGATGCCCTCCAGCAGGTTCGCCGGCGTGCCGACGCCCATCAGGTAGCGCGGACGGTCGTCCGGCAGCAGCGGGCAGACCAGCTCCAGCATCTCGTACATCTTCTCCGTGGGCTCCCCCACGGCCAGGCCGCCGATGGCGTAGCCCTCCGCGCCGAGCTGCACGGCATGGTCCACCGCCTCCCGGCGCAGGTCGGGATAGACGCATCCCTGCACGATCGGGAAGAAGGTCTGGGAATAGCCGTAGAGCGGCTCCGTCTCCGCGAAGCGCTTCGCGAAACGCTCCAGCCAGGCCTTGGTCAGGTTCAGGCTCTTGCGGGCGTAGGCGTGGTCGGCGTCGCCGGGGCAGCATTCGTCCAGCGCCATCATGATGTCGGCGCCGATGATGCGCTGCGTGTCCACGTTGTTCTCCGGCGTGAAGCTGTGGCGCGAGCCGTCGATATGGCTCTGGAAGGTGCAGCCTTCCGGGGTGAGTTTGCGGATGGGGCTCAGGGAGAATACCTGGAATCCTCCGCTGTCCGTGAGGATGGGGCGGTCCCAGGCTTCGAACTTGTGCAGGCCGCCGGCCGCTTTCAGCGTGTCGAGGCCGGGGCGCAGGTACAAATGATAGGTGTTGCCGAGGATGATTTCCGCGCCGACGTCCTCCTTGAGGTCGCGGTGATAGACGCCCTTGACGGAACCGACGGTCCCGACGGGCATGAAGATGGGAGTATGGATTTGGCCGTGGTCCGTCTCAATCACGCCCGCACGGGCGGAAGAATGCGGATCGGTCGCGGTCTTCGTAAATTTCATCGTTCAAAGATAGTGAAAATCCCGCGAAAAACTCGTAATTTTGCGGATACAACTTTAACGAAAAAGCATATGAACAAATCGAACGTCAGCCTCAGGCTGATCATCATGAATTTCCTGGAATTCGCTGCGTGGGGCGCCTACCTCACCTCGATGGGAAGTTTCCTCGCAAGCAGCGGCTTTGGCCCGCAGATCTGGCTTTTCTTCGCCACCCAGGGCTTCGTGTCCATCTTCATGCCGGCCCTGATGGGTATCGTGGCCGACAAATGGATTCCGGCGCAGAAGGTGCTCTCCCTCTGCCAGGGAATCGCCGGCATTTCCATGCTGGGCGCCGGTTGGTATGCGATGAATGCGGGTGCGGATATCCAGTTCGGTGTGTTCTATCTGCTCTATACGGTAAGCGTTGCCTTCTACATGCCTACGATCGCCATCTCCAACTCCGTGGCTTACAATGCCCTGGAGAAGGCAGGCAAGGATCCGGTCAAGGCCTTCCCGCCCATCCGCGTGTTCGGTACCATCGGCTTCATCCTTACGATGCTTTTCGTGAACTTCATGAAGGGGGCCGACGGCGTGCAGTTCCAGCATACCTACAATCAGTTCTTCGTGTCCGGCATCCTGAGCCTGGTGCTCTGCGGCTATTCCCTCACCCTGCCGAACTGCCCGTGCAAGCCCAAGACCGAAGGCACGCAGTCCTTTGCCGAGGCCACCGGTCTGACTGCCTTCAAGCTGTTCAAGGACCGTCAGTTCGCCGTGTTCTTCATCTTCTCGATGCTGCTCGGCGCCTCCCTGCAGATCACGAACGGCTACGCCAATACCTATATCACTTCGTTCAAGGAAAACCCCCTCTTCGCCAATGCCTGGGGTGCGAATAACGCCAACGCGCTGATCTCCCTGAGCCAGCTTTCCGAGACGCTCTGCATCCTGCTGATTCCCTTCGCCATGAAAAAGTTCGGCATCAAGAAGGTGATGCTCATCGCGATGTTCGCCTGGGTGTTCCGCTTCGGCTTCTTCGGGGCAGGTAATCCGGGCGGCGGCGTGTGGATGTTCGTCCTGAGCTGCATCGTCTATGGCGTGGCCTTCGATTTCTTCAATATCTCCGGCTCGCTCTTCGTCAATGAGAATACCGACAAGGGCATCCGCTCCTCGGCACAGGGTCTCTTCATGCTGATGACCAACGGTCTCGGCGCTTCGATCGGCACCTGGGCCGCCGGCCGCGTGGTGAATCATTTCGTCTATAACGCCGCCGAGCCGTCCTGGGCCACTGCCTGGTACATTTTCGCGGGCTACGCCCTCGTGGTCGGTCTACTTTTCGCCATCCTCTTCAAGGATCCGCAGAAAGCCGCAAAATAAGCATTTTCCGCCGACAGCAAAGGCAGTATCTGTCCAAGCTACAAAATGCTTGTCCAGGTACTGCCTCTGCTGTTACGGCTGCTGCTTCTGGGCGCCAGCCGCTTCCGACGCACCCTCCCCACGGCCCCCGACCGCACGGGCAAACGTGCGCAGGCTCGCGCACATGCTACCCGCTGGCTGGCGCTTTACAATGGTTCAGCGTCGTTCAAATGTTTTAGGAGTTCTTCCGAGTCTACCGGGAAGAGTTTGGGGCTGCGGCAGCGGGGGAAGCGGTTGAACCAGGGGTCGGTGCTGACGTACCAGGCCTGGCTGCGGACGGTCGGGGACCAGCGGAAGGCGCGGCGGATGCGCGAGACGCAGGTGCTGGCGACGACGGTGATCGCGGTGCGGCCGTCGGCGAGCTGCGAGACGCAGAAATAGTGGTCGGAAACGTGTGTGTCGCGGTCCTGCTCCTCGGGCGTGGACTTGTGGGAGATGGTGAGGTGCCGGCCGTGCAGCTTGTTGATTTCCTTCATCTTATCCCGGAAGATCCTGCCGTGCGTGGAGCTGTCCTTCAGGCCTTCCAGCGCGATCCAGTAGTGGATCATCTCATGGATGAGCGTGTCTTCGACTTCCGCCTCCGGCAGGTCGAAGCGCTTGCTGATGCGCAGCACGAAGTCCTCGCGGCGTACCACCCTGCCCCGCCAGTCGCGGACCGGCCGGTACTGCAGGCGCCCGACGAAGGAACGGGCGTTGCTTAGCTTGATCGGAATACGCGGAAGAGCGCCTCCGAAGCACAGTTCGTTGAACGTGCCGAAGCGCTCTTCCAGATATTCGAGGGTAGGGATCATGGTGCTGGGAGATTCCGGGTCAAGCCCGGAATGACTCTAATTAGCCCGGGATGACGTTGAGTTCGCGTCCTACCTTTATGAAGGCGGCGATGGCCTTGTCCAGCTGGGCGCGGGTGTGGGCGGCGGAGAGCTGTACGCGGATGCGGGCCTGGCCCTTCGGGACCACCGGGTAGTAGAATCCGGTCACGAAAATGCCCTCTTTCGCCATGGCGGCGGCGAAGCGCTGGCTCAGCGGCGCGTCGTAGAGCATCACGGCGCAGATGGCGCTCTGCGTGGGTTTGATGTCGAATCCGGCCGCGATCATCTTGTCGCGGAAATAGGCGACATTCTCCTGCTGGCGGTCGTGCAGTTCGTCGCTCTCGTCCAGCATCTTGAACAGTTCGATGCCGGCGGCGCAGATCATCGGCGGCAGCGAGTTGGAGAAGAGGTACGGACGGCTGCGCTGGCGCAGCATGTCGATGATTTCCTGCCGGCCGGTGGTGAAGCCGCCCACGGCGCCGCCGAAGCTCTTGCCGAGGGTGCCGGTGTGGATGTCGATGCGGCCGTACAGGTCGTAGAGCTCGGCGACTCCCCTGCCGCGCTTGCCCACGACGCCGGCGCTGTGGCTCTCGTCCACCATGACCAGCGCGTCATATTTCTCCGCGAGGGCGCAGATCTTGTCCATCGGGGCCACGTTGCCGTCCATGGAGAAGACGCCGTCGGTCACGATGATGCGGAAACGCTGCGCCTGCGCCTCCTGGAGGCATTTCTCCAGCTCCGCCATGTCGGCGTTGGCGTAACGGTAGCGGACGGCCTTGCAGAGGCGCACGCCGTCGATGATGGAGGCATGGTTAAGCGCGTCGGAGATGATGGCGTCCTCGGCTGTCAGGAGCGGCTCGAACACGCCGCCGTTGGCGTCGAAGCAGGCGGCGTAGAGAATGGTGTCGTCCGTATGGAAATAGGCCGAAATGGCCTTCTCCAGCTCGCGGTGCAGGTCCTGGCAGCCGCAGATGAAGCGGACGGAGGACATGCCGAAGCCGCGCTCGTCCATCGCCTTCCTGGCGGCGGCGATCAGGCGCGGGTTGTCGGAGAGCCCGAGATAGTTGTTGGCGCAGAAATTCAGGGCCTTGCTGCCGTCGGCCAGGGTGATCTCCGCCCCCTGCGGGGAGCAGATGGTCCGTTCGCGTTTGTAGAGGCCGGCTTCGTCGATGGCCTTGAGTTCGTTTTGAAGATAAGATTGAAACTTGCCGTACATAAATTATGTGGATTTATTAGCGATTTCTCCCACAAATTTAATAAATTTGCGTTACAATTAATAGCACGCGAAACACACTTATGAAAAATGTTCTCGTCATCGGTTCCACCGGCCAGATCGGCTCGGAACTCACGATGAAACTCCGCAAGATTTACCACCAGGGCCGCATCGTGGCCGGCTATATCCCCGGATCCGCCCCGACGGGCGATTTACTGGAGAGCGGCCCCGCCGAGCAGGCGAACGTCTGCAACGGCCAGCAGATCGCGGATATCGTGGACAAATACGACATCGACACCATCTACAACCTCGCCGCCCTGCTGTCCGCTACGGCCGAGCGCCTTCCGCTCAAGGCCTGGGATATCCAGATGAACGGCCTGATCAACATCCTCGAGGTGGCGCGGGAGAAGCACTGCGCCGTGTTCACGCCTTCTTCCATCGGTTCCTTCGGCCCGGATACGCCGCGCGACAATACGCCCCAGGACACCATCCAGCGGCCGACTTCGATGTACGGCGTGACCAAGGTGGCGACCGAACTGCTGAGCGATTATTATTTCCATAAATATGGCGTGGACACGCGTTCGGTGCGCTTCCCGGGCCTGATTTCGTACAAGACCCTGCCCGGCGGCGGCACCACGGACTATGCCGTCGAAATCTATTACGCCGCCGTCAAAGGCGAGGAATTCGTCTGCCCGCTGGCGCACGGCACTTTCATGGACATGATGTACATGCCGGACGCCATCAAGGCCGCCATCAACCTGATGGAGGCGGATCCGCGCTACCTGGTGCACCGCAACGCGTTCAACATCGCCTCGATGAGCTTCGACCCGGAAGAGGTCTATGACGCCATCCGCAAGCACGTTCCGAACTTCAAGATGCGCTATGAGGTGGATCCGGTCCGGCAGGCCATCGCAGATTCCTGGCCGAACAAGATGGACGACGTGTGCGCCCGCAAGGAATGGGGCTGGTCACCGTCCTACAACCTGGAGACGATGACCAAGGATATGCTCAAGCACCTGCGGGAAAAGCTGCTCTAGCTGTTTTCTTCCTGATTCTTGCCGTGGAAACGGCGATAATAGGCCACGCCGAGCAGTATGGCCAGGAGGATGCCGATGACGACGGCCATGACCGCATTGGCGTTCTCCCCTTTCACGCGGCTCCACATGGCGTCCAGCGCACGGATGCGGTCGCCCATGTCATGCTCCATCGCGGCGCGCTGGATGGAGGTGGCGTCGGGATACATCACGGGGTTAGTGCGGACGGAAGATGCTTCAGGACCGAAGAAATAGGATAGATCTATCGGCTCGTATTTTTCATCGATGAAGGCGTTCAATACGTCCATGGAGCCGTTGGCGGAGACGTAGCCCGTCTCGCGGACGTTACGGATGGCGATGTCCGGACGGGACATGAAATTGATCCAGTAGCTGGCCGCCTTCGTGTTCTTGGCATATTTGGGAATCACCCAGCCGTCGAACCAGAGCGTGAAACCTTCTTTGGGAAGGGAATAGCGAAGGTCGATGCCCAGCGGTTCCGCCTGTTCGGCCGTCCAGACCCCTTCCCCGCTCCAGTTCAGGCTGATCCAGCCGCGCTCCTGCACCATCTGGTCCTTGCCGAAATCGGACTCCCACCCGGCCACGAGCGGCTGGACCTGCCGCATGAAGGCTTCCACGTCCGCAATGGCCTGGTCGGAATAATCATGCATCAGCTCGTCCCTCGTGACCTTGCCGCTGTTGATGTCGTCCTGTCGCACGAACTGGATGATCTGCGTGAAGACGTCCGGAGCGGAATCCTTGATGAAGATCTTGTCAGCGAACTTGGGGTTGCGCAGGATGTCCCAGCTGGAGGCCTCCTCGTCCGTGACGTACCTGGCGTTATAGATCAGGCCGGTCGTGCCCCACATATTGCCTACGGCATAGTCGCACCCGTGCTTTCCGCCGCTTTCGAGATTGTGGATGCAGGTTTGGATGAATGGAGAGACGTTTTCAATATAATCGGGCGTGTCGCCGAAATCCCGGCTGATCGGGAGCAGCAGGTCGTTCTTGAGCATCCGCTCGATGATGTAGTCGGACGGGCAGACGACGTCGTAGTCCACATGGGTTTTCTCGACCTTGGCGAACATGAACGCGTTCTTCTCATAGGTCTGGTAAAGGACTTTGACGGGCTCTCCCGTCTGCTCCTTGTACCACTGCTCGAACTCGCCGATGACCGACGGGTCGATGTAGTCGGCCCAGTTGTACACGCGGAGGGTATGTTCACGATCCTTGCCGCAACTGCAGACCACCAGGGCTGCAATCACGGCCAACAGGATTCGAAACAATGGATTTCTTCCGGAAAACACCATGTGGTTGACAGTTTCCACGAAGATAGTAAATAATTACTTTCTCCGTTTGTTGCGCCTGCTCTTTTTCTTGTTGTTACGAGCAAAGGCGAAGGCGATGACGGCCACGAACATGGCTCCGATGATGACGTAGGTCATCGAGTTGGCATTCTCGCCCTTCACGCGGCCCCACATCGCCACGAGTTCCGGGGTCTTCTCGCCCCAGTCGTGCTCCATCGCGCTGCGCTCGATGTCGGCGCGGGCCGGATAGAGCACAGGATCGACACGCACGGAGTCGGCGTCGTCGCCGAAGAAGTAGGTCAGGTCGATCGGATCGAGTTCCTCGTCGATAAAGGCATCCAGGACCTCGGGAGAACCGCTCGCGGACACGTAACCGGTCTCCTCGACGTTGCGGATGACGATGTCCGGGCGGGACATGAAATTGATCCAGTACTTGGCGGCCTTGGTGTTCTGCGCGTATTTCGGGATCACCCAGCCGTCGAACCATACCGTGAATCCTTCTTTCGGAAGGGAGTAACGCAGATCGACACCCATCTCGGCGGCCTCTTCGATGGCCCACACGGCGTCGCCGCTCCAGTTCAGGCTGATCCAGCCGCGCTCCTGGGTCATCTGGTCCTTGCCGAAATCGGCCTCCCAGCCGGCCACGAGCGGCTTGACCTGTTTCATGAACGCTTCCACTTCAGCCATTGCGGCATCTGAAGAGTCGAGCATCAGCTCGTCTGCGGTGACTTTTCCTTCGCGGATGTCGCCCTGACGGACGTACAGGATGATCTGCGAGAAGACGTCGCGGGCGGAATCCTTGATGAAGATCTTGTCGGTGAACTTGGGGTTACGGAGCACGTCCCAGGTGGAGACTTCCTCCTCGGACACATATTTGGCATTGTAGATGAGGCCGGTGGTGCCCCACATATAGCCGACGGCGTAGTCGTTGGCGTTCTTGCCGCCGCCGATCATCTTGCTGAAGCAGTCGTAAACGTACGGCGACATGTTCTCGTCGATGTAGTTCGGCGTCTGCCCGAAATCGCGGTCGATCGGCAGCAGCAGGTCGCTGGCGAGCATGCGCTCGATGATGTAGTCCGAAGGACAGACGACGTCGTAATCCTCGTGTCCCTTCTCGATCTTGGAGAGCATCGTCTCGTTGACGTCGAAGGTCTGGTAGATGACTTTGACCGGCTCGCCGGTCTGTTCCTCGTACCAGGATTCGAATTCCTCGATGACGGTCTCATCGATGTAATCGGACCAGTTGTACACTTTCAGGATCTGGCTGCGATCCTGGGCGCAGCCGCACAGCAAAGCAGCTGCCGCCAGAAGGATAAGGGATTTCTTCATTATTTGCTTGTCGATTTTTTCATCTTCTCCTGACGGACGTTGATGATGATCAGGAGAATCAGGATGATCAGGAAAATCAGGGTCATCAGCGGCCGCAGTTCGGGCGTGAGGCCGCCCTTGCGTGCGTCCGTATAGATGTAGGTGGAGAGCGTGTCGAGGCCGATGGTGCCGCGCGTGAAGAAGGTCACGGCGAAGTCGTCCAGCGACATCGTGAAGGCGAGGAAGAAACCGGAGATCATACCGGGCCGGAGCTGCGGCACGAGCACCTTCCAGAGAGCCTGGCGGGGCGTTGCGCCCAGGTCGAGGGCCGCTTCATAGATGTTCGGATTCATCTGCCGGAGCTTCGGGAGCACGCTCAGTACGACGTACGGCGTGCCGAAGGAGATGTGCGCCAGGATCACGGTCAGGTAGCCCTGGCTGAAGTGCAGGAACACGAACAGCAGGAAGAGCGAGACGCCCGTGATGACGTCCGGGTTGATCATCGGAATGTTGTTCAGGAAGCTGACGGCCTGCTTCTTGCGGCCGCGCAGATTGTGGATGCCCACCGCGGCGATGGTGCCGAGCATCATCGAGACGAAAGCGGAGACCACGGCGATCAGCAGCGTGTTCTCCACGGCGGAGATCAGCGAGCTGCTCCCCTGCATGCTGCCGGAGAACAGGTTGGCGTACAGTTTCGTGGAGAATCCCGTCCAGTTGCCGAGCACGCGGCTCTCCGTGAAGGAGAAGATCCCGATGAAGAACAGCGGGGCGTACAGCAGGACCAGCAGGAACCACAGGTAGGCCTGGGCGAATAACTTCTTCGTACGCATCAGATCAGCCCTCCTTCAGCTTCCCGCTCGTCCTCATTGGTGAACAGCGTGCTGATACCGATGATGATGAGCATGATGAATGCCAGTGCCGCTCCGTAGTTCCACATCGAGGAGTTGATGTTTTCCTGGATGATGGTACCGAAGAGCTTGATTTTGTTGTTGGTCAGGAACTCCGAGATGGCGAAGGTGCTCACCGTCGGCATGAAGACCATCAGGACGCCGCTGGACACGCCGGGCATCGAGAGGGGCACCGTGACCTTCCAGAAGACCTGCCACGGCGTCGCGCCCAGGTCCTGGGCGGCTTCCGCGTAGGATTTGTCCATCTTGTTGAGCACGTTGTAGATCGGGTAGATCATGAACGGCAGGTAGTCATAGACCATACCGAAAAGCAGGGTCCCCTTGCCCAGCGTGATGCCGAGCGTGTTGAAGAGCTCGGCCGTGGCGAGGGTCCGCATCAGGGCGTTGATCCACATCGGCATGATGAAGAGGATGACCGTGACGGCGCTCTTGTTGAGATCTTTGTTGGCAAGGATCCACGCGGCCGGATAGCCGAGCAGGATGCAGATCAGCGTGTTCTCGATGGCGACCTCGATGGACACGGCGAAGGTGCCGAGCGCATCGGAGTCGGTGAAGAAACGTGTGACGTTGGACATCGTGAAGTGCCCGCTTCCGTCCTGGAATGCATACACCAGGATGAGGAGCAGCGGCAGCACCACGAAGATGGCCAGAAAGATCACGTACGGTATGCTCCAGTGGCTACGCTTCATCTTTCTTCTCGATCTTGAGGTCCTTCGGAAGGATGTTGATGCCGACCAGGTCGCCCTTGTCCCAGATGTCGTTGGTGTCCACCCAGACATGGTAGCCGTCTTCGGTGAGGATGGTCAGGTGGTAGTGGTCGCCCTTGTAGAGCAGGAAATGTACCTCGCCTGCAACGACGCCTTCCTCCTGGTGGTCCAGCAGGTCCACGTGCTCGAAGCGGACGGTCACGCGGACGTCGTCGCCCGCGGCGATCCCCTCCTGCGGCAGGCATTCGAAGACACCGCCGATCATCTCGACGTGCGTCTCATCCACCATCTTGCCGTCGAAGACGTTGCGTGTGCGCTCCTTGTGCATCACCTGGATGTCGTCGGGATCGATGTAGAGCATGACCTCGGAGCCCACGGGATAGGGATCGTAGTCCTGGATCATGAGTTCATATCCGGTGTCGGTGTCCACCCACATTTCATAGTGGACGCCCTTGAAGATGCAGGAATTGACCTTGGCCTTGAACTGGCACTTGGCGGGATCCGTGGTGAAGTAGATGTCTTCCGGACGCACCACCACATCGACGGGTACGTCCTCGCCGAACCCTTCGTCCACGCAGTCGAATTCGTGCTTGATGAAGGCCACGCGGCGGTCGCGCATCATGCGGCCCTTCAGGATGTTGCTCTCGCCGATGAAGTCGGCGACGAAGCAGTTGACGGGCTCGTTGTAAATGTCGATCGGGGTGCCGATCTGCTGGATCTTGCCCTCGTTCATGACCACGATGGTGTCGGACAGCGTCAGGGCTTCCTCCTGGTCATGCGTCACGTAGATGAAGGTGATGCCCAGTTTCTTGTGCATCTCCTTGAGCTCGATCTGCATGTCCTTGCGCATCTTGAGGTCCAGGGCCGCCAGCGGCTCGTCGAGCAGCAGGATCTTGGGCTGGTTGACAAGGGCACGGGCGATGGCCACACGCTGCTGCTGGCCGCCGGAGAGCGACTCCACGTCGCGATCCTCGTAATCCGACATGCTCACGAGCTTGAGCACGCGCTTCACGCGTTTCTCGATCTGGTCCTCGGGCACCTTCTGCAGCTTGAGGCCGAAGGCGATGTTGTCATAGACGTCCAGATGCGGGAAGAGCGCATAGCGCTGGAAGACCGTATTGAACGGCCGCTCGTACGGCGGAATGCCGGAAATGTCCTTGCCGTCGAGGAGGATTTCTCCCTCGTCCGGGTCCAGGAAGCCGGCGATCATGCGCAAAGTCGTTGTCTTGCCGCAGCCGGAAGGGCCCAGCAGGGTCAGGAATTCGCCTTTGCGGATATACAGGTTGATGTCATCCAGAATCAACTTGTCGCCGAACCTCTTGCTAACGTGCTTGAGGTCGATGATGTGCGTCTCGCTTGCCATTCCCCTACCAGAGTTTGATGTTCAGGTTGTAGAGAATGCCGGCACAGAACTCGAACTGATTGAGGAGTTGGTCGTATTTGACGAGGGCGTGCAGCCGCAGGTCCCGGGAGTCGCGGAGCGGATAGAACTGCGCGATGGCGCCGAGGTTCCACCAGTTGCCGTTCGGATCGTCCTTGGGGGCGATGATGTAATTGCCGCTCAAGCTGATGTCGAAGCGCTCCGACGGGGCGAAGCAGACGCGTCCATGGAACTGGCTGCCGCCCAGGAGGTTGTCGTATTCCTCCGTGAAGCCGGAAGTGTTGCTCCAGTCCACGCCGATCGTCCAGTCGCCGAAATAGAACTCGTTGCCGATGCTCACGAGCCAGGTATAGGCCTTGGGAGCGGTGCCGAGGGCGGTGACGCTCCAGGTCGGGGCGAACCAGTCATATTCACCCGCCCACTGGGCGGAGAAGGTGTACAGGCCACTGCCGAACGGGCGCTCGCCAAACGGAGACGTGGTCGCCTGCAGGCTGAGAGACGTCATTTCGGACGGCGTGGTATAGGTTATCTTGCCGCCCCACTGATAGCAGGACATGCCGCTCCACAGCGGAGACGCAAGCTGGGTGTGTACCAGCCAGTCATAATCGTCGTATTCATGTCCGCCGGTGGCGATGCAGTTTTTGCCGATATTGAAAGTCCAGTTGCCGAACGTCAGGTCGACATAGGCCAGGTCGATGAAATTGGTGTTGTCCGAATGGCCGAGACCCTTGAAAAGTTCAAACGGATCGGCTTCGGGGCCCAGAAAAGACTGGCCGTTATACCAATGGTTGGCGAGTGTCCAGGAGAAATGTTCGGAGGCAGAGCCTTCAAATAAAGTGTAAAGTGAAGAATTGCCGAGGGTGAATTCCGTTGCGTCCTTGTGGAAGACGGGGTTCAAGTCCAGGCGCGGGATGATGTTGACCTCGGCGTAGTTACCGAGATCGTCAGCCTCTTGCGAGTGCGCAAGCAAGCCGAGCAGCAGCGCTGCGATCGATAAAAGGTATTTCTTCATTTCCTACCATAAAAAGGGGGTTGGTGAAACTTCGGCGCAAAGGTATAAAAAAAATCAGTATTTTTGTGTGTTGACATTTGTTTTTTGACCCCCATGTACGATTTCGACGAAATCATCGACCGGCGCGGCTCGCGCTGTATCAAATACGACACGCTTTCAGAACATTACGGCCGCGCCGACCTGCTCTCCCTCTGGGTGGCGGACATGGATTTCCGCACCCCGGATTTCATCCTCGACGCGCTTCGCCGCCGCCTGGACCATCCGGTGCTGGGTTACCCTTCCACGGGCGAGGATTATTTCGAGATCGTCTCGCGCTGGGTCGAGGACCTGCACGGCTGGAAGGTGCCTGCGAAGGACTTCCGTTACGTGCCGGGCATCGTGAAGGGTTTCGGTTTTGCCGAGCGCTGCTTCCTGCAGCCCGGCGACAAGGTCGTCATCCAGAAGCCGGTCTATCACCCCTTCCGCATCGTGGCGGAGGAATCCGGTTTCGAGGTTGTGAACAATCCCCTGCGGCCGGTTTATGACGCCGACGGCTTCCTGCAGTCCTATGAAATGGATCTGGAGGACCTGGAACGCAAGATCGACAATCGCACGAAGCTGCTGCTTCTCTGTAATCCCCACAATCCCGGCGGCGTCTGCTTCCCGGAGGAGACGCTTCGCCGCCTCGCGGAAATATGCGACCGTCACGGCATCATCGTCGTCTCCGACGAAATCCATTGCGAGATGGTCCTCGGCGGTCGGCGGCACATTCCGTTCGCGTCCGTCAGCGACGCGGCCGCCCGCTGCGCCATCACCTTCATGGCGCCGTCCAAGACCTTCAACATCGCGGGCGTGGTGAGTTCCTACGTCATCATCCAGAACCCGGCGCTCGCCGGGAAATTCTTCAAATACCTCGAATCCAACGAGACGGACTACCCGCCCATTTTCTCCGCCGAGGCTACGCGGGCGGCCTACACGCCCGCCGGCAAGGCCTGGCGCGCGGAAATGCTTGACTATGTGCAGGGCAACATCGACTATGTGGACAACTGGCTGCGCGCGAACCTGCCGCAGATCCGCGCCGTGCGTCCGCAGGCTTCTTTCCTCGTTTGGCTGGACTGCCGCAAGCTGGGCCTCCCCCAGCCCGCCCTGGTCGATCTCTTCGTGAACAAGGCCCGCCTCGCGCTCAACGACGGCACCGTCTTCGGCCCCGAAGGCACCGGCTTCATGCGCCTGAACGTCGGCTGTCCCCGCGCCATCCTGAAATCCGCCCTCGAGGCGTTGAAAGCTGCAATCAAATAATGTAATGATATCTATGAAAAAGACCCTTACGCTGTTGCATTCGAACGATCTGCACGGAGATTTCCTTGCCGAAAAAGTCGACGAGAAGCTGACCGGCGGCGTTTCCATGCTGTCCGGTTATATCTCCAAGGTCCGGAAAGAAGAGAAGAACGTGCTCTACGCCATTTCCGGCGACATGTTCAAAGGATCGCTGATCGACCAGGAATACAGAGGCATCTCCACCATCGAAATCATGAACTTGTTGGCGCCCGACGTGGTCACGCTGGGCAACCATGAGGTTGACTACGGACTCGCCCACCTCCTTTTTTTGGAGAAATGCGCCAAGTTCCCGATCATCAACGCCAACATGTTCCTGACCAGCAACGGCACCCGCCTCTTCCATTCCCACAAGATCATCGAGATCGACGGCATGAAGATCATGTTCATCGGCATCCTGACCGAGGATGTGCTGGAATACACGCGCAACGAGAAGCTGATCAGCACGCTCGTCGGCATCAAGGACGCCGCCGAGGAAGTGGGGCGCATCTGCATGGCCTACCAGACCGTCGACATCGACCTGACCGTCCTGCTGACGCATATCGGCTATGAGAACGACCAGAAACTGGCCGCGCAGCTGGATCCGGACTGGGGTGTGGACCTGATCATCGGTGGCCACTCGCATACGCTGATCGACAAGCCCGCCGTCGTGGCCGGCATTCCCATCGTCCAGGCCGCCGTCGGCACTGACCAGATCGGACGCTTCGACCTGCTCATCGACACGGACACGAATTCCATCGCTTCCTATACTTGGAAACTCATCCCCATTACCGAGGAAAACTGCCCGAGAGACCTCGAACTGGAGCGCGTGGTGGCGAACTACAAATCCATCACGGACGCGGTTTACGAGCAGGTCCTGACCCGCCTCGACGGTGTCTATACGCAGACTCGCCGGAATCGGGATTCAACGCTCGGCCATCTCTTCACCGACATCGTCAAAGAAGGCACCGGCGTCGATATTGTCATGATCTCCAGCGGCGCCATCCGCGGTGAACGGCTGGGCGAGGTCGTCACGAAGGGCGACCTGCGGAAGGTCTTCCCCTACGACAACAAGGTCGTCGAATACAAACTGACCGGCAAGCAGTTCCGTGATGCCCTCCTCTGGATGTTCCGGGACGAGTCCATCGATGCGCCCGACGACGGCGGCGAATTCTACCAGTTGTCCCGGGGCGTCAAGGTCGTCTATAACCAGAAGGAGCACCGCATCGAGACGCTCGAACTGAACGGTCGTGCCGTCGGGGACGACGACCTGATCAAAATCGCCATGGGCGACTTCCACTACAACAATATTGATAATTTCCTCCATCTCGACAAGGAGGACATCAAGAAGAACGGCCCCGTCAAGACGCTGTCATCTTCGGACTACATCATCATCGAAGAGCGCATGAGCGGCGTCCCCCTCATCCGCGTGGACAAGGAAGAACGAATCGTCATCAAATAAACCACAAATGTATATGAAAGCACTGAGAATCTTATTGCTGGCGGTGGCTGTGGCGGGGATCGCCGGAGCCTGCGCGCCGAAACAGACGGCAACGGAAAAGTCCGCGCTGGAGACGATAGCGAACCGCAAGAGCGTCCGCTCCTACACAGACCAGGCGGTCTCGCCTGAGCAGATCGAGACGCTGCTCCGGGCTGCGATGGCAGCGCCGACGGGCATGAACCTGCAACCCTGGCGTTTCGTGGTCGTCACGGACCAGGCGGTCAAGGATGCCCTGGCGGGCCCGCGCGGCGGCATGATCGCCCAGGCGCCGGTGGTGTTCGTCGTCTGCGGCCAGACCACGATGTCCCGCCCGCCGTTCGGCCAGCCGGACGCTGCGACCGTAGAAGTTGAAAATGGAAACTGGACGGCCGACTGCGCCGCTGCCACGGAGAACCTGCTGCTCGCTGCCGAGGCAATCGGACTGGGCGCCGTGTGGACGGCCTGCTACCCCTATGACGACCGGATGGCTCCGACCCGCGAAGCGCTCGGACTTCCCGCCAACGTGACGCCGTACTGCATCGTGCCGGTCGGCTACCCCGCGGGCGACGACCAGCCGAAAGACAAGTGGAAACCGGAAAACATCCACTACGACCGCTGGTAGGATACAACCTGCTTTCTATTTGTTATCGGGCGCCTGGATCTTGTTCCATGCGCTCGATAACTGTTTTATGTACGGATATTTGCGCCTGAGCATTGGATATTTAAATTTTTTATTTATCTTTGTAGCGTTATGTTATGCGTGTGTTACCAGAGCTCCAGACGAGACCGAAGATAGGAGGCGTAGAACCCTCCCACATCTTCGGAAATTCGGTAATCCCAATCATTATGAATTTTCGCCCAATAATTGCAATTGACAATCTCGGTTTGTCTTGCCATTAGGGGCCTTATTGTATAGCAATGAACATCAACGTCATGGTGGCTGATGAGAGCCACACCCGATTTGCAGAAGAAATCTGTCAGGAAATCTACATTTCTTCGCTGGAGCGCAAGACCGGTATCGCCAAACGTACGCCGGAGTACATCAATGAAAAGATCCGGGCCGGCAAGGCCGTGATCGCCGTCTCGGACGAGGGCGAATTCGCCGGCTTCTCCTACATCGAATCCTGGGGCGGCAAGAGCTTCGTCGCCAACTCCGGTCTCATCGTCGCGCACAAATTCCGCGGCATGGGTATCGCCAAGCGCATCAAGGAGCAGACCTTCATCCTGTCCCGCAAGCTCTTCCCGGACGCCAAGATCTTCTCCATCACCACCGGCGCTGCCGTGATGAAGATGAACTACGAATTCGGTTTCCGTCCTGTCCCCTACACCGAGCTCACGGACGATCCTGAGTTCTGGAAAGGCTGCGAGGGCTGCCGCCATTTCGACATCCTCGAGAGCCACGACTACAAGATGTGCATCTGCACGGGTCTGCTGTATGATCCGCAGGAGCATCTGGAAATTCACCATCCGGGTGAATAGATTCCCGATTGAGTCGGGAATGACGAACAAGTAATAAAAGAAAACAGATATGGAAAAGAAGAAAAAAGTCGTTGTCGCATTCAGCGGAGGCCTGGACACCTCCTACACTGTGATGTACCTCGCCAGGGAAAAGGGCTACGAGGTCCACGCGGCCTGCGCCAACACCGGCGGCTTCAGCCCCGAACAGCTGAAGACCAACGAAGAGAATGCCTACAAGCTGGGCGCGACGAAATACGTGACCCTCGACGTCACGCAGGAGTACTACGCCAAGAGCCTCAAGTACATGATTTACGGCAACGTGCTCCGCAACGGCACCTACCCCATCTCCGTGTCCTCGGAGCGCATTTTCCAGGGCATGGCCATCGCACGCTACGCCAATGAGATCGGCGCGGATGCCATCGCGCACGGCTCCACGGGCGCCGGCAACGACCAGGTCCGTTTCGACATGACCTTCCTGGTCATGTGCCCGAATATGGAAATCATCACCCTAACCCGCGACGGCAACCTCAGCCGCAAGGACGAGGTCGATTATCTCAACGCGCACGGATTCAACGCTGATTTCGCGAAGCTGAAATATTCCTACAACGTCGGCATCTGGGGCACCTCCATCTGCGGCGGCGAGATCCTGGATTCCAGGCAGGGTCTGCCTGAAAGCGCTTACCTCAAGCAGGTCGGCAAGAGCGGCTCCGAGATCCTCAGCCTTGGCTTCGAGAAGGGCGAGCTCAAGAGCGTGAACGGCAAGGACTACAGCGACAAGATCGCTGCCATCCAGGCCGTCGAGGCCATCGGCGCCCCGTACGGCATCGGCCGCGACATGCACGTTGGCGACACCATCATCGGCATCAAAGGTCGCGTGGGCTTCGAAGCCGCAGCCCCGATGCTCATCATCGGCGCCCACAAGTTCCTGGAGAAATTCACCCTCTCCAAGTGGCAGCAATACTGGAAGGACCAGGTGGCCAACTGGTACGGCATGTTCCTGCATGAGAGCCAGTACCTCGAGCCCGTGATGCGGGACATCGAGGCCATGCTCGAGAGCAGCCAGCGCAACGTGAACGGCACCGTGACCCTCGAGCTGCGCCCCTACGGCTTCTCCACCGTGGGCGTGGACTCCCCCGACGACCTCGTCAAGAGCAAGCTTGGCGAGTACGGCGAGACCCAGAAGGGCTGGACGGCCGAGGAAGCCAAGGGCTTCATCAAGGTGACCTCCACCCCGCTGCGCGTCTATTACGGCAACCACAAAGACGAATTCAAGGGCAATGATTAAGGTCGGCATCATCGGCGGCGCCGGCTACACGGCGGGCGAACTCCTCCGCATCCTGGTGAATCACCCGGAGGTGGAGATCGTTTTCGTGCACTCGACCAGCAACGCCGGCAATTACCTCTACGACGTGCACGGCGGCCTCTTCGGGGACACGCAGCTGCGCTTCAGCGACAGCTATGACCTGAACGCTGTGGACGTGCTCTTCCTCTGCTCGGCGCACGGCAAGAGCCGGGAATTCTGGGAGCAGAACGCCCTGCCCGCCGGCCTGAAGGTCGTGGACCTGGCGCAGGACTACCGCGACGAGTCCGAGGGCTACGTTTACGGTTTGCCGGAGTGGCAGCGCGACAAGATCCGCGCGGCGCGCAAAATCGCCAACCCGGGCTGCTTTGCGACGGCCATTCAGCTGGCGCTGCTGCCGCTGGCCAAGGCGGGCCTGCTGCAGTCCACGGTGCACGTGACGGCCATTACCGGCTCCACGGGCGCGGGCGTCAAGCCCGCCGCGACCACGCACTTCAGCTGGCGTACGGACAACCTCTCGACCTACAAGGTGTTCGAGCACCAGCATCTGAAAGAGATCTGCCGCAACTTATCGTCATTCGCCGACCCCGATCGGCGAATCTCCATCCAGTTCGTCCCGATGCGGGGCAACTTCGCCCGCGGCATCTTCGCCTCCGTCACGGTGGACACGCCGCTGAGCGGAGACGAGGCGCTCGCGCTCTATCAGAACTATTACGCCGATGCGGCGTTCACTTTCGTCTCCGACCGTCCGGTGGACCTCAAGCAGGTGGTCAACACCAACAAGGCCATCGTGGCCCCCGAGGTGCACGACGGCACGCTGGTCGTCTCCTCCGTGATCGACAACCTCCTCAAGGGAGCGTCCGGCCAGGCGGTCCAGAACATGAATTTGATTTTCGGTATTCCCGAGACCACGGGCCTCAGGCTGAAGGCATCAGCATTTTAGCGCAACATGAACTTATTCGACGTCTATTCCCTCTTCAACGTCACGCCGGTGCGGGCGAAAGGCTGCACTGTTTGGGATGACAAGGGGCAGGAATACCTCGACCTCTACGGCGGACATGCCGTCATTTCCGTCGGTCACTGCCATCCGCACTACGTGGCGGCCCTGACCGACCAGCTGAACAAGATCGGCTTCTACTCCAACAGCGTCCGCAACCCGCTGCAGGAGGAGCTGGCCCGCCGGATCGGCGAAGTCAGCGGCTATGAGGATTATTCCCTCTTCCTGGACAACAGCGGCGCGGAATCCAACGAGAACGCCGCCAAACTGGCGTCCTTCCACACCGGCAAGGACCGCATCATCGCCTTCCGGCGCAGCTTCCACGGCCGCACGTCGGGTGCCGTGGCACTGACGGACAACCCCGCCATCGTCTCCCCCTTCAACGCGCACCATCGCGTGACCTTCGTGGACCTGAACGACGGCGACGCCGTGCTGGATGAGCTGGCGAAGGGAGGCGTGGCCGGCGTCATCATCGAGGGCATCCAGGGCTGCGGCGGCATCCACGTCCCGACCAACGGTTTCATGCAGGCACTCCGCCGCATGTGCGACCAGTACGGCGCCGCGCTCATCCTCGACGAGGTGCAGAGCGGTTACGGCCGTACGGGCAAATTCTTCGCTCACAAGTGGGCCGGCATCAAGCCGGACATCATCACCATGGGCAAGGGTATCGCCAACGGCTTCCCCTGCGGCGGCATCCTCATTTCCCCGAAATTCCAGGCCCGCAAGGGCATGCTCGGCACCACCTTCGGCGGCAATTATCTCGCCTGCGCGGGCGCCCTGGCCGTCCTGGACATCATCGAGCAGGAAGGCCTGATGGCCAACGCCCTCGCGGTCGGCGACTATATCAAGGAATCGCTGCCCAAGAGCCCCCGCATCAAGGAAGTGCGCGGCAAGGGCCTGATGCTCGGCATCGAATTCAACGAGAACGTCGCGCCCCTGCGGCAGGCGCTCCTCTATGACAAGCACATCTTCACCGGCGTGGCCGGTCAGAACATGATCCGTCTCATGGCGCCGCTCTGCCTCACGAAAGCCGAGGCCGACCGCTTCCTGGAGGCCTTCAACGAAGTCATCGCATAATGAAATCCTTCTTCCACGTCAGCGATATCGGCGACCTCGGCGCAGCGCTCGAGGAGGCCAAGCAGGTGAAGGCCACGCCCTTTGCCTGGAAGCATCTGGGCGAGAACAAGACCATCATGCTGGTCTTCTTCAACAGCAGCCTGCGCACCCGCCTGAGCAGCCAGAAAGCGGCGCTCAACCTGGGCATGAGTCCCATCGTGCTCAACATCGGCCAGGACAGCTGGAAGCTGGAGACCGAAATGGGCGTCGTGATGGACGGCGACAAGTCCGAGCACCTGCGCGAGGCCATCCCCGTGATGACCAGCTACTGCGACCTCATCGGCATCCGCTCTTTCGCGGGCCTGCAGGACCGGGAATTCGACTACAGCGAGACGGTGCTGAAGCAGTTCGTGGAGTATGGCGGCAAGCCCGTCATCAGCCTCGAATCCGCCACCGTGCACCCCTGCCAGGCCTTTGCGGACCTCATCACGATCGAGGAATACAAGAAGAAAAAGCGCCCCAAGGTGGTGCTGACCTGGGCCCCGCATCCGCGGGCGCTCCCCCAGGCCGTGCCGAACTCCTTCGCGGAATGGATGAACGCGGCGGACGTGGACTTCGTGATCACGCATCCCCGCGGCTACGAGCTGGATCCCGCTTTCGCGGGAAACGCGCCCGTGGAATACGACCAGATGAAGGCGCTGGAAGGCGCGGACTTCGTCTATGCCAAGAACTGGAGCTGCCCGGGCGTCACGAACCCCGCGCAGTACGGCCAGATCCTGAGCAAGGACATGAGCTGGACGGTGGACGCGAAGCACATGGCCGTCACCAATAACGCTTATTTCATGCACTGCCTGCCCGTGCGGCGCAACATGATCGTCTCCGACGAGGTGATCGACGCACCTACGAGCCTGGTGATTCCCGAGGCTGCCAACCGCGCCGTCTCCGCCCAGGTGGTGATGAAACGCATGCTGGAAAGCCTATGATCAGTCTGTACAAAGTCGGTGGCAACGTGGTGGACGACCCGCAGGCGCTGGAGCGTTTCTGCGAGGAATTCGCTGCCCTGCCGGGCCCGAAGCTTATCGTCCACGGCGGCGGCGTGAAGGCCAGCCAGGTGCAGAAGGCCCTGGGGCAGGAGCCCGTCAAAATTGAAGGGCGCCGCGTCACGGACGCGGATACGCTCGAGGTCGTGACCATGGTCTATGCCGGCTTGTGCAACAAGGACATCGTCGCGCGGCTCCAGAAGCATGACTGCAACGCCATCGGCCTGGCCGGCTGCGACGGCAGTGCGGTCACCGCCCGCAAGCGCCCCCCGAAAACCCTTTCCGACGGTGTCACAAAGGTGGATTTCGGCTTCGTCGGCGACGTGACGCCGGCCTCCGTGAACGTGCCCTTCATTATGAAGCTGCTGGATGCCGGACTGGTGCCCGTTTTCTGCGCGATCAACCACGACGGAGCCGGCCAGCTGCTCAATACGAATGCGGACACCATGGCGGGTGCAATTTCTGCCGCTTTGGGTGCAAAATTATTTTATTGTTTCGAGAAAAATGGCGTACTTTGTGATCGGAATGACGACAATAGCGTGATCCCCTCCCTCGATCCGGCCGGATTCGAGCGCCTGAAGGCGGAAGGACGCGTCGCAGAGGGGATGATTCCCAAGCTGGAAAACTCCTTTGCAGCCCTGCGGGACGGTGCCTGCGGGGTGGTCATCCGGAACGCCGCCCACCTGCTGGAGCCGGGCGGAACAGAACTGAAGATATGAGCCTGCACGAGGATTCCATACAGCTGCTGCGGCAGATGGTCCGCATCCCTTCCCTCTCCGGACAGGAGGCGGCGGTCGCCGCGTGCGTCCGGGAGGCGCTCGCTTCCTGGGGTATCGCCTGCGAGGAGATCAATGGCAACGTACTGGCCCTGAACCGACGATTCGATCCGGCCAAGCCGACGCTCGCGCTCGACGCGCATCTCGACACGGTGCCTGTCAACAATGGTTACACGCGCGACCCGTACGATTCGGGCAACGAACCCGATACCGTGTATGGACTTGGTTCCAACGACGATGGCGGAAGTGTAGTGTCGATGATTGCTGCTTTCCGCCATTTTTATGACCGGGAGATGCCCGTCAACCTGATGCTGATCCTTTCCCGCGAAGAGGAGGTCAGCGGGCCCGACGGCACGCGCTGGCTCTTTGCCCCGGATGGCCTGTTCGCGACGGACGGCCGCTGGCCGATGCCGCAGTGGGTCATCGTGGGCGAACCCACCTGCATGCGGCTGGCGAGCAGCGAACGCGGCCTGCTGGTGCTGGACGGCGAGGCGCAGGGCGTCAGCGGGCATGCCGCCCGCGGCGAAGGTGTGAACGCCCTCTACATCGCCCTGGACGACATCAACGCGCTGCGCGCGCATACCTTCTCCAAGCATTCCCCGCTGATGGGCGACGTCCGCCTCAGCGTCACGCAGATCGAGGCCGGACAGGCGCACAACGTCATCCCCGACCGCTGCCGCTTCGTGGTGGACATCCGCCCCACGGAGCAATACACCAACGAAGAGATCGTCGCCGAACTGCAGGCCCTCTGCAAGAGCACGCTCAAGGCGCGCAACCTTCGGAACCGCTCCTCCGCCACGCGCGACGGTTCCCCGCTGCTCCGCACGGCGCAGACCCTCGGCATCGAGACATTCTCCTCCCCTACGACCTCCGACTGGATGCGCATCCCCGTGGACGCCGTCAAGATGGGGCCCGGGGACTCCTCCCGTTCCCACAAGGCGGACGAGTACATCCGCACGCAGGAGATCCGGGAAGGCATAGACAAGTATATCGAATTTATAGAGACCTTTTATGGCAACACTCTGGAATAAAGGCACTTCCGCCACGGAGGCAGTCGATCGTTTCACGGTCGGCAACGACCGTGTGCTGGACCTGCGGCTCGCGCGCTACGACGTGCAGGGCTCCCGGGCGCACATCAAGATGCTGGAAAAGATCGGCCTGCTCTCCGCCGACGAGCTGAAGGCGCTGGACGCCGCGCTGGCGCGCATCGCCGAACGCATCGAGGCCGGCGACTTCGTGCTGGAGCCGGACGTGGAGGACATCCACTCGCAGGTGGAGCTCCTGCTCACGCGCGAACTGGGCGAGATGGGCAAGAAGATCCATTCCGGTCGCTCCCGCAACGACCAGGTCCTCGTGGACCTCAAGCTCTTCCTGCGCGACGAGCTGAAGACCGTCCGCGAGGAGGTCCTGACGCTGTTCCGCACCCTCCAGGAGCTCAGCGAGCGGCACAAAGAGGTGCTCCTGCCGGGCTACACGCACGCGCAGGTGGCCATGCCCTCGTCCTTCGGTCTCTGGTTCGGCGCCTACGCCGAGGCCCTCGTGGACGACATGTACGCCCTGGGCGGCGCTTATAAGATCGTCAATCGCAATCCGCTCGGCTCCGCCGCGGGTTACGGCAATTCCTTCCCGCTGGACCGCCAGCTGACGACGGACCTGCTGGGCTTCGACTCCCCCGTCTATAACAGCGTCGCCGCGCAGATGCAGCGCGGCCGCACCGAGCGTGCCGTGGCTTCCGCCATCGGCGGCATCGCACTGACGCTCAACAAGTTCGCGGCGGACTGCTGCATGTACATGTGCCCGAATTTCGGCTTCATCCACTTCCCGGACGAACTGACCACGGGCTCCAGCATCATGCCGCACAAGAAGAATCCCGACGTGTGGGAGATTCTGCGCGGCAAGTGCAACCGGATCATGGCCTGCGAGAACGAGATCGCGCTGATGTGCAGCAACATGCCGCACGGCTACCACCGCGACTACCAGCTCCTCAAGGACGTCCTCTTCCCCGCCCTGGAGCTGATGCACGAATGCCTGCAGATGACGGACTACATGCTCGCGCACATCGAGGTGAACACGAAAATCCTCGACAATCCGCTCTACGACTATCTCTTCACGGTCGAGGAGGTGAACCGGCGCACGCTCACCGGCACCCCGTTCCGCGAAGCGTACAGGCAGGTGGGTATCGAGGTCAACGAAGGCCGCTTCCGCTACGGCGGCGGCGACAAGGCCGCGCTGAAGGCCTCTGACCTCGGCCACACGCACCTCGGGAGCCTGGGCAACTTATGCAACGACAAGATCGCCGCGCTGATGGATGCGGCGTCCAATTGGTAACAGATATCTATGACAACACGCAAAAAAGCGACACTCGTCCTGCAGAACGGACGCACCATGGAGGGCTGGAGTTTCGGCTACGACGGCCCCTGTGACGGAGAAGTCGTCTTCTCCACGGCGATGGTGGGCTATCCGGAGAGCCTCACGGACCCTTCCTATTCGGGCCAGATTCTCTGCGTCACCTATCCGCTCATCGGCAACTACGGCATCCCGCCCATGGAAGTGGACTCCGACGGCATCTGCAAGACTTTCGAATCCGAGAAGATCTGGGTCCGCGGCCTGATCATCTCCGACTACAGCGAGAAATACAGCCACTGGGACGCGGTCAAGAGCCTCGGCGAATGGCTGCAGGAGCAGAAGATCCCCGGCATCTGCGGCATCGACACCCGTGCTCTCACGCAGATGATCCGTGAGGAAGGAGCCATGCTCGGCCAGATCGTGCCGGAAGGTGCGGACAAACTCACCGAGGTGCCGGATCCGAACCTGGAGAACCAGGTCGCCATCGTGTCCTGCAAGGACGTGATCCGCTACGGAAAGGGCGACAAGAAGGTTGTCCTGGTGGACTGCGGCGTCAAGCACCAGATCCTCCGCTGCCTGGTGTCCCGCGGAATCGAACTGATCCGCGTGCCCTGGGACTATGACTTCAACCAATTGGACTGGGACGGCCTGTTCATCTCGAACGGCCCCGGCAACCCGGCGCTCTGCGGCGTCACGGTCGAGCACATCCGCAAGGCCCTGCAGGGTAATAAGCCCGTCTGCGGCATCTGCATGGGCAACCAGCTGCTGAGCATCGCCGCCGGCGCTTCGACGTATAAACTGAAATACGGCCACCGCTCCCACAATCAGCCGGTGCGTCAGGCCGGCACGGACAAGTGCTTCATCACCTCGCAGAACCACGGTTTCGCCGTGGACGACAGCCGCCTTCCGGAAGGCTGGGAGCCGTATTTCATCAACATGAACGACGGCACCAACGAAGGTATCCGCCACACGTCCAAACCCTTCTTCTCGGCACAGTTCCACCCGGAGGCCTCCAGCGGCCCGGTGGATACGGAATTCTTCTTTGACGACTTTATCTCCAGATTATGATCGATCCCAACATAAAGAAAGTTCTGGTGCTCGGTTCGGGCGCCCTCAAGATCGGCGAGGCCGGCGAGTTCGACTATAGCGGCTCGCAGGCCCTGAAGGCCCTCCGCGAGGAAGGCATCAAGACGGTGCTGATCAACCCCAATATCGCCACGGTGCAGACCTCCGATGGCGTGGCGGACAAGGTGTATTTCCTGCCCGTTACCCCCTTCTTCGTGGAGAAGGTCATCAAGAAGGAGAAACCGCAGGGCATCCTGCTCTCGTTCGGCGGCCAGACCGCGCTCAACTGCGGTGTGGAGCTCTTTAAGAGCGGCATCCTCGAGGCGAACAACGTGAAGGTGCTCGGCACCCCGGTGCAGTCCATCATCGACACGGAGGACCGCGAGCTCTTCGTGGAGCGGCTCGACGAAATCGGCGTCAAGACGATCAAGTCGCACGCCGCCGCCAACCTGGAAGAGGCGCGCGCCGCCGCCCGTGAGGTCGGCTTCCCCGTCATCCTGCGTGCCGCGTACGCGCTGGGCGGCCTCGGTTCCGGCTTCTGCGAGAATGAAGAGGAGCTGGAGACCGTGGCCCGCAAGGCCTTCTCCTTCTCGCCGCAGGTGCTCGTCGAGAAATCGCTCCGCGGCTGGAAAGAAATTGAATATGAGGTCGTCCGCGACCGTTACGACAACTGCATCACGGTCTGTAACATGGAGAACTTCGACCCGCTCGGCATCCATACCGGCGAGAGCATCGTGGTGGCTCCTTCCCAGACCCTGACCAACGACGAATACCATTTCCTGCGCAAGATCGCCATCGACATCGTCCGCCACGTCGGCATCGTCGGCGAGTGCAACGTGCAGTACGCTTTCAGCCCCGACGGCGAGGACTACCGCGTCATCGAGGTGAACGCGCGCCTGAGCCGTTCCTCCGCCCTGGCCTCCAAGGCAACGGGCTATCCCCTCGCCTTCATCGCCGCCAAGCTGGGCCTCGGCTACGGCCTCTTCGAACTGAAGAACGCCGTGACCAAGACGACGCCGGCCTTCTTCGAGCCGGCCCTGGACTATGTTGTCTGCAAGATTCCCCGCTGGGACCTGGCCAAGTTCAAGGGCGTGTCCCGCGAGATCGGCTCCAGCATGAAGAGCGTCGGCGAGGTGATGGCCATCGGCCGTACCTTCGAGGAGGCGATCCAGAAAGGCATGCGCATGATCGGCCAGGGTGCCAATGGATTCGTCTGCAACAAGCCCTTCAGGCGCGAAGACCTGGACGAGGCGCTCAAGACCCCGACGGACACGCGCATTTTCGCCATTGCAGCCGCCTTTGAGGCCGGTTACTCCGCCGAACGCATCCACGAGCTCACCAAGATCGACCGCTGGTTCCTCGACAAGCTCGAGAACATCGAGACGACCTACCGTGAGCTCGAATCCTGCAAGAAATTGACGGACATCAGCTTCGACCTGCTCCGCAAGGCCAAGTGCCAGGGCTTCTCGGATATCCAGATCGCCCGCGTGCTTGGCACGCCCGAACTCAAGGTTCGCGAACTGCGCGCCTTCCTGGGCCTGCGTCCGTACGTCAAGCAGATCGACACCCTGGCCGCGGAATTTCCTTCCACGACCAACTACCTGTATTTGACCTATAACGGCGAGACGGACGACGTCGCCTTCGAGGACGGTTCCAACACGGTCATCGTCCTGGGCTCCGGCGCCTACCGCATCGGCTCCAGCGTGGAGTTCGACTGGTGCGGCGTCAACGCCCTGAACACCCTGCGCCGCAGCGGCTACAAGGCCATCATGATCAACTACAACCCGGAGACGGTCTCCACCGACTACGACGTCTGCGACCGGCTCTATTTCGACGAGCTGAGCTTCGAGACGGTGATGGAAATCTGCGGGATGGAGAAACCCTACGGCGTGATCGTGAGCGTGGGCGGCCAGATTCCGAACAACCTGGCGGTGCCCCTCATGCGCGCCGGCGTCCATATCCTGGGCACGACGGCCCACGACATCGACCGCGCCGAGGACCGCAACAAGTTCTCCCAGATCGTGGACAAGCTGGGCATCGACCAGCCGCGCTGGAGCGAGCTGACCACGATGGAGGATGTGGACCGCTTCGTCGACGAAGTCGGCTTCCCGGTGCTCGTTCGCCCGTCCTACGTGCTCTCCGGCGCTGCCATGAACGTCTGCTACAGCAAGGAGGACCTGCGCATCTTCCTCGACATGGCCGTCGAGGTCTCCGAGGAGCATCCTGTGGTCATCAGTTCCTTCATGCAGCGCTGCAAGGAGCTGGAATGCGACGCCGTCGCAGACGGCGGCAAGGTGCTCGCCTACGCCATTTCCGAGCACATCGAGTTCGCGGGCGTGCACTCCGGCGACGCCACCATCCAGTTCCCGCCGCAGAAGATCTACGGCATCACGGCCGCCAAGATACGCAAGACCGCCGCGGCCATCGCCGCCGAGTTGCATATCACAGGCCCGTTCAACATCCAGTTCCTTGCGACCGACAACTACATCAAGGTCATCGAGTGCAACCTGCGCGCTTCGCGAAGCTTCCCCTTCGTGTCCAAGGTGCTGAAGGTCAACCTGATCGACCTGGCCACGCGCTGTATGCTCGGCCAGCGTCCGGAGAAGATCGACATCGATCCCTTCGAGCTGGACTACGTCGGTATCAAGTGCTCGCAGTTCTCCTTCGCCCGTCTGGGCAAGGCGGACCCGGTGCTGGGCGTCGATATGGCTTCCACCGGCGAGGTGGGCTGCATCGGCGACAACCTGAACGAGGCGCTGCTCAAGTCCATGCTGTCCGTCGGACACCGCATCCCGCAAAAGTCCATCCTGATCTCTTCCGGCAACCCGATCCAGAAGGCAGATCTGCTGGGCGCCTGCCAACTGCTGGCGGAAAAGAATTACACGATATACGCCACGGGCGGTACTTGCAAGTACCTGAATGAAAACGGCGTCCCTGCGCTCCAGGCGCTGTGGCCGAACGAGCAGGCCGATGGCGCTCCCGCCGCCCTGGACCTCATCCGGAAGCATGAAGTGGAACTTGTGATAAACATCCCTAAGAACTTTACCCACAGCGAGCTGAGTAACGGATACCAGATGCGTCGCGCTGCCATTGACTTCAACGTGCCGCTGATTACCAACAGCCGTCTTGCGACGGCCTACATCCGCGCCTTCTGCTCCGTCCCGCAGGATGCCATCAGCATCAAGAGCTGGGATGAATATTAATATGCACTAAAACCATTTACGCTATGTCCGTTGAGATCAAAGAAGTGACCACGCGTCGCGAGTTGAGAGTCTTCGTCAATTTCCCGGAGAAGCTCTATAAGGATAACCCATATTATGTCCCGCCGCTCGTCTTTGACCAGATGGACACGCTGGACCAGAAGAAAGGTGCGGCGCAGGAATTCTGCGATTCCAAGCTCTATCTGGCCTACAAGGACGGCGAGCTGGTCGGCCGCGTCGCGGCCATCGTCAACCACAAGGCCAATGCGCAGTGGAACCACAAGCAGGTCCGCTTCGGCTGGATCGATTTCATCGACGACCGGGAGGTCTCCCATGCCTTGATGGACAAGGTGGTGGAATTCGGCCGGCAGCATGGCATGGATTCCATCGTGGGCCCGCTGGGCTTCACGGATTTCGATCCGGAAGGCATGCTCGTGGACGGATACGACCAGATCAGCACCATGGCCCTGATCTACAATCATCCGTATTACGTCACCCACATCGAGGAGATGGGCTTCGAGAAAGATGCGGACTGGCTGGAATACCGGATGTTCTTCGACGGCACGCTGCCGGAAAGGTATGACCGCCTGCACGATATCGTGCTCAAACGGGCCGGATGCCATGTCCGGGAGATAAACCGCAAGATGATACGGGAAGAGAATTATGGCATGAAGGTGTTCGAATGCATCAACAAGTGCTATAAGGATCTCTACAACTTCACGGTGCTGCCGACGCACATGGCCGAAAAATACCTGGGATTCTATCTCAGTATTCTTGATCTTCAGTATCTGTGTATGATAGAGAATGAGAAGGGAGAGCTGGTCGCGTTCGGCATAACCATGCCATCCATTTGCAAAGCGCTGCAGAAAACCCGCGGGAAGCTGTTCCCCTTCGGATGGTTCCATATCCTCAAATCCCTGATGTGGAAAAATGAAGGCGGGGCGGAACTGCTGCTGGTGGGCGTCATTCCTGAATACCAGAAGACCGGCATCAATTCCGTGTTAGTCCTGGATGTGTTGAAGAATTACCATAAAAACGGCATCAAATGGGCGGAGACCAACGCCATCCTGGAATCAAACAATGTTTGCAAGAGCCAGTTTGAAGTGTTCCCGCTCGAATACAGGAAGCGCCGCCGTTCCTATATCAGGAAACTGGAAGTATGAGCGTGATGGCGTTTCTGCATTTCTGGCCAACGGACGATAACGGCCGGACGGGATTGCAGAAGGGTGAAAAATAATTTGCAAAGTCGGAAAAATAATGTACCTTTGCAATCCCTAAACGCAACTGGTGCTGTAGCTCAGATGGTAGAGCAAAGGACTGAAAATCCTTGTGTCGGCAGTTCGATTCTTCCCAGCACCAC
>JAFXUS010000017.1 GCA_017535125.1 Bacteroidales bacterium | reverse complement strand
CGGGACCAGTTTCTGGTCCTCGCTGTAGCCCAGGTGCGACAAGAGGATGATCATGTCGCACTTCTCGGTGTCATGCAGGTAGTCGGCCCAGCGGTTGGTCTCCTCCACGCTGTCAAGCTGCTGCATGCGCGAGGAGATGGTCTTGCTGACATTGGTGGACAGGTCCGACTCGAGGCCGATGACGCCGATCTTCATGCCGCCGCGCTGCACGATGGCGTAAGGCTTGACGTATTCACCCAGTTCGAAGGGAGAGAGGTCCACGTTGGCGCAGACGAACTTCGTCTCCGGCCGGACCATCTTCAGGCGCTCCGTGAGGTCTTCGATGCCGTTGTCGAACTCATGGTTGCCCAGGGCCACGCAGTCATAGCCCAGGGCGTTGATCATCTCCGGCTCGAGCCGTCCCTTCAGTTCCGTGAAATAGGACGTCCCCTGGCCGAAATCGCCCGCATGCAACAGGAGCACCTTGCCGGCGCCGTGCGCGGCGCGGACGGAGTCCACGAAGGCGGCCCGCTCCACCACGCCGCCCACGCCGGTGTCCTCGCCGCCGCGGAGCGGCTCGAAATGGCTGTGGGTATCGTTGGTGTGCAGGATCACCAGCCGCGGCTGGCAGGCACAGGCGGCCAGCACGGCCGCGATCGCTATCAGTATCCGTCTCATCGCTTTTCCTCCTTGGTCCTGTGGACGACCACGCGGCCGTCCGTGAAATATTCGATCGGCTTGCCGGCCTCGGCGAAGCTGCGGGCATACGGCAGCATCACGTCGATGATCAGCTGGTCCGTGATGATGAGCTCCTTCGCGTTCTTCGCGATGGTCAGCCCGTCCCCGCCATCCAGCAGGAAGTCGATCGTGGCCACGCCGTAGACCTTCTCCGGGTCGATCGGCTGCCCGCCGACCAGGAGCGTGTCGATGTGGTGGTCCGTCAGCACGAACTTCACGCCGCCGAGCACCTGCGGGCGCCGCTCGGCCATGAAATCGAAGATGCCCTGCAGGTCGGAGCCCTTCAGGGCGACATAACTCAGATAGTTCCGGAACGGGAACATGGACACGAGGTCATCCATCAGCACGTCCCCCTTCGGCAGGTCCACGCGGATGCCACCGAAATTGGCGATACCGACATCGACCTTGCGCCCGGTCAGCCGAGCGACCTCGCTCATCAGATGGTCGACCAGCCAGTTGGAGAGCTCGCTCTCCGGGGCATGGGAGGCCATCTCGTGCGTCGTGTGGCCGATCACCTCCTTGAGGCGCGCCATCTGCGGCTGCACGGCGATCATGCCCGCCGCAGCCGCATACGTGGCGCTCCCCTTCGGGAACGTCCGGCCGTTCGGAGCAAGGTACACGGAATCCGTGAGGGTGCCGAGCGCCTGGGGGACGTTGTCGGCCGTCGGGGCGGTGACGCCCGTCCGGTGGCCGTCCATCCGGTATTTCCGCCAGTCCATGCGGAGCTGGCAGGAGCACGCCAGGACGGCGAGGGCGAGGACGGCGGCTACTTTTGCTTGAACCATTTCCAAAGATCTTTCCAGGTTGATTTCTTGCCGAACATCAGGATGCCCACCTTGTAGATCTTGGCGGACGCCCAGGCGAACAGCACGAAGGTGAGGACCAGCAGCACGATGGACAGGATGATCTCCCAGGCCGGCACGCCGAACGGCAGGCGCGAGATCATCACGATCGGCGAGGTGAACGGAATGATCGAGCCCCAGAAGGCGATCGAGCTGTCCGGAGCCCGGAACGCATAGAGCGCGATGATGTAGGCCAGCATCAGCGGGATGGTCAGCGGGAGCTGCAGCTGCTGCGTATCTCCCTCGTTCTCCACGGCGGAGCCGATGGCGGCGAACATCGAGGCATACAGCAGGTAGCCGAACACGAAGTACACCAGGAACAGGCCGATCAGCTGGCCCCAGGGGATGTTGGTCAGGGTGCTCACCACCGTGGAGAGTCCGCTCTCCTCGCTCACCTGGGCCGTGACGGCCTCCAGCTGTTCGGCGTCCACGCCGCCCATCGAACTCACCATCTCCGTGGCGTCGCCGCCGGCGAGCTTGTCGAATCCGATGACGGCCCCGCCGATGCTGATGATTGCGACGGAAAGCACGATCCAGAGCAGGAACTGGGTCAGGGCCACGAGGGCGATGCCGATGATCTTGCCGAACATCAGTTCGGTGGCCTTGACGGAGCTCACGAGCACCTCCACCACGCGGCTGGCCTTCTCCTCGATCACCGAGCTCATGACCATGCCGCCGAAGAGCGTGATGAACATGAACAGGAAGATGCCGAGGATCATGGAGAGGATGGAATAGACGCCGGCTTCGGAGATCTTCTCCTCACCGCTGTCGGAGACCGTGTAGGAGCGCAGGCGGACGTTCGCCTTCACGTCCTTGAGGATCTGGTCCAGGCCTTCGATGTGGTAGGACGCGATGCGGTAGTCCTCGACCGCCCGGTTGATCCGCGCGTTGATGTTGTCCACCAGCTCCATGCCGAAAGGCTTGGGAGAATAGAGGTCCGCGGGGACCGTCTTCTCCAGCGTATCGAGCTGTCCGACGGACAGCACGCCGTCGAAGCCGTAGGATGCCAGGTTGGTCTTGATGCTGTCCAGCGCCACGCCCTGCAGCGGCTGGTAGTGGATGGTCTCGCTGTCCGTCAGGTACGGCAGCACGATGCCGGATTCGTCCACGACCGCGATGGTCTTGGTCTTCTCCTTGGTGTTCATCATGGCTACCATGATGCCGATGGTCAGGCCCGCGACGAGGATCGGGACGAGCAGCGTCGTCCAGATGAAACTCTTCTTCTTGACCTTGTTGAGGTACTCGCGGCTGATGATGATGCCTGTAGTCTTCCAATTCATGGCCTATTCCTCCCCTTCCGTTACGAGTTTGATGAAAATGTCGTTCATGCGCGGCATCAGCTCCTTGTAGGAGTTGATCTGCACGCCGTCCTTCTCCAGGTAGGTCCTGAGGGTCGAGGTGCCGTCGGTCTCGCGCGGCAGGACCTCGGTGTGGCGTCCGGCCTCGTCGGTCCAGACCAGCTCGACGTTGTTGTTGCCGTACTTGCGGCGGATCTCCTCCACGCCGCCGGTGATGACGAGCTTGGATTTGTTGATCAGGGCGATGTCGTCGCAGAGCTCCTCAACGGACTCCATGTTGTGCGTGGAGAGGATGATCGTGGCGCCTTCGTCCTTCAGCCGGAGGATCTCCTGGCGGATAAGTTCGGCATTGACCGGGTCAAAGCCGGAGAAAGGTTCGTCGAGGATCATCAGCGAGGGTTTGTGGACCACCGTGGTGATGAACTGAAGCTTCTGGGCCATACCCTTGGAGAGTTCCTCCACCTTCTTGTCCCACCAGCTCTGGATGCCGAAACGGATGAACCATTCCTTGAGCGCGTTACGCGCCTCGGCGGCGGTCATACCCTTCAGCTGCGCCAGGTACATCGCCTGGTCGCCGACCTTCATCTTGCGATACAGGCCGCGCTCTTCGGGCATATAACCGATCTTGGCCACGTCCGCCTGCGTGATGGGGCGTCCGTTGAAGATGACTTCACCTTCCGTGGGAATCGTAATGCGGTTGATGATGCGGATCAGGGTCGTCTTGCCGGCGCCGTTCGGGCCGAGCAGGCCGAAGATCTGACCCTCGGGAATATCGAGGCTGACGTGGTCGAGGGCCACTTTCTCCCCGAAATTCTTGCAGATGTTCTTACATTCTATAATTGCCATAATACACTAAAAGATAACGCTTATTTAGCAGCGACCACCACCACCGAGCACGGCGGCAGGGTCACTTCCAGACCCGCCTTGGTGAGTTTGTAGTCCTTGAACGCGACGGGCTTCACGACGTCGGCCTTGCCGAAATCGTTGTAGTCATGCACGTCCTTCGAAGTCAGCACGCGGGCGGAAAGGATCTTCTTCACACCGGCCTCGTCGAAGGTCACGAGCACCTTCTTGGCCTTCTTGAGATCCGTATTGACGAGGGAAATGTGCATTTCGCCGTCCTTGCGGGACACGGTGGCGTCCACGATGGGCACCGCACATTCGCGCTCGGTCTTCACGTGGTCGGTCAGCACCTCGGAGTCGATGAATTCCGCGTTCTGGTGGACGTTGTACATCTCGAAGACGTGGTAGGTCGGGGTGAGGACCATCTCCGTCTCGTTGGTCAGGATCATCGACTGCAGCACGTTGACCACCTGGGCGATGTTCGCCATCTTGAGACGGCGGGTATATTTGTGGAAAATGTCGAAGTTGAGCGCAGCCACGATGGCGTCGCGCATCGTGCTCTGCTGATACAGGTGACCCGGGTTGGTGCCCGGCTCCACGTCGAACCAGGTGCCCCATTCGTCGAGCAGCAGCTCCACCCGGCCGGACGGATCCAGTTCATCCATGATCTCGATGTGCTTCTTCAGCACGGGCTCGACCTCGATGGTCTTGGAGAGCGTCCACCAGTAGTCCTTGTCGGAGAACTGCGTCGCGGAGCCCTTGCTGCCGGTCCAGCCCTTGCAGGTATAATAGTGCAGGGAGATGCCGGCCATGCCCTTGCCCTCCAGGTTCTTCATCAGCACGCGCGTCCAGTTGTAGTCATAGTCGGAGGCGCCGCTGGCGATCTTGAACAGGCGGTTGTCGCCCTGGTCGCGCAGGTAGGTGCCGTAGCGGCGGAAGAGGTCGCTGTAGTATTCCGGCGTCATGTTGCCGCCGCAGCCCCAGGCCTCGTTGCCGATGCCGAAATATTTGACCTTCCAGGGCTTCTCACGGCCGTTCGCACGGCGCAGGTCGGCCATCGGGGTCTTGGCGTCGGAAGTCATGTACTCCACCCATTTCGCCATTTCCTCGACGCTGCCGCTGCCCACGTTGCCGCTGATGTAGGGCTCGATGCCGAGCATCTCGCAGAGGTTCAGGAACTCGTGGGTACCGAAGCTGTTGTCCTCGAGGGTCCCGCCCCAGTTGTTGTTCGTGAGATAGCCGCGCTTCTCCTGCGGGCCGATGCCGTCCATCCAGTGGTAGTCGTCGGCGAAGCAGCCGCCCGGCCAGCGCATTACGGGGACCTTCAGCGTCTTGAGCGCGTCGAAGACGTCCTTGCGGTAACCCTCCACGTTGGGAACGGAGGAATCCTTGCCCACCCAGAGGCCGCCGTAGATGCAACGGCCGAGGTGCTCGGAGAACTGACCGTAAAGCTCGGCAGGGATGGTCTGGCCCGTGCCGGCGTCATGGACGCGGACGGTGGCATCCTGCGCGAGGAGGGATGCGGAAGCGAGCAGGCAGACGCCTGCGAGCAGGGTGATCATTTTCTTCATATCATCAGTATTTGTGGTTGCATAAATACAAATGTACGAAGAATTTTGCGTATTTTTGTGGAGACATGGCCAAGAATTCCGTCAATATCGACGCACAGTGTGCGAAAATCCTCTCCGACGTGCGCGAGGGGCGCTTCCGCCCGCTCTATCTGCTGATGGGAGACGAGCCCTACTATCCCGAGCTCGTCTGCGACGCCATCCTGCAGCACTGCATCCCGGAAGAGGAAAAGGACTTCAACGAAACCGTCTGCTACGGCGGCGAGGTCACGGCCGCGCAGGTGGTCACGGCCGCCCGCCGTTTCCCGATGATGGCCGACCGCCAGCTCGTCGTGGTCAAGGAAGCCCAGCAGATGAAAGGCATCGAAGAACTGGCCTTCTACTGCGCCGAGCCGCTGGACAGCACCGTCCTGGTGATCCTGCTGCACGGTGCATCCGTCGATAAGCGCAAGGCTTTCTACAAAGCTGCGCAGAAGATCGGCGAAGTGGTCGATTCCCCCGCCCTGCGGGACTATGAGATCCCGAACTGGATCCTGTCCTACTACAGCGCGCGCGGCCTGCAGATCGACCCGCAGGCGGCCGCCCTGCTCGCCGAGTCGGTCGGCACGGACCTGTCCACCATCGTCGTGGAGACGGACAAGCTCACCAAGGCCCTGCCCGAAGGCGCCCGGCGCGTCACGGTGGAGGACATCGAGCGAAACGTGGGCATCTCCCGGCAGTTCAGCATCTTCGAGCTCACGCGGGAGCTCTCCTACCGCCACGCCACCAAGGCACTCACCATCGCCGCCCATCTGGGGGATGGAGCGAAATTCGCCATGCCGGCCGCCATCAGCGCCCTCTACACGCATTTCAACCGCATTCTTAAATACGGCGCGCTCCTCGAACGCGACAGGCAGCCCTCGCCCGAAGACAAGGCACGCGCCCTCGCGGGCCTCAACCCCTATTTCTACAAAGAATACGACACCGCCGTACGCAACTACCCCGTCCGCAAGGCCATGGCCGCCGTCGCGCTGCTCTGCGACTACGACTACCTCGCCAAAGGCGGCGACGGCATGACGTTGACGACTGACGGTGAGCTCCTCACGGAACTCACCGCCAAACTGCTGAATCTCTGAAACTATTTCAGGCCGCCCCAGGTGCCGATGATGTCGCGGCACTGCGTGTACAGGGAGGAACAGCCGTTCACCTTGTACAAGCTCTCATTCAGCGGCAGGAACACGTCCACCGGACGCCGGTTAGACTCCCAGCCCTCTGCAAAGAGGTACAGATAATAGACCGTTCCGTAGGGCGACATCTTCTTCTCCTGCGGCGCGTTGGCTGAGCGGCAGGTTTCCACCGTATAGGGCGTCGTCGGCGCATAGGCATTAGTATAGACCGCCCCCTTCAGCGACGCGGCGGGCAGATAACGCTGGATATAGCTGTCGTTCGCCTCGGAGTATGTCGACGGAACGAGCTTGGTCTTGAGGATACGAAGGATACCGCTGACCGTGGCGTCGCTGTCACACAACAATTTGAAGCATTTTTCTCCCGTTTCCGGGCTGCGCGCATAGATTTCCATGGCCATCGGAGCCATCGCCGCCACGCCCTGCGGGGATTTACCCAGCAGGCCGTTGTAAACGGCCTCGAATTCCGTGTAGCCCGACGGGATGTTGGAGAAAGTCACGGTAGCCGTCGGCACCGAGAAGTCCGTGGCAGCAAAATCGATGGCGCCCGAGACCGTGTAAGTATGATTCCCATACGTCAGGGTATTGCCGTTCACCACGGCGTCGTGGGGAGTCTCGTTGACCAGGTTGGCCCACTTGTCCGCATAACCGCTTCCGTTACCGTTGCTGTTTCCGTTTTCACCGCCCAGAAGGTCACAAGCGGCCAAAGAGAGCGATGCGGCACAGGTGAGGATAATCAAAGAACAACATTTCATATTTCAATCATATATGGGGTTTATCATTCCAGTCCGGGCCAGGTGCCGCGGATGTTCTTGCACTGGACGTAGCAGGACGGGCAGTTCGCCACCTTGTAATACTCCGTGTCGTACGGCAGGAACACGTCCACGCCGCGCTGGAAGGTATCCCAACCCTGCGCCAGGATATAGATATAGGTCACGTCCCCGCCCATGAGCGGCGCCTCGCGGACGCCGTTCGGCGACATGGTCATCTCCACCGTGTACGGACGCTCCGGCGTGTAGGCGTTGGTATTGACGGCACCCTTCAGCAACGCAGCCGCCATATACCGCTGAATATAGGAATCATTCTCCTGGGCATACTGGGACGGCACCAGCTTGGTCTTGAGGATGCGCGTGATGTTGCTGACCGTGGCTTCGCCGTTGCACAGCAAATCCAGACAGCGCTCGCCCACCTCGGCGTCGCGCGCATAGAGCTCGATAGCCATCGGAATCATCGCGGCCGTACCGGCGATGCTCTTGCCGAGCAGGCCGTTGTAAACCGCCTCGAACTCCGCATAGCCCGAAGGAATATTGGTGAAAGTGACGGAAGCCGTCGGCTTCTTGTACTCCTTCGTGTTCACGTCGATGTCGGAGACAATGGTGTACGTATGGTCACCATACGTGATCGTGTTGCCATCGACAACAGCCTTCTGCGCCGCCAAGCCCGCCACAAGACCGGCAGAACTGTCCTCCGCTCCGTCCGTGATCCGGACTTCCTTCCACCCGGCGATGAAGCCTTCGATAAAATCGCAGGAAGTCAAAGAAGATGCCGCGACAAGAAGCGCGGCACCCATAACAAATGTCTTGAAAACCTTCATCTTAGTTCTCGAATTTCTTTTCTTTGACGCGGGTGAGTTTCTCCTTCATGGCGTCAACGGCTTCCGTGACCGCGTTTTCGAAGGTGTCGGCTTCCCGCTCGATGATGAGCTCCTCGCCAGGGATGTGAATCTGGATCTTGGCGAGCTTGCCTTGTTTGAGATGGTCTTCGAGCGCTACCTCGATCTCTCCGGCCAGATCCTCGCAGAAACGGGACAGGCGCGAGACTTTCTTCTCCACGAAGGCGGTGAGCTGCTCACTGGCTTCGAACTTGAGGGCTTTGATCTTAATCTCCATGGTTACCATCATTTTTTGCCCGTGGATGGGCGGATTTATAAACAGTCTGCAGCCGCTCGATGGAATTGTGCGTATAGACCTGGGTCGCCGCCAGGGAACTGTGGCCCAGCAATTCCTTGATGGAATTGAGGTCCGTACCCCCGTCCAGCAGCTCCGTCGCCAGCGTGTGCCGAAGCACGTGCGGGGACTTCCTGCCGCTGATGCTGCCGACCTGCCCGAGGGCCGCCTTGACCGCCCGGTCCACATAGACCGGATATAGCCGGCCGCCTCGCGGCGTCTGCAGAAGCGGGGCTTCCGGGGCCTGATCCGCGCATTTCAAAGAGTCAACCGATTGTAAATATAGCAATATTTCATCACAAAGTGAAGCGGTCAGCGGAATTTCGCGCATTTTATCTCCTTTTCCCCGGACACGCAGCACGTGGCGCGCGTAATCCACCGAATCGCGGTTCAGCGAGATCAGTTCGCTCCGCCGGATGCCCGTCCCGTACAGCATACCCAGGATCATCCGCTCCAGTTGATCCTCATATTTCCCATATTCCAGCACCCCTTTCGTCCGCTCGAAATAATCCTGCATCGAATCCTCCCGGTAGAACACCGGCAGGCGCTTCTCCTGCTTCGGCCGGCTCACCAGCCGCACCGGATTGCTCTCCAGCATTCCCTGCTTCATCAAGAACTTGCAGAACCCGCTCAGCACGCTCAGATGCAGATTCACCGTCTTCGCACTCTCCTTCCGCTCATCCATCAGGTACACTTCATAATTTCTGACTGATTGAACATTAATGTCTTTCAATTCATTCATGCTAAAATATTCAGTCAGAATATCACGATATAACTGAACCGTCCGGGGCGAATAGCGGCGGACGGTGGAGAGATATGTCAGGTAACGGTCGATCATACCTCATGCAGGCCGAGCTCGGAAGCGTGCTGCCGCATGAAGGCATCCGCCTCCTCGAAATTATTGCCGATAACGCCGTCCAGGATGGCCTCCTTGACCATTTCCTTGATCTGGCCGATCTCCCGGCAGGGCGGAACGCCATACACCTGCATGACGTACTCCCCGTCGATAGGATTCTTGAAATTGCGGATCGCGTCCTTCTCCTCCACCTCCACGAGCTTACGCTTCACCAGCTCGAAATTGCCCCGGATGCGCGCCACCTTCGCCTCGTTCTTGGACGTGATGTCGGCATTGCAGAGCAACATCAGGTCGTCGATGTCGTCGCCGGCATCGAAGAGCAGACGCCGCACGGCGCTGTCCGTGACCTCGTCGTCCACCAGCGCGATGGGCCGCAGATGCAGCCGCACCAGCTTCTGGACATACTTCATCTCGTCGAGCGGCAGGCGCAGACGGTCGAAGATCTTCGGCACCATCCGGGCCCCGATCACCTCGTGCCCATGGAAGGTCCAGCCGACGGCCGGATCATAGCGCTTACTGGCCGGTTTGCCGATATCATGAAGCAATGCAGCCCACCTGAGCCAAAGATTATCAGACACCTCCGCCACATTGGACAAAACAGCGAGGGAATGGGCAAAATTATCCTTGTGTCCCTTGCCGTCCACCGTCTCCACCCCCTTGAGGGCGAGCAGCTCCGGAAGCACATAGCCCAGCAGGCCGGCTTCGTCCATGAGGCGGAACGCCATCGCGGGCCGGTCCGCAGCGAGCATCTTGTTCAGCTCCTCGGCGATGCGCTCGCAGGACAGGATCTTCAGCCGGTCGGCCATGCGCCGCATCGACTCCATCGATTCGGGAACGATGGTAAAAGGATGCTCCGGCGTGGACAGCTTGGTTGCGAAACGCACCGCGCGCAGCATGCGCAGCGGATCGTCGGAATAGGTCGTGTCCGGATCGAGCGGCGTACGGATGATGCCGGCGTCCAGGTCGCGGATGCCGCCGAAGGGATCCACGAGCGCACCGTAATCCTCCGCCTGCAGCGAGAACGCCATCGCGTTGATGGTGAAATCCCGGCGCTGCTGGTCGTCCTCGAGGGTGCCGTTTTCCACGATGGGCTTGCGCGACTCCCGGCGGTAGGACTCCTTGCGCGCGCCGACGAATTCCACCTCGTCGCCGCGGAAATGCAGCATCGCCGTTCCGAAATTCTTGAAATAGGACACGTGCTGCTTCGTCTTTTCGCCCACGGCGCGGGCGAAATCGATGCCGCTCCCCTCCACCACGATGTCGATATCGTTGCGCGGGCGGCCCAGGAAGCAGTCCCGCACGAAGCCGCCGATCACGAAAGCACGGACTCCCCGCTCGGCAGCGACTTCACTGACGATGCGGAAGATTGGGCGATCCAGGAACTGGGCGGTTATCGTGGGCATAGCATTTCTTCGTAGGAAGGAACGCTGTCCATCGGGACGAAGCGCTCCCCTTCCAGCCTGTAAAGATACGTCATTTTTCCGTTAGTCAGGAAAAGAAAACGCACCCCGAGCACGGAATTGTAACGCATGGCCTGCTCCACGACGCGCGCGTCGATGGCCACTTCGGGGCGTTTGCACTCCACCACCGCAAGCGGCCCGCCCGCGCGGTCATAAACAAGAATATCCGCCCGCCAGGGCTTGTCGCCGAACTTGAACCCCACCTCGCTCATCATCATGTGCTCCGGCACGCCGAATACATCCCGGAGCTGCACGATAAACCACTGCCGCACCCGTTCCTCGGGTGTGGCAGTGACTTCTTTACGGCGGAGCGGGTCCCAGATCAGCTCCATAAGCGCCTATTTCTTGTAGCGGACGGCGGCTTCCTCTATCGGGAGAGCGGCCTTGTAATTCGCCAGGTAGGCCTCGAAACCGGCCACGTCCTCGGGGACGGGCGCAATCTCGGTGCCGGTGTTCCCGGCGAAGACGACCTTGTCCAGGTAGTCCGGCAGGCTGAGCTCGCCGTCGTTGTTCACGAGGTAGGCGGCCAGCAGGGCGATGCCCCAGGCGCCGCCTTCCCCGGCCGTCTCCATCACGGAGATCGGCGAGTTCAGGGCAGCCGCCAGGAAACGCTGTCCCACGACCGGCGTCTTGAACAGGCCGCCGTGGCCCGTGATGCGGTCCACCTTCACGTTCTCCTCCCGGAACAGCACGTCGTTGCCGATCTTCAGCACCGCGATCGAGCCGTAGAGCTGCGCGCGGAAGAAATTGGCCAGCGTGAAGTTGTCGGAAGCGCCGCGGACGAACAGCGGACGACCCTCCGCGAAGCCGGTGACCGGCTCGCCGGAGACGTAATTGAAGGCCACCAGGCCACCACAGTCGGGATCCCCCTCCAACGCATGAGTGTAGAGCTTGACATAAATGTCATGCTTGTCCTCCATCGGGCCCAGCAGCTGCTGGTACTCGAGGATCATCTTCACCCAGGCGTTCAATTCGGACGTGCAGTTGTTGCAGTGCACCATCGCGACGAGGTTGCCGTCTGGTGTCGTGACCATGTCGATCATCTCGTTCGGCTTGGACAGTTCCTTCTCCAGGACGATCATCGAGAAGGAGGAAGTGCCGGCGGAAACGTTGCCCGTACGCGGACGGACGGCGTTCGTCGCCACCATGCCGGTCCCGGCGTCGCCTTCCGGCGGACACAGCGGGACGCCGGCCTGCAGATGGCCCGAGACGTCCAGGCGCTTGGCGCCCGTCTCGGTCAGACGACCGGCTCCCTCGCCTGCTTTCAGTACGCGCGGGAGAATGTGGCGCAGCTTCCAGGGGAACTTCTTCGGAGCGACCAGCCGCTCGAACTTCTCCACCATGTCCGCGCGGTAATTCCCGGTCACGGGATCCACGGGCAGCATGCCGGAGGCGTCGCCGACACCCAGCACCTTTTCGCCCGTCAGCTTCCAGTGGATGTAGCCGGCAAGCGTGGTCAGGTAGCCGATGTTCGCAACGTGCGGCTCCTCGTTCAGGATGGCCTGGTACAGGTGCGAAATGCTCCAGCGGAGCGGAATGTTGTAAACGAAGAGCTTCGAGAGCTCCGCGGCGGCGGGTCCGGTGTTGGTGTTGCGCCAGGTGCGGAACGGAACGAGCAGGTGGCCTTCCTTGTTGAACGGCATGTAGCCGTGCATCATCGCGCTGATGCCGATGGCGGCGAGCTGCTCGATTTCGACGTCGTAGCGCTTGCGCACGTCGGCGCGCATGTCGGCGTAGCACTGCTGCAGGCCGAACCAGATGACCTCCTTGCTGTAGGTCCACAGGCCGTCCACGAGCTGGTTTTCCCACTCGTAGCTGCCCTGGGCGATGGGAACGTTCTGCTCGTCCACCAGCACCGCCTTGATGCGGGTGGAACCGAACTCGATGCCCAGGACGGCCTTGCCGGCTTCGATGGTTTGTCTTGCGTCCATACTACTTGAGCGCCTTGTTGAGCATATAGTACACCTCGTTCATCCGGAGTTCCTTCTTGAACTCGGGGATGGTGGTGT
>JAFXUS010000016.1 GCA_017535125.1 Bacteroidales bacterium | reverse complement strand
GCATCGGCTTGGGCTCGATGCACTCCACGTCCTGCGCGATCAGGCGGAAACGGTTGCCGAGGTCCACCACGGTGGCCTTGATGCCGGGGCCGGTCTTCGAAGTGAAGACCAGGCGGGCGGTCGGCTGCTTGCGGATACCGATGCCGAGGAAGTGCACCTCGAGCTTCGGTTTGTCGCTCGCGATCATCGGGCAGATTTCCAGCATGTGGCTCTGCAGGCAGGAGCTCTTGTCGCCCGCGAAATTGAGGGTGTAGTCCTCGAGGAAGGAGCAGCCCGTCGGCATGCCCTGGGACATCACCCAGAGGGAACGGTACAGGCAGGCGGTCTTCCAGTCGCCCTCGGCGCCGAAGCCGTAACCCTCTTCCATCAGGCGCTGCGAAGCGAGGCCCGGAATCTGGTCGAAACCGACGAAGTTCGGGTCGTTGACGTCAGCATCACCCAGGTCGTCGAAGTTGGTGGTGAAGGCCGTGGCACCCGTGTCCTTCAGGACGCGGCGCAGGGCGATCTCCGCCTTCGCGGAATTGCGCACCTTCTCCCAGTACACCTGCTCGCCCGTCTCGTCGATCTTGACGGTGTAGAGCTTCTTGTACTCGGCCACGAGCGCGTCGGTCTCGGCGTCGGTGACCTTCTTATAATACTCCATGAGGCTGGACACCGGATAGTAGTCCACATGGTAGCCGAGACGCTGCTCGAACTCCACGCGGTCACCGTCGGTCACGGCCACGTTGTTCATGTTCATGCCGAACATCAGGCAACGGACGTTCTTGGCATCCGCCACGGCAGCGGCCACGCGGGCCCAGACGGCGATCTGCTTCTGGGCGGCCACGTCCTTCCAGTAGCCGACCACGACCTTGCGCTGGATACGCATGCGGGTGCAGATGTGGCCGTACTCGATGTCGCCGTGGGCGCTCTGGTTCAGGTTCATGAAGTCCATGTCGATCTTGTCCCAGGGAATCTCGGCGTTGTACTGGGTGTGGAAATGCAGGAGCGGCTTCTCCAGGGACTGGAGGCCCTTGATCCACATCTTGGCCGGCGAGAAGGTGTGCATCCAGGTGATGACGCCTACGCATTTCGGCTCGTTGTTGGCGGCCTTCATCACGGCCTCCACTTCCTTGCTGCTGTTCGCAGTACCTTTATAAACGATCTTGACGGGAATGTTGCCGCAGGCGTTCAGGCCCTCGACCATTTCCTTGGAATGACCGTCGACGGCGACCACAGCGTCCCCTCCGTAGAGGAGCTGCGCGCCGGTCACCCACCATAATTCGCAATTTTCAAATGCCATATCAGTTTTAATGCTTATTGAGTTATTTCTTCTTTTGGCCGTAGTAGGCGTTGGGGCCGTGCTTGCGGCTGTAATGCTTCTCGATCAGGAGCTTGTTCATCTTGATGGAAGGAATGTACCAGAATTGCAGCTTCTTGCCCACGTTGATGTCCATCGCGATGTACGCCATCTTGGCCACTTCCTCCAGCACGACGGCGTTGTGTACGGCGTTGTCGGCGTCCGTTCCCCAGGCGAAGGGGCCGTGGTTGCGGACCAGCACCGCCGGCGTGTCGTCGGGGTTCATGCCCTGGAAGCGCTCCACAATCACATTGCCCGTCTCCTTCTCATACTCTCCGAACACCTCGGACTTGCTCATGTCGCGGGTGCAGGGGATATTGTCATGAAAATAATCGGCGTGCGTGGTGCCGAGGCTGGGAATGTCCCGTCCCGCCTGCGCCCAGGCGGTAGCATACGTGGAATGCGTATGTACCACGCCCCCGATATTCGGGAAAGCCTTGTACAGCACCAGGTGCGTCGGCGTGTCGGAAGAGGGATTCAACTCCCCTTCCACCACCTTGCCGTCCAGGTCCACGACGACCATGTCGGACGGCTTCATGTTGTCATAGGACACGCCGCTGGGCTTGATGACCACCAGGCCGCTCGCGCGGTCGATGGCGGACACATTGCCCCAGGTGAAGATTACCAGGCCGTGCTTGACGAGGTCAAGATTGGCCTGGCAAACTTTTTCTTTCAGTTGTTCTAACATATTTCTTTGTTCTTAAGGATTCCGGGTCAAGCCCGGAATGACTCAATAACGTCAGGAATGACTAGGATGGAACTACCAGAAATAGATGTAGAACGCGACCGTGAAGGCCAGGATGATGCAGGTGTGGATGATATCCCAGGTGCCCCAGGAAGCGCGGGTCTCGGCTTTCTGCTCAGGCGTTGCCGTGCCGAAGCACAGACCCTGGATCTGGGAATCCTCGGGTTTCTTGGTGCAGAGGCTGACCACGATGGCGAGCACCACGCAGAACAGGAACATCCAGACGCAGAAGGCGTACACGTTCAGCTCGTTGAAGATGAAGGTGAACACGTTGTGCGCCTCCGGATTGATGATCATGGTGATCAGGCGGGTGAAGCCGAGCACCAGGCCCACGATGAGCGTCCACATACCGGCTTTCGGGGAGGTCTTCTTCCAGCAGATACCCAGCAGGAACACCGCGGCGATGGCCGGAGCCAGGAGGCTCTGCACGCTCTGGATGTAGTTGTAAAGGCTCTTGCCCATGCGCTGGATGACGAAGATCCACAGCACGCCGAGCACGACCACCACGACCGTGGCGACACGGCCGATGAGCACGAGCTTCTTCTCATCGGTCTCCGGATGTTTGCGCTTGTAGATATCGATGGTATAGAGCATGGCGGAAGAGTTGTACAGCGAAGCCAGGGAGCTCATCAGGGCGGCCAGGATACCGCAGATCACGACGCCCTTCAGACCCACCGGCAGGAGGGTGTTGACGAGCATCGGGAAGGCGATGTCCGGGTTGGAGACGGTGCCGTCCGCCTGGAGGCCGAGCGCCGTGGCCAGGGTCTGTCCGATCTGGGAATCCGGGGTCTTGGTGAGCGCATACGCGATCATGCCCGGGATGAGGAACAGGAACACCGGCAGGAGCTTGAGGTAGGCACCGAAGATCGTTCCGCGACGGGACTCCTTCTGATTCTTGCCGGAGAGCACGCGCTGCACGATGAACTGGTCGGTGCACCAGTACCAGAAGCCGATGATGGCGGAGCCGAAGAGGGCGCCGTACCAAGGGAATTCCTTATCCTGTCCGCTGCGCATCAGGTCGGTCATCGTGTCGCCGTACTCGTTGACGGGCTGGGCGTTGCAGATGTCCATCATGGCGTTCCAGCCGCCGAGTTCGCGCAGGCCGAGCCACAGGATGACCAGCGAGCCGAGCAGCAGGATGGGCGTCTGCAGGACCGAAGTCTTGAGGACGGACTCCATGCCGCCGATGACGGTATAGATGGCGGTGATGATCACGAGGGCCAGGGCGGCCACCCAGAAGTTGATGCCCAGTAGGGTGTTCAGCGCGAGGCCGCCGGCGAGGACAGTCACGGACACCTTGGTCAGCACGTAGCTGGCGAGAGACAGCCAGGTGAGGATGCCGCGGCTCTCCTTATTGTAACGCTTCTCGAGGAACTCCGGCATCGTATAGACCATACTGCGCTCGTAGAAAGGCACGAAGACCCAGCCGAGGATGAGAATCATCCAGCCCTGGATCTCCCAGTGGGCCTGCGCCATGCCGGCGGAAGCGCCGGTGCCGGCCAGACCGATGAGGTGCTCGGAACCGATGTTGGAAGCGAAGATGGACGCGCCGATGGCAATCCACGTGGCCGAACGGCCGCTCAGGAAATAGTCGCCGGAGGTCTCTTTCTTCTTACGGGAGACGTCCCAGCAGATCCAGATCATCGCGAGGAAGAACAGACCGATGACGATCCAGTCCCAGGACGCGAGGGAGATGCGGTTCAGGTCTGCAACCTGAAGAGGCAGGAATTTAAGCATAGTATTGCACGTTTAATTGGTTATTTCACGCTGAAGGCGAAGACGCAGTGACTGTGGTAGGTCTCGCCCGGACGAAGCACCACGGACGGCCACTCGGGCTTGTTGGGGCTGTCGGGATAGTGCTGCGTCTCCAGGCAGATGCCCACGCGCTGCTGATAGACCACGCCGCCCTTGCCGGTCACGGTGCCGTCGAGGAAATTGCCGCTGTAAACCTGGATGCCCGGCTCGTCGGTATAGACCTTGAGGTCAATGCCCGTCTCGGGGCAATAAAGCTCGGCCGCCACCTCGTCCATGCTTCCGTCGGTGTCCAGGACCCAGTTGTGGTCGTAGCCGTTGCCGTTCTTGAGCTGCTCGAAGTCGAACTCGGTGATATGGTCGCCGATCTTGTGGGCCACGGTGAAGTCCATCGGGGTACCCTCGACCGGGAGAATCTCGCCCGTGGTCATGTACGTGGCGTCCACCGGGGTGTAGCCGGAGGCGTTGACGTAGAGCTCATCCTCGCAGATGCTGTGGTTCGCCGGGTCGCCGGACAGGTTGAAATAAGAGTGGTTGGTCATATTGATGATCGTCGGGGCCGTAGTGGTGGCCTCATAGGCGATATCGATCTTGTTGTCGTCAGTCAGGGTGTAGGTCACGTACGCCGTCACGGCGCCCGGGAAATTGTTGTCCCCCTCCGGGGAATCCATGCGCAGCTTGATGTGGCGCGCGTCGGCCTCTACGACCTTGTAAGGCTGATACTGCCAGCCGGTCGGACCGCCGTGCAGGCAGTGGCCGAAATTGTTCTTCGGCAGGTCGTACTCCACGCCGTCGAGGGTAAACTTGCCCTGGGCGATGCGGTTCGCGTAGCGTCCGATGGACGCACCGAAGTCGGTCTGGTTGTTTTCCGGATAGTAATCCTCGACCTTGTCGAAGCCCAGGACCACATCCCGCTTCACGCCGTCCTTGTCGGGAAGGACGATGGCGGTGATGCGGCCGCCGAAGTTGGTGACGGTCACCTCCATTCCGGAAGCGTTGCTCAGTTTGTAAAAACGGTCACCCTGCTCCTTCGTGCAGGAGAAGGCGGCGACGGCGCAAAGCGCCAGCAGGATTAGTTTAGTAGTTTTCATAACGTGTAAAGATAGCTATTTCTCCTGAAAGTGTCAAATCTTTGTGTCCACCAGACGGACTTCGTAGATGCCGCCGGTCTGCTTGCCGGGGTGCGCGACGAACTTGATCCGCACCGCGTCGCGGTCGCGGACCAGGGCGTCGGGCACCGGGATCTCCTCCGTGACGAAGGAAGAAGTGTTCCAGCGGCCGGTGTTGTTGACCGACTTCAGCAGGGTGCCGTCCACGAAGATGTCGAATTCGCGTGTCTTCCACTCGCCCACGCCCCAGTACTTCAGGAACAGGGACACGCCGCCGCGGCCGCCGGTCCGCATCAGGTAGCTGAAGGAACGGCCGTTGCGGGCGTCACGGTAGAAGACGTCGTTGTCGTTGCCCGTCACGGAGCCGTCCGTCTGCATCCGGTGGTCCGTCTCCGGCTGCTGCTCGCCCGGCTGCACCTTGTCGCGGCTGCGGGCGTCCAGTGCGGCGAGCGCCGCTTCCTCGCGGGCCGTCTCCTCCAGGTAGTCGGAGTACGCGTCCGGGGTCATCGCCAGCCAGTACATCATGTAACGGGCGTCGTGGATCTCGAAGAAGGGCTGCAGTTCGCCCTCGATGCGGTTGTGCACGTCCGCGGTCAGGCGGAAATGCAACGGCTTGCCGGGCACGGGCTCCAGCTGCGCGCCGAGGCCGTCGATGTCGTCGGAGACGAAGAAGGGCGCCTCGGCGACGGGGAGCTTGGTCCCGCTCGCATACTGCCCGAAG
>JAFXUS010000087.1 GCA_017535125.1 Bacteroidales bacterium | reverse complement strand
GGTCACTGGGAGACCAAGAAGACCATCATCTGGGAGAATCCCGATCCTGACGGAATCGGCCGGGCCAATTGGAACGGCACGTACCGCTTCGCGCTGGAGGGCACCGACACGAACAACGAAGCCATCGCCGAGCTCCCGGCAGATGTCTGGGAGAAATTGAAGACCGAGACGTTCTACGTCACCTTCTCGCACGACGACTGGTTCCAGATGCGCATCGTCACCGGCTGGTGGAACAACCAGTGGCCTTTCGGCAAAGACGATGACATCACGCCCAACGCCCATACGGATATGCTCATCGATAACGGCGACGGCACGTACTCCATCGAGATCAATCTCGCGGATACCGATCTTGCCGCCAATATGGATGCGGAGCATCTCCTCTTCACCGGCTCCGGCCACACCGTGCTCGCACTCTACACCGAAGAAGACGTCTGGGTGGACGGCGGTGGCCATATGGAAATTGTCAAGACTTCCATCTGGAAGAACGACGATCCCGCAGGCCACGGCCCGGCCAATTGGAACGGCACGTACCGCTTCGCGCTGGAGGGTACCGACACGAACAGTGAGGCCATCGCCGAAATCCCGGCTGAGACTTGGGAGAAGATGAAGACCGAGACGTTCTACGTCACCTTCTCGCACGACGACTGGTTCCAGATGCGTATCGTCACCGGCTGGTGGAACAACCAGTGGCCTTTCGGCAAAGACGATGACATCACGCCCAACGCCCATACGGATATGCTTATCGACAATGAAGACGGCACGTACTCCATCGAGATCAATCTCGCGGATACCGATCTTGCCGCCAATATGGATGTGGAGCATCTCCTCTTTACCGGCTCCGGCCACACCGTGCTCGAGCTCTTCTTCCAGGAAGAGATCTGGGTCGGCGGAGACGAAGAGCCCAAGGAAGTGGCCATCTGGACGAATGATGATCCCGCAGGCCACGGCCCGGCCAATTGGAACGGCACGTACCGCTTCGCGCTGGAGGGTACCGACACGAACAGTGAGGCCATCGCCGAAATCCCGGCCGATACCTGGGCTAAGATGAAGACCGAGACGTTCTACGTCACCTTCTCGCACGACGACTGGTTCCAGATGCGCATCGTCACCGGCTGGTGGAACAACCAGTGGCCCTTCGGCAAAGACGATGACATCACGCCCAACGCCCATACGGATATGCTCATCGATAACGGCGACGGCACGTATACCATCGAGATCAATCTCGCGGATACCGATCTTGCTGCCAATATGGATGTGGAGCATCTCCTCTTCACCGGTTCCGGTCACACTGTGCTGAAACTCTACTTCCTCGAGTAATCGGGGCTGTATCAGCGAATACTTTTTATTCCGGAGGGAGCTGACCCTCCCTCCGGGATCCATTTAAAGAAACTGACATGAAACTCCTCAGATACCTGCCCCTCCTGCTGCTGGCCGTCGCCTGCGACGGTAAAGTGGATCCGAAGCCGGAAGAGAACGCCGCGCCTGCGGTCGTCTCCACTTCGCCGGAGAACGGCGTCAAGAACCTGATCGGCAGCACCCTCTCCGTCGTCTTTACCTTCGACCAGAACGTCAAGTGCACGGAAGACGCCAGGAAAGGCATCACCGTGGACAACGGCGCCAGCGTGAGCGAAGTCAGCGCCTATGCAAAGCAACTGACGGTGTCGCTGTCGGGCCTGTCCCGCGGCAAGAGCTATACGCTCTCCCTGCCGGCCGGCACGGTACAGGGGTATATGACCAACCAGAAGGCCTCGGCCGCCATCCAGTTCCAGTTCTCGACCAAAGCGCTCGACCCGGTCCCGGTGGATCCCACCGACCCCAAGGATTGGGAAAGTGCCGCGCAATGCGTCGTGAACATGGGCGTGGGCTGGAACCTCGGCAACACGCTGGATTCCAACAGCGGCGACGTGGAAAACATGTGGATTGAAGCTTTCTCCAACCGCAGGACGAGCGACTATGAGACCGCCTGGGGACAGCCCGTCGCCACGCGCGAACTCATCCACATGTTCCGGGAGGAAGGCTTCGGCGCCATCCGCGTACCCGTGACCTGGTATCCGCACATGGGCACCGTCACCGTCACGAAGAAGACGGGCAGTGACGGCCAGCAGCACGGCTATTGGGACATGTCCACCTGGACGGGCTACACCGTGGACGCCGCCTGGATGGCCCGCGTGAAGGAAGTCGTGGGCTATGTGCTGGACGAGGGCATGTACTGCATCCTCAACGTCCATCACGACACCGGGACCGCCACCACCGGCTGGCTCCGGGCCGACACGGAGGCGTACAACAAGTATAAGGAGCGCTACGTCAAGCTCTGGGAGCAGATCGCCAACGAGTTCAAGGATTACGGCCAGCGGCTGGTATTCGAGTCTTTCAATGAAATGCTGGACAAGAACGGCACCTGGAACTCCTCCACCGCCGAGGCGCACGAGACCATCAACAAGTACAACGCCGACTTCGTGGCCACGGTCCGCAAGACCGGCGGCAAGAACGCCTACCGCAACCTGATCCTCAACACCTACGCAGCCAGTCCGCAGCCGGCGGCGCTCCAGGACTTCAAGCTCCCGGACGACCCGGTACAGGGGCACCTCATGGTCGAGGTGCACAGCTACGCCCCCTACCATTTCGCCTTCGACACAAGCACTCCGAAACGGGAATTCGATGCCGCCTGCGAAGCCGAGCTCAAGACGCTCATCGAAGGCCTGAACACCCACCTGGTGAGCAAGGGCATCCCGGTGGTGCTGGGCGAATACGGCACGGATACGAACGACCGCACGGAAACGCAGATGGCCAAACAAGCTGCATGCTACGTTTCCAACGCGACCAAATACAACATCGCCTGCTTCTACTGGATGCGGCTCAGTGACGGCGCCGACCGCTCCGTTCCCAAATGGACGATGCCGACACTTAAGAACGCCATTCTCCAGGCATACGAGGACAGCAGGAAATAGCACAGAACCTCTACCATGAAGAAGCTGAGACCCATCATCTGGCTGGCGGCAGCCTGCGCCTTCCTGACGGCGCCGGCCTGCACGGCCGTCCCCCCGGCAGACAAGATCGAAGCCCCTACTACCCTCACAATCAGCGAGAACGAAGTTCAGGTGCCCGCTTCCGGCATTGAGAACAGGAGCCTGACCGTGAGCGCGCCGTCACGTCCGCTGGTCAGCGGCGTACCGGACTGGATCACCTGGCAGGACGGCATTTTCGACAAGTACACGTCCACCTGCACGATCAGCGTGGCACCCAACACCGCCTACAAGTCTCGGGAGGCGGAGATTACCGTCACCGCCGGCGCCCTTTCCAAGAGCGTCCGGATCATCCAGGCCGCCGCCCAGCGGCCGGCCCCCGGCCCCGACCCGGATCCTGCAACGGAAAGCGCGCAGCAGGTCTCAGCCCGGCTCGGACTGGGATGGAACATGGGCAACCAGTTCGACGGCTACTACAATGGCAGCTGGGCCGGCGACAAGGAGGGCTATCCCGACGAATGCGTCTGGCAACCCGCTTCCGGAGATGCATACAAAGCCACGCAGGACACCTTCGACGGCGTAAAAGCCGCCGGATTCACCAGCGTGCGCATCCCCGTCAGCTGGCTCAGGATGATCGGCCCCGCGCCGAACTACAAGATTGACGACGCCTGGATGGAACGCATTTATGAAGTCGTCAGCTATGCCCATACGGCAGGGCTCAACGTCATCATCAACACCCACCACGACGAGAACCACGGCGTGGACAACAGCTACCAGTGGCTGGACATCAAGAACGCCGCCAAGGACAGCAAGCTGAACGGGACCATCAAGGCAGAGATCACGGCCGTGTGGACCCAGATCGCCGAGCGCTTCAAGGACTGCGGCGGCTGGCTGGTCATGGAAGGATTCAACGAGCTCAACGACGGCGGCTGGGGCTGGAGCGAAGAATTCAAGGCCGACCCGACCCGGCAGTGCAACATCCTCAACGAGTGGAACCAGGTCTTCGTGGACGCCGTACGCGCCACGGGCGGCAAGAACGCCACCCGCTGGCTGGGCGTCCCCACCTATGCGGCCAACCCGGAATATACCACGTACCTGACGATGCCCGCCGATCCGGCCGGGAAAACGATGCTCGCCGTCCACTTCTATGACCCGAGCGACTACACCATCGGCGACAAGCAGTATTCCGACTGGGGCCACACCGGCGCCGCCGGCAAGAAGGCGACCTGGGGCGACGAAGACCACGTAAAGACGGTCTTCGGCAAGCTGAAGACGAACTACATCGACAAGGGCATTCCCGTGTACCTGGGCGAGTTCGGCTGCTCCATGCGCAAGCGTTCCGAATCGCGGGCCTGGAGTTTCTACATATACTATCTGGAATACGTCGTAAAAGCGGCGAAAACCTACGGCCTCCCCTGCTTCCTCTGGGACAACGGCGCCGCCGGCGCCGGGAAAGAACAGCACGGCTACATCCACCACGGCACCGGCGCCTGTATCGGAAGCGCCCGGGAGGTGATCGACGTGATGTACAAGGCCTGGAACGACAGTGACGCCTCCTACACCCTGCAGTCCGTTTACGACAACGCACCGAGCTATTAGAACCTATGCAGATACTGAAACCTACCACCTTCCTGGCGGCAGCCTGCGTCCTGCTGGCGGCCTGCACGTCGGCCCGACCGGCCGGAAGCCTTGCGGAACGCCTCACGGCCGCCACCGGCACGCCGCTCTACGGCCATCAGGACGACCTGATGTACGGCCATACCTGGAACGCCAACCTAGACGGCGACACGGCGCTGGAGCGCTCCGACGTCCATGAGGTCTGCGGCCATTATCCCGCCATCCTGGGCCTTGACCTGGGCGGCATCGAGCTCGGCGACACGCACAACCTCGACGGCAACGATTTCGCGCTGATGCGCGCGGCCGCCATAAAGCATCATGAGCGCGGCGGCATCGTCAGCCTGAGCTGGCACCTGCGCAACCCGCTCACCGGCGGGGACGCCTGGGACGTGTCTTCCGACCGGGTGGTCGCTTCCATCCTGCCCGGCGGGGAGAAGCATGACGTATTCGTGCAGTGGATGGACCGCGCGGCCGACTGGATCCTGTCGCTCAAGGACGCGGACGGAAAGCAGATTCCCGTGATCTGGCGCCCCTGGCACGAGCACAGCGGCAGCTGGTTCTGGTGGGGCCGCAATCTATGCACGGCAGAAGAGTACAACGCCCTCTGGCGCATGAACCATGAGCATTTCGCCGCCCGCGGCGTCGAGGCGCTGTGGGCCATTTCGCCCAACTATATGGCAAACAACTTCGAGCAGTGGCTGGACCGCTATCCCGGCGACGCGTTCGTCGATATCGTCGGGCTGGACTGCTACGCCGGCGGCGACCGGGACGGCTACGTCCGCCAGATGCGCGACGGCCTCGCTTCCCTCACGGACATGTGCGCGGAGCACGGCAAGATCCTCGCCGTGACGGAAACCGGCCTGGAAGGGCTGCCCGCCGCCGACTGGTGGACCGTCTGGCTGTCCCCCGCCCTGCAGGGCTTCCCCGTGAGCTACGTGCTCACCTGGCGCAACGCCAGCGACCGCCCCGGGCATTTCTACGCCCCCTTCGCCGGCCAGGCCAGCGCGGAAGACTTCCGGAGCTGGATCGAAAACGACAACGTCACCGTACTATAACCCTGAACCATGAATACTTTTGAAGAACGCCTGAACAGGCTCCGCCGCGAGGAAGAAGAGCTACTGGAACTCGGGAACCGTCCCATCGAGGACAACGGCATCTTCGAGCGCTACGAGCATCCCGTGCTGACCGCGGCGCACGCGCCGCTGGAATGGCGTTACGACCTGAACCCGAAAACCAATCCCTACCTGATGGAGCGCTTCGGCATCCACGCCGCATTCAACAGCGGCGCCATCAAGTGGGGCGACAAATACGTCCTTGTGGCCCGCGTGGAAGCGGCCGACCGCAAATCCTTCTTCGCCGTGGCGGAAAGCCCGAACGGCGTGGACCATTTCCAGTTCTGGCAGCGGCCGATCACCATGCCGGAATGGGGCGAACCGGCCACCAACGTCTATGACATGCGCCTGACGCGCCACGAGGACGGCTGGATCTACGGCCTGTTCTGCGTGGAGCGCAAGGATCCGGCCGCCCCTCCGGGCGACCTGTCCTCGGCCGTGGCCGCCTGCGGCATCGCCCGCACGCACGACCTCATCGAGTGGGAGCGCCTGCCAGACCTGAAATCCAAATCCCAGCAGCGCAACGTGGTGCTGCATCCCGAATTCGTGAACGGGAAATACGCCCTCTACACCCGCCCGCAGGATGGCTTCATCGACGCCGGCGGCGGGGGCGGTATCGGCTGGGCCCTCGTGGACGACATCACGAACGCCGAGGTGACGGACGAGAAGATCATCAGCGCCCGCCACTACCATACCATCACGGAGGTGAAGAACGGCGAAGGCCCGCACCCCATCAAGACACCGATGGGCTGGCTCCACCTCGCCCACGGCGTGCGCGGCTGCGCCAGCGGCCTGCGCTACGTCCTCTACATGTACATGACCGCGCTGGACGATCCGTCCCGCGTGATCGCGGAGCCCGCCGGTTTCCTTATGGTCCCGCAGGGCGGCGAATATATCGGCGACGTGATGAACGTACTGTTCTCCAACGGCTGGATCGCGGATCCGGACGGCAAGGTGTTCCTCTACTACGCCTCTTCCGACACCCGCATGCACGTGGCCACCAGCACGGTGAACCGCCTGGTGGACTACTGCCTGCACACGGAGCCCGACGGCTTCCGCACCGGCGAGACGGTCGAACGGCTGAACCGCCTCATCGACAAAAACCTGAAAATATAAAAAACACACGATATGGCCAAACTGTCTGAAAAGATCGGATACGCCCTGGGTGACGCCGCCGCCGGCGGCATTACCTGGAAGGTGATGTCCATCGCGTTTCCCCTGTTCTTCACCAATATCTTCGGCCTGACCGTTGCCGACACGGCGGCGCTCATGCTCGTGGCGCGCATGTTCGACGTCATCACCGACCCGATGATGGGCGCCCTGGCCGACCGCACGCAGTCCCGCTGGGGCACCTACCGCCCCTGGCTCATCTTCGGCGCCATTCCCCTGGGCGTCATCTTCGCGCTGCTGCTGTACACGCCCGAACTGGGCCCTGTCGGGAAACGCATCTACGCCTATTCCATGTACCTGCTCATGATGGCCGTCTATACGGCCGTGAACGTGCCGTACGGCTCGCTCCTCGGCGTGATGACGGACGATGACAACGAGAAGAACCAGTTCTCCTCCTACCGCATGGTGGGCGCCTACGCGATGGGCTTCATCACCCTGCTTTCCTTCCCCTACCTGCAGAAGATGGTGGGCGGCTCCGACGCGCACCAGTACGCCGTGGTGGGCGTGATCCTGGGCGCACTGGCCGCCGCCGGCACGCTGGCCTGCGGCCTGCTCACGAAGGAGCGCCTGAAGCCCGTCCGGGCCGAGAAATTCTCCTTCAAGCCCTTCGGCGACCTGTTCCGCAACAAGCCGTGGATCTACCTCACGCTGATCGGCATCTGCACGAATTTCTTCAACGGATTCCGCTACGCCGTGGCCGGCTACCTGCTGGAATACTGCCTGCACGGCGACGTGACCGTGTCCGGCCTCATCATCAACTATACGGTCTTCATGACCTTCGGCGAGGTCACCTGCATGATTTTCGGCGGCCTCTCGCCCAAGTTCACCAAGTGGGCCGGCTCCAAGCGCCGCGCCTTCCGCCTGGCGGCCATCATCTGCGCCGTCACCTCCGTGGCCTTCTTCTTCATCCCGATGGATCCCAAATACATCTGGGTGATGATCGGCATGGTCATCCTCACCTCCGTGGGCATCGGCCTCTATTCCCCGCTGCTCTGGTCCATGTACGCCGACGTGGCCGACTATGCCACCGAGAAGAACGGCACCTCCTCCACGGGTCTCATCTTCTCTTCCGGTACCATGGCCCAGAAGTTCGGTTCCGCCATCTCAGGCGCCCTCGTGGCCCTGCTGCTGGGCGTCGCCGGCTTCATCTCGGGTACGGATCCCGCCACGGGACAGACGGTGGTCACCATCACCAACGAGCCCGCGGTGTGCCGCATGATCTGGAGCCTGTTCTCCATTTTCCCGGCCCTGCTCGCGCTGCTGATCGTCTTCCTGCTCCACCTGTATCCCATCAAAAAGTAGAACGGTATGAGCAAGTGTTACGGTCATTTTGACGACGCGGCGCGGGAATATGTGATCACCGATCCGGCCACCCCGTGGCCCTGGATCAACTACCTGGGCAGCGAAGATTTCTTCTCCCTGATTTCCAATACGGCGGGCGGCTACTGCTTCTTCAAGGACGCGAAGTTCCGCCGGATCCTGCGCTACCGTTACAACGGCGTGCCCGCCGACGACGGCGGCCGCTACTTCTACATCCGCGAGGCGGACGGTTCGGTCTGGAACCCCGGCTGGAAGCCGTGCAAGACGCCGCTGGACGCGTATGAATGCCGCCACGGCATGGGATATACCCGCATCAGCGGCGAGCGGAAGGGACTCCGCGCGGAGGTGCTCTTCTTCGTACCCTCCGGCATGCGCTGCGAGGTCCAGAAGCTCACGCTGACCAACAAGGGCAATGCGGCGCGCGATTTCAAGCTCTTCTCCTTCGTGGAGTGGTGCCTGTGGAACGCCGCCACGGACATGGAGAATTTCCAGCGCAACCTCTCCACCGGCGAGGTGGAAATCGAGGGCAGCACCCTCTACCACAAGACAGAATACCGCGAGCGCCGCGACCATTACGCCTTCTACGGCGTGAACGCGCCCATCGACGGCTTCGATACCGACCGGGAGACCTTCATCGGCATGTACAACGGCTTCGACGCGCCGCAGAACGTGCTCGCGGGCCAGCCCGGCAACTCCGTCGCCCACGGCTGGAGCCCCGTCGCCTCCCACTGCGTCTCCATGCACCTGGAGCCCGGGGAGAGCCGCACGCTCGTGTTCGTGCTGGGCTACGTCAAGAACGCGCCGGAGCGGAAATTCGCCCCGGACGGGAGCATCGACAAGACCGTGGCGCATGAGATGCTGGCCGCGTTCGACACCCCCGCCAAGGCGGACGCCGCCTTCGCGCAGCTCGGGAAATACTGGGACGACCTGCTGGACCGCTTCCAGGTCGAGAGCGGCTGCCCGGAGCTCGACCGCATGGTCAACATCTGGAACCAGTACCAGTGCATGGTCACCTTCAACATGTCGCGCAGCGCCAGCTTCTTCGAGAGCGGCATCGGCCGCGGCATGGGCTTCCGCGACTCCAACCAGGACCTGGTCGGCTTCGTCCACCAGATTCCGGAGCGCGCCCGCGAACGTATCCTGGACATCGCCGCCACGCAGTTCCCCGACGGCGGCTGCTACCACCAGTACCAGCCGCTGACCAAGCGCGGCAACAACGGCATTGGCGGCGGCTTCGGCGACGACCCGCTCTGGCTCATCTTCGGCACCGTCGCCTACCTCAAGGAGACGGGCGATTTCAGCATCCTGGACGAGCCGGTGCCCTTCGACAACGAGCCGGGCACGGAAGTGTCGCTGCTGGAGCACCTGCGCATCTCCTTCGAGCACGTCGAGCGGCTGCGCGGCCCGCACGGGCTGCCGCTGATCGGCCGAGCCGACTGGAACGACTGCCTCAACCTCAACTGCTTCTCCGACAATCCCGACGAATCCTTCCAGACCACGGAAAACAAGACCGGCGGCTCGCAGGCCGAGTCGCTCATGATCGCCGGTCTGTTCGTCTATACAGGAAAAGAATACGCCGAGCTGCTGAAGCATCTCGGACAGGATCCCGCCCCCGTGCTGCAGGCGGTCCGCGACATGGAGCGCGCCATCCGCGAGCACGGCTGGGACGGAGAATGGTTCCTGCGCGCCTACGATTATTACGGTCGCAAGGTTGGATCTCATGAGAATGATGAGGGCAAGATCTTCATCGAAAGCCAGGGTTGGTGCACCATGGCGCGCGTCGGCGCTGAAGAGGGCCTCTGCGACCGGGCCCTCGACAGCGCAAAGCGTCTGCTGGACAGCGAGCACGGCCTCGTGCTCAACCAGCCGGCCTTCTCCCGCTACTACATCGAATACGGCGAGATTTCCTCCTACCCCGAAGGGTACAAGGAGAACGCCGGCATCTTCTGCCACAACAACCCCTGGGTCATCATCGGCGAAGCCCTCGCGGGCCGCGCGGAAGACGCCTGGGAGCACTGGCGCAAGATCGCCCCGGCCTTCATCCAGGACCAGCAGCTGCACAAGGTGGAGCCCTATGTCTATTGCCAGATGGTGGCCGGCAAGGATGCCGCCCGCCCCGGCGAGGGCAAGAACAGCTGGCTCACCGGCACGGCCGCCTGGAACTGGCACACCGTGACGGAATTCCTGCTCGGCGTGCATCCGGAGTACGACGGCCTGCGCATCGAGCCCTGCCTGCCGGCGGACCGCTTCCCGGCCTACAAGGTGGTGCGGCGTTTCCGCGACGCGGAGTACGAGCTGACCATACGCAACACGGGCCGCGGCGGGAGCCGTTTCATCCCCTACGCCCCAGGCAAACACACGCTGGAAATAGAAGTCTAGCGCCCGGACATGACCGCGCTGCACCGCTTCTTCCTTCCCGTGCTGCTCAGCACGGCACTCGCCCTGCCGGCCGTGCCGCTGGCGGCCTCCGGTTTCCGTACCTCCCTGGATGCCGGGTGGACCTTCGCGCCGGGCAATGCCTCCTCGATGGAGGCGGATTACGGCCACGGCACGGAATACTTTACCTATTTCACGAAGGTGAAGTCCAACAACGACAACCACGGTCCCGCATCGCCGGATTTCGTCGAGGACGGCGCCTGGCGGGCGGTCACGCTGCCCCACGACTGGGCCGTGGACTTGCCTTACGACGGTGCCGCAAGCCATTCGCACGGCTACAAGTGCATCGGCTGGAAGTATCCCGAGAACTCCGTGGGCTGGTACCGCCGGCACCTTGAGATCCCCGCGGAAGACCGCGGAAAGCAGATCTGGATCGAGTTTGAAGGGATTTTCCGCGACAGCCAGATCTTCTGCAACGGCGCCTACCTCGGCGGCGAGAAAAGCGGCTACGCCTCGCGCGTGTACGACCTCAGCCCGTATCTCAACTACGGCGGGGACAATGTGATCGCGGTGCGCTGCGACGCATCCGTCGAGGAAGGATGGTTCTACGAAGGCGCGGGCATCTACCGCCACGTCTGGCTGCACAGGGCCGGGCCCGTGGCGGCGGAACCGTATTCCATCGAGCTGAGCGCGGACGACATCCGTTTCACGCCGGTGTATGCCGACGCTTCGGTCGATCCGGCCCGCGTGCGGGCGGTGAAGCGTTTCTTCGACGCCGACGGGCACGAAGTGGCCCGGCCGGAACACCGCTGGAGTCTGGACGATCCGTACCTGTACCGCTGGACGCTGGAATTGTACTATGATGGCATCCTGTCGGCCTCATACAGTGGCCGCTGGGGCCTGCGTGACATCGCCTTCGATCCGCAGCGGGGCTTCCTGCTGAACGGGGAGCGGGTGCAGCTGCGCGGCTGCGACCTGCACCTGGACCATGCCGGCGTGGGTGTTGCCGTGCCGGATGCCCTCCTCCGTTACCGTCTGGAACAGCTGCGCAAATACGGCTTCAACGCCATCCGCTGCTCGCACAACCCCGCCACCCCCGCCATGCTGGACCTCTGCGACGAGCTGGGCTTCGCCGTCATCGATGAGCAGCGCCAGTTCGGCGTGAACGCCGAGCAGCTGGATCAGTTCGGGAACATGATCCGGCGCGACCGCAACCACCCGTCGGTGATCCTGTGGAGCGTGGGCAACGAAGAGTGGCCCGTGGAATGGAACGAGACGGGCAGGCGCATCGCGCAGCGCCTGACGGATTTCGCCCACCGGCTGGACCCGACCCGCCCGACGACCTACGGCTCGAGCGGCGGACCGCAGCCCAACCGGGGCGTGGATGTATTCGGATTCAACTATATCGTACAGAATGACATAGCCGGACTGCTGCGGGAGTTCCCGGAGCGGACCGGCGTGGGCACCGAGGAGACCACCGGCTCCGGCACGCGCGGCAAATACGCGACCGTCCCCGAGCGCGGCTGGATGCTTTCCTTCAACCGCAGCGGCGTGGACAACCGTCCGATGGGCGGCAATCCCGATGCCGTCTGCACGCCGGACAGCCAGCCGATGAACGCCGGCGGACAGGTGCTGGAGGTCATCTCCCGCGGCTGGAAATACTATGCCGCACACCCCGGGCTGGGCGGCCTGTTCTACTGGACGGGATTCGACTACCGGGGCGAGCCGAACCCGATGGTCTGGCCCGCCACGGGCTCGCAGTTCGGGATCCTCGACTACTGCGGCTTCCCCAAGGACGAGGCCTTCTACCTGCAGTCCGTCTGGACGGACGAGCCCATGCTGCACGTCAGCCCGCACTGGAACCATCCCGTGCCGGAAGGGACGGTCATTCCGGTCATTGTCTATACCAATTGCGACAAGGTCGCCCTCCGGGTAAATGGGAAGAGTCTGGGGACGAAGAAGGTGGCCCCGGATGAGAGCGTCCGCTGGGACGTCCCCTACCGGCCCGGACGCGTCGAAGCAACGGGCTACCGCGGCGGCCGCGTGGCCGTACGCACCGTCCTGGAAACGACGGGACCCGCCACGGACGTGCACCTGACGGCGTCAAAGACGACGCTTGCGCGTGACGGCGCGGACGTGGTGGTCGTTGATATCGAGGCACTGGATGCGCGCGGGCGCTTCGTCACAGATGCACAGATGCCGCTGGCCGTGCGCGTGGAGGGTGCCGCCCTGCTGGGCTGGGGCAACGGCGATCCCGGTTTCAAGGCCGTGGAACGGCCGTTGAGCGGCAATTCGCTGGATATCAGCACCTTCAGCGGATGCGCCCAGGTCCTGGTCCGTTCCGTTGCCGGACAAAACGGTCCCGTCACCGTGACCGTCGGCACCCGGACGCTGCAGCTGGACTAATATCCCGGGAAATTGCTATATTTGTAGTTTAGTAAAACTACAATCAGGCAATTATGTCAGCAAAAGGCAAAATCATCTCCTGGATCGTCGCCATCCTGCTCGTGGCGGCCGCCGTATTCGTGTACTTCAAGTTCTATTTCGTCTTCGGCGAAGGCGTCAAGGCCGGCGAGCTGAACCAGATCGTCTATAAGGGCTGGGTCTGGAAGACCTACGAGGGGCGCCTCATCCAGACCGGCTTCAAGAGCAACCAGAAGACCGGCGGCAGCATCCAGTCCAACGAGTTCAACTTCTCCGTCGTGGACAAGGCCGTGGCCGACTCGCTGATGCTCTGCAGCGGCAAGAACGTCGAGCTGCATTACAAGGAATACAACGGCATGCTGCCCTGGCGCGGCATGCAGCACTATATCGTGGACCGCATCGTGTCCGTGAGCCCGGGAACCGGCAGTTCCGAGATTCCGATCTTCACCGGCGGCGAATCGCTATGATCCGCCTCGCGCTGCTGCTCGTCGCGGGCATCCTCGCGACACATCCCGAGGGCAATCCCAACGCCCGCCTGCTGACCGTGGCCGAGTCCGTCGGCCAGGGTGAGCGTTCCGTCTATCCGGAGCAGGTCCGCCTGTACTGGACGGAGGACAGCCAGCTGACGAAGGAGGCCCCGAAACGGGAGGCGCCGGCGTGGAAACTGCCGGAGCCGGAAGGTCCCGGCATCGTGTACGGGCAGTCCGTGAGCCGCAACGAGTTCGGCATCACCGGCGGCGTCTTCCCCGCCCCGGACGGCAAGCGCCTCGCCATCTACCGCAAGGACGAGTCCGCCGTCACGCAGTACCCGCTCTACGACATCACCACCCGCACCGGCGAGGCGATGCTGATCCGTTATCCCATGGCCGGGATGGCCTCGGAGCATGTTTCCGTATGCGTGACCGACTTCGACGGCAACATCTCCGCGACCCTGCAGGTCGATGATTTCGACGACGAGCGCTACCTCACGAACGTCACCTGGTCGCCCGACAGCAAATACATTTTCGTGCAGGTGCTCGACCGCGCCCAGCACGAGATGCACCTCAACATGTACCGCGCCGACGACGGCCGCTACGTGCGCACCCTCCTCACGGAGCGCAACGACGCCTGGGTGGAGCCGCTCGACCCGCTCCATTTCCTGAAAGGAAGCTACGAGTTCCTCTACCGCACCGACAACCGCGACGGCTTCCGGAACCTCTACCGCTGCGACACGCTCGGCCGCGTGGAGCGCATCACCCCCGTCGCCGCCGACGTCGAATACGTCGCCAACGACGGCAAATACGTCTATTACACCTCCGCGGAGGTCTCCCCCGTCGAGAACCACCTGTTCCGCGTGCAACTGGGCAGGAGAAAGGGCCTTGTCGGCAAGCCGAAGCGCCTCACCCCCGAGGAAGGCTGGCACCAGGTCGTGATGTCCCCGGACTGCAGCAAGTTCATCGACCGCTACTCCTCCTTCAACATGCCCGGCGTCACGCAGGTGCGCGGCACGGACGGCAAGCTCGTCGAGACGATCCTGACCGCCCTCGACCCGCTGGACGAGTACGCCCAGTGCCGCGTGGAGCTGGGCACGACGCCCTCCGCCGACGGGCAGTTCGACAACTACTACCGGCTCTTCTACCCGCGCGGCTTCGACCCGTCGAAGAAATATCCCCTCGTCGTGTACGTTTACGGCGGCCCGCACTCGCAGATGGTCACCGATTCCTGGCTCGGCAACATCCGCATGTGGGAAATGCTGATGGCCCAGCGCGGCTACGTGGTCTATGTCCAGGACAACCGGGGCACGCAGAACCGCGGCGCGGCCTTCGAAAAGGCCATCAACCGCCGCTGCGGCACGGCCGAGGTCGAAGACCAGATGGCCGGTATCCGGGCGCTGCTGGACCGCGCGCCCTGGATCGACCGCTCGCGCATCGGCGTGCACGGCTGGAGCTACGGCGGCTTCATGACCCTGTCCCTGACCACCCGCAACCCCGGTTTTTTCAAGGTCTCCGTCGCGGGCGGCCCGGTTATTGATTGGCAATGGTACGAAGTGATGTACGGAGAACGATATATGGACACGCCGCAGACCAACCCGGAAGGGTTCGCGGAGGCGTCCCTGATCCCGCGGGCGAAAGACCTCACGGGACGCGTGCTCATCTGCCAGGGCGTCCTGGACGGCACCGTGGTGCCGCAGCACTCGCTCAGCTTCGTACAGGCCTGCATCGAGGCGGGCGTCCCGGTGGACTGGTTCCCCTACCCGCTTGACGAACACAACATGCGCGGCAAGGCCCGCGTGCACCTCTACGAGAAGATCACCGACTATTTCGAAACGTTCTTATGAAAAAAGTCCTGACCGCCGCCCTGGTCCTGCTGCTGGCCGCCGCACCGCTTTCGGCCCAGAAGAAGGCGGAGACCAAGCTATACGAGAAGACCCTGTCGCAGCCTTCGGTGGAAGCCTTCGACAAGTTCCTCAAGAAATACCCTTCGTCCGTCTATGCGCCCGACATCCTGGCGCGCAAGGACACCCTGCTCAACATTACGCCGTATGACATGGCGCAGGCCGCGGCCATCGCCGCGCCGCTGCTGCCAGAAGACACGGAGTTCCGCGCCATCGCCGACCGGCGGGAGGCCGTGGACCGCATCTACGCGGTCTGCCTCGGCGGTCCCGAAATGCTGATCGCGCTGGACGTGGTCCGTATCGTCAGCTTCAAACTGGACCGGGGAAACTGGGTGCAGGAGAGCGTATATGATGCACCCGCCGCACCCGACGGGGACACAGCCTGCCGCTATTTCGTGGACAGCACCTCCGTGCTGACCATCCGTGACACGCGCTACCTGCGTTTCAATTACATGCTGTCGAGCCTGGACGGGCTGGCGCAGACCTACGTCGCCGCCGCCTACGCCCCGCAGACCGATGATTTCGGCTGCGTCTCCTTCGAAGGGAACAGCGAACTGACCACGGGCGCTGACGCGCCCTACCGCCTCAGCGGCCGCATCAACCAGATGGCGCTGACCGGCATGGAGCGTCCCTTCATGCGCCTGATGCTCAAGGACGTGCAGGACAATCCCCTGCTGGAAGAGATCCCGGAGAACTTCTACCTGACCGACGGTGCCATCAACTGGTGGCTGACGGAGAATCCCGACGCGCTGACTACCGCCACGCGCCTGAAGTTCAACATCCTCCCGGAAGAAAGTTCCCTCGTCGAGGAATACCAGAACGCCAAGGGGAAGAAGAACTCGTCGAAATATACCGCCGCGATGTTCGACCACCGCGGCTACACCGTGATCGTCGCGTACCAGAAGGACGACAAAAACTACGTCCTCGCCTGGGCCGAGCCCGAGTGCGTCAACCACTACCGCGACCGTCTGCTGAACAGCATCGCCTTCGATGACGCCAACACCATCACGATGTCCTATTACCACGGAAACCGTACCTTCAAGTACCGCCTCAACCTGACGTCGAAGATTCTCCGCAGATAAGGGCGTTCAGGCACGAAAATTGTCGCAAATTCATTCACTTTAATCTCTCTTATATTATGCGTAAACTTTTTAAATGGTTCGTAGTGGGTGTGATGCTCCTGGTGGGAGCGTTCACCGCAAACGCGCAGGGATTCGGTGGCGGCCAGATGCCGAGCGCCGAGGAAATCGCCAAGATGCGCGCTGATCAGATGAAGGAAACCGTCAACCTGACGGCAGACCAGTATGCCAAAGTGACCGTCATCTTCAAGGAGGAGATGGAGGCGATGCAGAAGATGTTCGAAGGCGGCGGCATGAACGGCGATTTCGAGCAGATGCGCAAGGACATGGAGAAGCGCCAGGAAGAGCAGAACAAGAAGCTCAAGGCCATCCTGACCGAGGATCAGTTCAAGAAATGGGAAAAACAGCAGGAAGAGATGCGCGCCCAGTTCGGCGGCGGCGGATTCTGATCCTGATTGATATAGACAATAAATCGGGTGGCCCTGATGGACCACCCGATTTATTTTGAGATTCGCCGGTCAAGCCGGCGAATGACGAAAGGGAGCCGGCGAAAGACGCTGCTACAGTTCGCGGAACTTGGCCGCGGTGATCTTCGTGGGCTTCAGGGTGATGGTCTCCTTGATCTTGTCCATCACCTTGCGGTCCTCGACCTGCTCGACCAGGCGCTCGATCTGCTTCTGGTCCTGGAGCATGTTGACGGCCATCTCCTTCACCATCTCGTCCGGCACGTTGCCGATGCCGTACATCGCGTACTGGTAGCGGGCGAAAGCCTCGGCCTGCTCGTGCAGGTCCTTCTCCTCCACCTTGAAGCCCCACTTCTGCATCAGGGAGCCGCGCACCAGCTGCCACTTGAAGTCCTCGGCGAAGCCCGGGAAATCCTTCTCCACGTCCTCGGCGGAGAGCTTGCCGTTGTTGGCCTCGACGAGCCAGCGCTTCAGGAAGGCCTCGGGGAGCTGGACGTCCGCCTTCTTCACGAAGTAGTCGCGGATGTCCTTGGTCAGGCGCCACTCGGCCTCGCTCTGGTACTGGTTCTTCATGCGCTCGGACACTTCCTTCTCGATCTCCTCGTCGCTCTTGGCCTCCTGGCCCTCCTCCTTGTGCTCGGCGTAGTATTTCTTCATGTTCTCGATCATCGGCGCCTTGTCCTTGGCGGCGACGGAGACGGTATAGCTCGGCACGGTGTCGGTCTTCTCCACCTCCACGTTCACCTCCGGGCTGAGGCCCAGGTCGAAGACGAAGGTGAAGTCGTTGCCGTCGGCCCACTCGATTTCCGGCTGCTTCTGGGAAGCGAGCGGTTCGCCCAGGATGCGGAGCTTCTTGTCGTTGATATGCTTGTCCAGGGCCTGGCCGATCACCTGGTTCACGGCCTCCACGAGCGCCTGCTCGCCATAGACGCGCTTGATCAGGGACGCGGGCACCATGCCCTTGCGGAAGCCCTTGAATTCCGCCGTACGGCGGCGGTCGGCAAGCTTCTTCTTCTCAATTTCTGCATAGTCAGCCGCGGCCACCTCGATGGTCAGCTCGCGGTTGAGGTCGTCAATTTTCTTTTCTTTTACTTTCATACGTTTATCTTGTTACTTTGATCTTTGCGGATAAGCCACGCGCTCGTGATGGATCTGCGCGAGGTATTGCTTCAGGGTATCCTTGACCGTGCCCAGTTCGCTGATGGAAATGTCGGCATGCTCGAACTGGCCCTCCTCCATCTTGCCCGCCACGATGCGCTCCACGAAGGCGGAATACGCCTCCGGCGTGTACTCGGTGAGGGTGCGGGAAGCCGCTTCGACACTATCGCAGAGCATCAGGATGATCTGCTCCTTGGTCACGGGCTTGAAGCCGGGATAACGGAACTCCCCGGCCAGGGACGGGTCGCCGCCGGCCTGCACGAACTGGCTGTAGAAGTAGCCGGTGGTCGTGGTGCCGTGGTGGCTGCGGATGAAATCGATGATCATGTCAGGCAGGCGGTTCTTCTGCGCCAGATCCACACCCTCGGGGACGTGGCGGATGATCTCGCGGGCGCTCTGTTCCGGGCTCATGCCCTCATGGTAGCGGGGCTTGCCGTCGCGCGCGACGAGCGATTCGTTCTCGATGAAGCAAAGCGGGTTGTACAGCTTGCCGATATCGTGGTAGAGGGCGCCGGCGCGCACCAGGTCGGCGTCGGCATCGACCGCCCGTGCCACGGTATCCACCATGTTCATCACCTGCAACGAATGCTGGAAGGTGCCGGGCGCCTTCTGCTCCAGCTGACGGATCAGCGGGTTGGACACGTCGCAGAGTTCGATCAGGCGGGAATTCGACACGAGGTTGAAGATGCGCTCAAAGAGGTAGATGAGCGGATAGCCCGCCACGGTCAGCATCGAGCCGATGAAGAGGCTCAGCAGCGCCGTCCACACGTTACCCGCCACCAGCTCGGCGGCGCGGAAGCCCAGGTAGGTCAGTGCCAGCACGCCGAAGGTGATCAGCGCGGTGATGAACTGCTTCCAGCCGCGGTTGAAGCGGCGGAACGCCAGGGTCCCGACCATGCCGGCCACGAAGTACATTACGAAGAGCACGGAGCCGTCGTGGCTGAAGATCAGCAGCGGCAGCAGCGACACGACGTAGATCGGCACCACCAGGCGGTTCTTCATGAAGGCCTGCAGCAACAGGGCGACCAGCGTGAACGGCACGAGATAGAGCGCCTTCTCATTCACGCGGACGAGGATGAGCGCCGTCAGGGCGCCGAGCAGGAAGACGACCACCAGATAAGGATAACGGGAGTCGTTCAGGATACGCTTGTTGTTCAGCAGGATGGACAGGAAGAGCAGCGATACGATGGCCAGGGCGATGATGACGTTTCCGAACAGCATCAGCGCCGGCGGGCCCGTGTAGCCCATGTTGGCCTCGAATTCCCGCTTGTAGGAATCCAGCATCTGGGCGATCTCGCCCGTCACGATTTCCCCTTCCTTGACAATCAGCTGGCCGGCATTGACGTAGCCGGAGGTCGGCGAGACGCTCGTCGCGGACTCCGCATGCACCAACTCCGTCGTCTGCTCGTCGTAGAGCAGGTTCGGGACCAGCAGCTCATAGGCGCCGGTGGCGCGCAGCAGCGAATCCACGTTCGCGCCGGACACGTCCGACAGGTCCGCCAGCAGGCGGGCGCGGGCGTCCGTCAGGTGATAGACCTCGGAGAACGGCACCTTGGTGGCGCGTTTGTCCCGCTGGACGTACAGCACTTCCGGATCGGAAGCCCCGTGGCGGCGGTTCCTGTCATCCGCCACCACGCCCTTCTGGTAAATGGCGCGGAGCGAGGACACCGTGGCGCTGCGGAGCGTCCCCAGCTCCAGGCGCTCGGCGGCGCGCAGGTTGCGGGTGACGATCTCATCGGAATATTTGTAATACGGAATCGCTTCGGCGGAAGATTCGCCCCGCTCCGCGAGCATCTGCTCCTCGGTCTTGTAGATCGGGAAGTCGAACTGGGCGTACAGCGTCTCATATTTCCAGGTGCGGCCCTTGTGATAGTCGTAGGCGAACTTGGCGCTGCGCGGCATCAGCAGGACCAGCAGGAGGAACGCGACGGCGAGCGGAAGCAGGGTACGGAAGAGCGGTTTCGTATTCATCGGGCGGCTATTTGAACGGACTGCCCGCCTCGCGGGCGATGAAACTGTAGGTCATGCGGTCCGTCAGGCGCGGGAAGAGCCGGTGCATGAGCACGGTCGCGCGTCCCAGCAGGGTCAGGATGACCTGCGAACGGCGATGGCGCAGCGCGCGGGAGAGGCGCTTCGCGCAATCCTCCGCGCTCATCAGCTTGCCCTCGTCGAGCGGCGTCTCGCCCTGGGCGGAACCGTCGGCGGTGAGGGCCGCGTTGCGGACGTTGGATGAAGTGTAGCCCGGCGCGAACACGAGGACGTTGAGTCCGTCCTTGAGGTGCTCGATACGGATCGTGTCCAGGAAGCCGCGGATGGCGTATTTCGAGGCGCTGTAGCCGGTCCGCGCCGGCAGCGCGGAATAGCCGGCGATGGAGATCACACCCACGACGGAGCCCCTGGTCTCCAGCAGGTACGGCAGCGCGAACTTCGTGCAGTTGACCGTGCCCCAGAAATTGACGTCCATCAAGCGGTGGATCACCTGCAGGTCCAGGTCCTTGAACATCGCCCGCATCGAGATGCCGGCATTGTTGACCAGGACGTCCAGGCGGCCGAAGCGCGCCACGGCGGCTTCGACCAGGGCCTTGCAGTCCTCCTCGCGCGTCACGTCGCACTGCATGCAGAGCACCCGCTCCGGCGGCGCGACCGACGGCGCCAGTTCCTGCAGCTTGTCCAGGGAGCGCGCGGCCATCACGACCTTGGCTCCTTCGCTGCCGAATTGACGCGCAGAGGCCAGTCCGATTCCCGAACTGGCTCCCGTCACGATGATTACTTTGTCCTTCAGGTCTACCACGATGCTATTTAATTGTCATGGAGGCGATGTCGTCGCCGTCGTAGAGGCCGGCGTCAAGCTTGGCCTTGATCTCCTTGAACGCCTTGAGCGTGTATTCCACGTCCTCCATCGTATGGGCGGCCGTGGAGACGATGCGGAAGATGATCATGCCCTTCGGGATCACCGGATAGATGACCATCGAGCAGAAGATCTTGTAGTTCTCACGAAGGTCCTTGGCCATCTTGGTGGCCTGGGCCACGCCGCCGAAGATATGGACCGGCGTCACGCAGGCCTGGGCCTCGCCGATGTCGAATCCTTCCTTCTTGAAGCCGTCCTGGATGGCGTGGGTGATCTGCCAGCATTTCGCGCGGAGCGCATCGCCCTCCGGAGAGTCGATGATCTCCATGCGCTTCATGTTGCCGATTACGAGCGGCATCGGGAGCGACTTGGCGTACATCTGCGAACGCATGTTGGCGCGCAGGTAGTTGATGATCTTGTGCGGACCGGCGACGAAGCCGCCGATGCTCGCCATCGACTTGGCGAAGGCGCCGATATAGAGGTCGATGTCGTCCATGCAGCCGAGCTGCTCGGAGGTGCCGCGGCCGTGCGCGCCCAGCAGGCCGAAGCCGTGGGCGTCGTCGATCAGGATGCGGAATTTGTATTTCTTCTTCAGGGCGGCGATCTGGTCCAGGATGCCGAGCGCGCCGGTCATGCCGAACACGCCTTCGGTGATCAGCAGCACGCCGCCGCCGTTCTCCTCCGCCACCTGGCAGGCGCGGGCGAGAACCTTCTCGCAGTCCGCGATGTTGTTGTGGCGGTATTTGTATTTCTCGCCGATGTGGAGGCGGATGCCGTCCAGCAGGCAGGCGTGGCACTCCGCGTCATAGACGATCACGTCGTGGCGCGCGGTGAGCGCGTCAATCGTGGACACGATGCCCTGGTAGCCGAAATTATAAAGGAACGCGTCCTCCTTCTTCTCGAATTTCGCGAAGGTCTGCTCGAGCTGCTCGTGGTAACGGGTGTGGCCGCTCATCATGCGGGCGCCCATCGGGTACGCGAGGCCCCACTGCGCCGCCGCGTCGGCGTCCGCCTTGCGGACGGCCGGATGATTGGCCAGGCCCAGGTAGTTGTTGAGGCTCCAGTTGAGCACCGGGGTGCCGTTGAAGGTCATATGGGGACCCAGCTCGCCTTCCAGGCGGGGGTACATGTAATAGCCGAAGCCCTGCTCGAAATATTGGCCGATCGGGCCGCCGCTGTCGCGTTCTATTCTGTCAAAAATATCCAACATTATCTTTTGCTTAAAGATTCCGGGTCAAGCCCGGAATGACTATATAAATTATGCGTCGATGTTTGCGTAGTGTGCGTTTTCTTCGATGAACTGGCGGCGGGGCGGGACGTCGTCGCCCATCAGCATGGAGAAGGTCCGCTCGGCCGCGGCCGCGTTGTCGATCGTGATCTTGCGGAGGCGGCGGCGCGCCGGGTCCATGGTGGTCTCCCACAGCTGTACGTCGGACATTTCGCCGAGACCTTTGTAGCGCTGCACCGTATAGCCCTTGTCGGAGCCCTTGCCGAGCCGCATGGCAGCTTCTTCGCGCTGCTCCTCGGTCCAGCAGTACACTTCCTCCTTGCCCTTCTTGACCAGGTAGAGCGGCGGGGTCGCCAGATAGACGTAGCCGTTCTTGATCAGGTCGAACATATAGCGGAAGAAGAAGGTCAGGATCAGGCAGGCGATGTGCGAGCCGTCCACATCGGCATCGGTCATGATGACCACCTTGTGGTAGCGGAGCTTGCTCAGGTCCATGTGCTTCTCGCCGGTCTCGTCCTCCAGCGCCACGGTCACGCCGAGGGCCGTGTAGATGTTGCGGATTTCCTCGGAGTCGAAGGCGCGGTCGCCGGAAGCCTTCTCCACGTTCAGGATCTTACCGCGGAGCGGCAGGATGGCCTGCGTCTTGCGGTCGCGGCCCTGCTTGGCCGTACCGCCTGCGGAATCGCCCTCCACGAGGAAGAGCTCGCACTTCTCGGGATCCCGCTCGGAGCAGTCCGCCAGCTTGCCGGGCATGCCGGCGCCGCCCAGCGGCGACTTGCGCTGCACCATTTCGCGCGCCTTGCGCGCTGCGGCACGGGCCGTCGCGGCCAGCACGATCTTGTCGATGATGATCTTGGCGAACTTGGGGTTCTCCTCCAGGTAGATGTCCATGGCGGCCGCGGTGGCCTGGGACACGGCGGAGGTGGCCTCCGGGTTGCCCAGCTTGGTCTTGGTCTGGCCCTCGAACTGCGGCTCCGCCACCTTGACGGAGATCACGGCCGTGAGGCCTTCGCGGAAGTCCTCCGGGGCGAGGTCGCCCTTGAACTTCTCCAGGAGCTTGTTCTTCTCGGCATACTGCTTCAGGGAGCGGCTCAGGCCCATCTTGAAGCCCTGCAGGTGCGTACCGCCCTCGATCGTATGGATGTTGTTGACGTAGGAATAGATCTTCTCCGAATAGCCGTTGTTGTACTGCAGCGCGATGTCGATCGGGATGATCTTGTCGGAGGTGACGCAGATCGGCTGCGGGATGATGGTCTGGGCGCCGGCGTCGAGGTACTCGATGAACTCGCTCAGGCCCTGCTCGGAGTAGAAGGTCTCGCTGCGGTACACCTTGCGGCCAGTGGTCTTGGACTCGCCGGACTCGTCCACCGCGAACTCGTCCACGAGCTCGCGCTCGTCGGTCAGGCGGATGTGGATGCCCTTGTTGAGGAAGGCCAGCTCGCGAAGGCGCGCGGCCAGGGTCTCGTAGCGATAGACCGTCGTCTGGGTGAAGATGGTCGGATCCGGATGAAAGGTGATGATGGTACCGGTGTCGTCAGATTCGCCGATTACCTGCACGGGGCCGAGCGGCTTGCCCTTGGAGTAGTGCTGCTCGAAGACCTTGCCTTCGCGGTGCACCTCCGCCACGAGCGAGTCGGACAGGGCGTTCACGCAGGACACGCCCACGCCGTGCAGACCGCCGGACACCTTGTAGCTGTTCTTGTCGAATTTACCGCCGGCATGGAGGACGGTCAGGACCACCTCCAGGGCGGAGCGGTGCTCCTTCTCGTGCATGCCCGTCGGGATGCCGCGGCCGTTGTCCCGGACGCGGATGGAGTTCCCCTCCAGGATGCGGACGTCGATGTCCGTGCAGAAGCCGGCCATGGCTTCGTCGATACAGTTGTCCACCACCTCATAGACCAGGTGATGGAGACCCCGCTCGGAGATGTCTCCGATATACATCGAAGGGCGCTTGCGGACTGCTTCGAGTCCTTCGAGCACCTGGATACTGTTGGCGGAATACTGCTCTTCCGCAAGCTTCATATCTTCTTTCTCGATCATCTTGAATTAGTATCTCTTAAAATCCGTCAAAGGTACGAAAAATATCGGGATTTCCCTAGAGTTTGAAGGTCAAACCGACGGTCAAATACGGGCTTTTTTCAATGAATCCCGGCACGCGTTCGATGGCCATGCAAGCGAGGTTGCCGGCTTCGCCCCAAACGGTCCAGCGGGCGTCGATCCGGTACTCGCCCGTCAGGCCCAGGTTCGCATACCACGGGATCCACGCGCCGTCCCCGGCGAGCGACATGCGCGCGGAGGCAGCCTCCACGAAAGCACCCGCCCAGATGCGCTTCTCCCAGTTGTACCGGCCGCGCAGGTCCGCCGTGAATGCCGGCGGCGCGAAGGCGGCGGAAGTGCCGTAAAGGCGCATGTAGCTGTAGGACAGGGCGCCGTCCAGCTCCAGGCGCTCGTCGCGCCAGGAGAAAGCGCCCTGGACATAGCCGGCCTTGTAGTCCACCGGCAGCACGCCGTAGAGCGAGGCCAGCGGCATGTTGACATAGTCCACGTAACCGACCTCGGCTTCGTACTGCATGCGGGAGCCCACGTGTCCCTGGACACCGGCACGGACACGGAGGGTTTCACGCGAAACCGTGGCGGACGAACCCGTCATGAAAGAGAAGTGATTGATCTGCTTGACGTCGTAGTGGCTCTGCACGTCCTGTCCGCCGCGGATGCCGGCGTACAGCTCCAGGTCTGCACTTTCTATGGCCAGGCGGGCCAGGACGTCCGGAGCCAGCGAGAACTGGTGGCCGTCGCCGAGGGTCGAATAATCTATGCGGAGTCCCGCGTCCAGCCGGACCGGTCCCAGGATGAAGTCCAGATGCGGCTTGACGGAGGCCAGGCTGGCCACCCGGTTGCCGCCGAACAGCTCGCCGTAGATTTCATCGAATCCGGTCAGGTCACCCCCGCGCATCGACTCCAACTCGAAGCATGCATCCAGCAGGATGCTGTATTTCTCCGCCAGGACGGGGCCGCCCGACAGCGAGACGAGGAAGTTGTTTTCGCCCGTCAGGCGGTTCCCCACCGCGCCCGTCACGCCGCGCTCGGTGGAATGGCGGAACTGCGCGTAGATGTCGTAGAACATGCGGTTGCCCGGGCGCTCCTGCGACTGCACGCGGCCCGCCGCGACGAAGGAGTGGAACGCGGAGCGGAACGGCGTCGGGTCGGCGCCGCCCTCTTTCGCGAAGATCCCTTCGTAGCCGAAGTTATAGGACAGGCGCACCGCCGGGCGCAGGTACTGTCCGCCCACGCTCAGGCGGCCCGACAGGTCGTGCCCGGGGAAAGCCCCCTCCACCCCGCGGCGCCGGAAGCTGCCGGCATAGCCCCCCGCCTCGGCGAACACGCCGATGGCGAAGTCTTTCTCCTGCAGCATCTGCCACGCCAGCTCGAACTGTGGATGGAACGTGAAGCCCGCGCCGGCCCGCAGGAACAGCTTGTTGCCGTCATACAGGCGCGCCTCCGGCTTCACCGTGATCTGGTACGGGGAGAATTCGTACGAGCCCTTGTACGGGGTCTCGAAGACCGAATAGTCGAAACTGTAGTCGAAGCGGTACAGCGAGTCCGGCACGCCCAGCACCGGTCCCTGCTTCTGGAAGTCGGCGAAACGGGTCACGTAGTCGTTGGTCACCTGCACCGACTGGTTGATATTCTGTGCGGAAAGCGGCGCGCAAAGCGCCATCATGGCAATGGCCAGATTGATCTTTTTCATACGCTTACTCATTCGTTAAGGAGGCGAGACGTTCCAGTCTCATTTTGACGCTGTCGAGGATGTCGTCAGCGCCCTTTTCGGGTTCATAGCCGTCCCGGATGCTCTCGAAGGTGGCCCTGGCCTGGGCGTACTGGCCGCGCTCCGAGAAGGAGTCGCCCAGCACGATGTAGGCGCGGGCGAGCCAGTAGGACTGGTCGCCGGCCTTCTGGGAGAAAGCATACACCTCGTCGCCCACGGTCTCGAAGCGGCCGTTGTCGTAGAGATTCTGGATCAGCATGTATTCGGATTCGGCGCCGATGGCCGAGGAAGGATCGACGGCAAGCTGGCGGAACAGCTTGAAGGCCTGGTCGCGGTTCGACGTGGCCAGGCTGGATTTCGCCTTGACGTACATGGCTTCCTCCTTCAGGGCGGCCGACAGGCCCCGCTGCGCGGTCACTTCATCCGCGGCGGTGATGGCTGCCGCGTAGTCCTTGCTCCGGTAGGCAGAACGCATCATGCCCAGGCGCGCGGACTGCTTGTTCGCATCCATCTTGGCCGTGGCAAGCAGTTCCTGATAGCCCTTGTACGCGTTCTGGTAGCGTTCCAGTCCGTAGGACAGGTCCGCATAGCGCAGGCGCGCCATCTCGGAGAAGGAGTACGCCGAATCTCCGGAAGCGGCCACCGCGTAGTGCTCCACGGCCTTCTCCTTTTCGCCGAGGGCGTTGTAGCACTCGGCCAGGTAGAACTCCGCCTGCGGCCGGTCCGCGCCGTCCGGATAGTCCTCCAGGTACTTGCGCAGCGTCGTGGCGGCTTCCTGCCAGTTGCCCGCCAGGTAGAGCTGCTCGGCCGTATTGAAATACATCTTCTCCCGGTCGGCGTCGTTGCGGCTCTGCGCGAGGGAGTTCTGCTCCACGTATTCCAGGAATTTCTCCGGATGGCGCTGGGCCGTGTAGATCGACTCGATGGCCGTCATCGCCTCTCCGGCGTAATCGCTGTTCGGCATCAGGGCCACCACTTCCTTGTAGTTCTCCAGGGCGGCCTCGTAGTCGGACATGTTGCGGTGCACCATGCCCAGGCCGATCAGCGCCCGCGCCACGTAGGTATTGTCCTTCGTGTTGCGGCGCAGCCGGGTGAAGGAACGCACGGCGTCGTTGTTGCTGCCCATGTCCATCTGCGCGCGGCCCAGCTCGTAGAGCGCCTCGTCGTAGAGCGGCACGCCGGGCGTGGCGTCCTCGATATGCAGCAGCGTGGAGACCTTGCGGCGCTTGTCGCCGGACAGGCCGTACGCCACTGCCTGCTGGTAATACGGATAGACGTCGTCCGGACTGAAGAATTCCGTCATCACCTTCTGGTAGGAAGCGATGGCGGCCTTGTAGTCCTTGCGGGCGAAGTCGCAGTCCGCCCGGCGGTTCATCGCATCCTCGCGGACACGCGCGTCGCCCGAGGCGACGTAGCTGTCGAACCAGCGCGCGGCGTTGCTGTAATCACCCGCCTTGAAATAGCTGTAGCCGACGTTGTACGGCAGCAGCCGGCCTTCTTCCATACCGTCCAGCGCAGCCGCATTGTAGAGGTCGCTGAAAATGATCCGGGACTCGGAATAATTGCCCGACCGGTAATTGGACTCGCCCATCCAGTAGCGGGAGAACTGGTTCAGCCGGTCCGTCCGGGGCACGTAATAGGCCGTGGCCCGGAAGAACGGGATCGCGTCGCGGTAGGCGCCGTTCGAAAACAGCTGCTCGCCGCGCAGGAAATTCGCCTTGATGTAGTTGTTCCGCATGTCGGGCGTCAGCTCCTCGATGTTGTCGTAGGCCTCCACCGCGCCGGCGTAATCCTTGTCCACGAGGGCCGCCAGGGCCATGTAGCCGTAGATCATGTCGCCGCGCGCCCGGGTGGACCAGCGGGCGATGTAACGGGCAAAGCCCGACGTGTCCTTGTTCAGGTCGAAGAGCAGTTTGGCATAGTTGAACGCCGCATCCTCGGTGATCTCGGGATCGAACTCCGCCGAGGCGGCGTCGTTGAACGCCTGCAGCGCCGACACCTGGTCGTGCGTACGCAGATAGGAATTGGCCATTAGGTAGTTGGCCACCTGCCCCAGCGAATCCGCCCGGCTGCCCATCTGCAGGAAATTCTCGATGGCGCCGGCGTAATCGTCCACGGAATAGAGCACCGTGCCGGCATAGAAGTAATCCTTGCGGGTCATTCCCTCGTGGGAGAGGTCGTCGTAATACTCGCGGGCCTTCGCGGGGTCGCCCTTGATCAGGTACGATTCCGACAGCGCGCGCGCCACGCGTTCGCGACGCCCCTCCGGAAGGGACTCATAGATGCGCGTTCCTTCGCGGATGACGAAGTCGTAGTTCTTCTGGTTGAATTCGCAATCGACGATGTAGAAATCGGTCAGCGCCTGGAAACGCGGATCGGCGGAAGCCAGCCAGAAATTGGCCTCGGCCTCGGCGAACTGCTTGTTCTCGTAGAGCATGATGCCGGTGAAATAGCGCCCCGGCGCCGTGTATTCCGACAGCGGGAGCGACTCCAGCAGGGTGAAGAAGCGGGCCGCTTCCGTGTAATGCCCCAGGCTGAACGCCGAGAATCCGCATTTGAAGATATACTCGGGCAGATCTTCTGTCGCCAGGTCGTCCGAACTCACGTTCGCAAACTCGGCGGCGGCCTGCTGATACTTCTCCTGGTCGAAGAGGATGCGTCCCTGCTCGAAATAGAGCAAGCCCGTCATGCGCGACGAAGGGTAGTGCAGGCGGTAGGCGGCCAGCTCGTCCGAGCAGTCCACCGTCTGCATCTTCAGGGCGCAGAGCACCTCATAGGCATCGGTCAGCGGACCGTCCGGCATGGCCGCGAAAAGAATCCGGGCCTGTTCGTACAAACCGTTCTCATAGAGGCGCATCGCCTGCCGCCAGGAACGGGTGCCGGCAGCGGGGGCGGCGGCCAGTCCCGCGGCGAAAACCGCAAGCGCGAGCAGCGTGGTCAGCCATGTTTTCAGTCTCATAGATATATTCTTTTCCAAGTTGACAAATTTACTCATTTTTGCGCTATATTTGTAAGGTTTATCCAACTATTTTCACCCGATTTATGGAAGAAAACAGCGCCCCGCTCATTTCCTTCTCCAACGCGGACATCCGCGGCGGAGACGTGACCGTCATCTATGGTCTCGACATGCAAGTCTATCCGGGCCAGATCGTGTACGTCGTCGGCAAGGTCGGCAGCGGAAAGACCTCGATCTTCCGGGCCATCACGGCCGAGCACAAGCTGCTCAAAGGGTCTGGTCAGGTCTGCGGATATGACCTGACGAAGATACGTGCAAAAGACGTTCCTTACCTGCGGCGCAAGATCGGCGTCGTCTTCCAGGATTTCCAGCTGCTGATGGACCGCAGCGTGCAGGACAACCTCTCGTTCGTACTGAAAGCCACGGGCTGGAAGGACGCGTCCGCCATCCAGAAGCGCATCAACGAAGTGCTCGAGGCCGTGGGCATGACCACCAAGGCCCACAAGATGCCCCACCAGCTCTCCGGCGGCGAGCAGCAGCGCATCGCCATCGCGCGCGCCATCCTCAACAACCCCGCCCTCATCCTGGCCGACGAGCCAACCGGCAACCTCGACGACGAGACGGCCGAAGGCATCCTGCAGCTGCTCCAGCAGATCAACCGCGAGCAGGGCACGGCCATCGTGATGGTCACCCACAACCGCAGCATCTGCACGCGCTACCCGGGCCGCGTCTTCGAGACCCGCGACGAATCCTGTCAGGAGATCACCCTATGACCCTGAAGCAGCGCTACGACGGCATCCTCGGCTATTTCCGGGACAACGTCCCCGTCGCCGAGTCCGAACTGCATTTCGATTCCCCCTACCAGCTGCTGGTGGCCGTGATGCTCTCGGCCCAGTGCACCGACAGGCGGGTCAACATGACCACGCCCGCCCTCTTCTCCGCCTACCCCACCCCGGCGGCCCTCGCCGAGGCATCTGAGGAGCAGGTCTTCGAACTGATCCGCTCCATTTCCTATCCCAACAGCAAGGCGAAGCACCTGGTCGGCATGGCGCGCAGGCTGATGGCCGATTTCGGCGGGCAGGTCCCGACGGACATCGACGCGCTGATGACCTTGCCCGGCGTGGGCCGCAAGACGGCCAACGTGGTCGCGTCCATCACCTGGGGCGAGCCCGTCATCGCCGTGGATACGCACGTTTTCCGCGTGGCGCGGCGCCTGGGCCTCTCCCGCGGCACGACGCCCCGCGCCGTGGAGCTCGACCTCGAACGCCACACCCCCGCGGAGCTCCGCCCCATCGCCCACCACTGGCTCATCCTCCATGGCCGCTATGTCTGCACGGCCCTCAAACCCCATTGCACCGACTGCCCCCTCACCGCCTGGTGCAAGGAGTTCAACGCCGGTTGACCGGCCGTTTTTCGCAACTGACTATCAATCATCCTATTACAGAATGAACCTGTCCATTTCCGGACAGGTTCATTCCACAAATGGCTGTACAACAGCCGATTACAAAAAACGCCTATTTGAACAGCCGCTGCGCGAACTGATAGAGGGCGCGGCGCCAGGACTGCCACTCGTGGGCGGTGTCCGGAGACACGTAGAAGACCGTGTTCATGCCCGTCTTGCCGAGCTCCTCGGTAATCGGCTTCGGATCGGCGGCACCGCCGATGCGGTTCGCCAGCTCGCGGCTGCCAAAGCTGATGAATATCAACTTGTTGTTCTCGCGGAAGCCCGGGGTCGCATCGACCTCCTCCTTGGAGAAGACGCCGCCGCTGAAGATGCCGATCCAGGAGAAGAGTTTCGGATTGGCCAGGGCGATGGAGTGCGTCTGCATGCCGCCCATCGACAGGCCGGCCATGGCGCGGTGCTGGCAGTCGCTATAGACGCGGTAGTTGGCCTCGACCATCGGAATCAGGTCCTGCTCCAGGATCTTCTGGAAAGCGCTCGCGAAGTCCATGCCGGCAAACGGATTGCCGCCACGGCCCGCCTGCGGACGCTGTCCGCCCTGGGGCGCACCCTGCGGACGCTGACCCTGTGCAGGACGCTCCGGACGCGGGTTGTTAGGGCCGTAGGTGTCGCTGCCGTTGTCCATCACGATGATGAACGGCACCGCCTTGCCCGCCGCGATGAGGTTGTCCATGATGATGCCCGTGCGGCCCTGCTGCGGCCAGCCGTGCTCATCCTCGCCGCCGCCGTGCTGGAGGTAGAGGACGGGGTATTTCTTCTTCGTGTTCTGCTCGTACTCGGCCGGCGTGTAGATGTAGCAGTGGCGCATCGAGCCGGTCACGGAAGAATAGTAGTACACCTCGGCCACCTTGCCCTGCGGGACGTTCTTCAGGGTGTAGAAATCCTGATCGGCCGCCGGCACGTCGATGCCGCTGCCCCAGCGGGAAGCACCGTAATAGTAGAGGCTGCCCGGATCCGGCACGGAAGCGCCGTCGATCTCCAGCTGATAGTAGTGGAATCCTTCGTCCTGCGGAGCGGAATCGCCGGTCCAGACGCCCTTGTCGTCCTTGACCATCTCGTACTTCACGCCGCCGATGTCGAGTTTGACGCTCTTGGCGTTCGGCGCGGTGATCTGCGCACGCACCATGCGCTGGGAGTTGACCATCGGATACTGGTGACCCGGCTGGTTGGTCGTCGCGGGCTTGAAGTCCTCCCGCATCTGCGCGGACAGGCTGAGCGCCGCGCTGAGAGCAAGCAGTGTAATGATGATTTTCTTCATACTGGTGTATTAGTTTGGTTGAACTATCAAATCGTTTTGCCAAGTTAGCAAGAATAATGTTACATGGGTGCAAGGATTCCGTCAAAAGGTTTTACTATTAGCGCCAGCAGCGGCGGAGTCTTCCAGACGGGCGGACCGAAAAACCAATTCCGGCTCCGCTTTTCCGCCGCTACTCGGCAGGAGATGTAACCAACAGTATGGAAGAGGCGTCGGCGAGGCGGCAGGCGAAGACGTGGACGTCGCCACCGGGAGCGATGCCGATCTTCTTCTGCAGCTCGGCGCTGCCCAGCGGCAGATTGCGGGCGGTGACTTCCGCCCTGGTATAACGCTGCTTCAGCTGCCGGAACGCCGCCGCGCCGAATGGCAGCACTTCCTTCACCCGCCAGGGCTTGAAGAATTCCTTCCCTGGGGCGCTGGGCGGGGTTTCCGCCCCCGGCAGAAGGTAGAGATGCGTCGATGGCGCGAGCTTCAGCAGGCCCCAGCGGGCGCAGGGCAGCCGGAAGGCGCCCGCCTTGAGCAGCGCGGCGCACGGCTCCAGCAGCACGTCGCCCGGCCGCACCTCCGCCGCATACTGCACTTCCGCCCCTCTCTCCTCGGATAATTGAAAACGCAGACTGCCTTCCGGAGCAGGCGGTGCCGCGGGCAGACCCGTAGCCACCCGTGGCTTCGGAAACGGGAGGGGCCCGCGCCGTGAGGCGTGGGAGGGATGAGCGAAGCGAAGGTCTGCTGCGGAAGCCGCTTGTCCGGAAAGACGAACGATGACGATTTCCGGTTCGGAGGGGTCGGAATTAGGATGCAGCAGGCAAAGCAATTCTTTGACTTCGCCGTCGAGTTCGACGACGTGAATCTCCCGCAGGGCGGGGCCGAGCCGGTCGGTGAGCATCGCGAGATCCGCCATCGGCGAAAGCTTCAGCAGCACCGTCGGCGCCTTCCGCAGCAACATCGGCAGCAGCGTCAGGATGTCCGGCGTGCAGTCCTCCAGCAGGAAAACCTTGCGTCCGGCGGCATCGCGCCGCGCCGGATCGGCATAAATCAGATCCGCCTCCGGCAGCTCCGTCTCCGGCGTCACCGTCTCGCAGCGGACCTCGATGTTCGCGGCCCCCAGCCGCTCGAAATTCCGCCGCGCCGCCTCCGCCAGCTCCCCGCTCCGCTCGAAATACACCACCCGCTCCGCCACTTGACTAAAAGTCCACGAATCCACACCAAGGCCTCCGGTCAGGTCTAGAATCGACCTGACCGGACGCTCGCTTTCCTCAAACCCCCACCGCTGCGCGGAGCCCCCTATGAAGGGGGCATGACCGACTTCGTCGGGCGACTCCGTTGCTTCGACTTCCTTCCGGAAGTCTCGCTGACACTCCGCCGCGACGCCTGAAGGCGTCTTCGCTTCGCTCAAAACCTCGAGGCAGGGTTCAGCCGGATCAGGCGGTGCCGCGGGCAAACCCGTAGCCACCCGTGGCTTCGTAAACGGGAGGGGCCCGCGCCGTGAGGCGTGGGAGGGATGAGCGAAGCGAAGGTTTGCTGCGGCAGCCGCCTGTCCGGCCTTATAAATAGCCGTGGCCGACGACGAACATTGTTCGAGGGCGAGGGCGGTGGGGATTTCGGCGCCGACGGCCGCCCACTCGGGCAGCTTGCGGGCGACTTTCTGCGCCCGGTCGCTGTCCAAACCCTGCAAAATATCCGCGAAACTGCGTTTCATCCATACAAAAATAAACACTTTTCGACGATTATTTATTATATTTGTTTGATTGAAAACAACTACAAAACGATAACCACATGAAAGAATTTGAACAGAGAGCACAGGCCTGGCTCGACGGCGACTTCGACCAGGAAACCAAGATCAAGATCCAGCAGCTTCGCATCAACGACCCGGCCGGCTTCGAAGACGCCTTCTACAAGAACCTCGAGTTCGGCACCGGCGGCCTGCGCGGCATCATGGGCGTAGGCACCAACCGCATGAACCGCTACACGGTCGGCATGGCCACCCAGGGTCTCGCGAACTACATCCTGGCCCACTGCAAAGACGATGACCCCAAGGTGGTCATCTCCTACGACTCCCGCAACAACAGCAAAGAATTCGCCCGCATCACGGCCGACGTCCTGTCCGCCAACGGCATCCACGTCTATATCTTCGACAACATCCGCCCGACGCCCGAAATGAGCTACGCGGTGCGCCTGAAGGGCGCCGTGGCCGGCGTCATGATCACCGCCTCCCACAACCCGAAGGAATACAACGGCTACAAGGTCAGCTGGTCCGACGGCGGCCAGGTGACCTCCCCCGTGGACAAGGACATCGTGGCCGAAGTGGCCAAGATCACCGACCCGTCCATGGTGAAATTCCAGGCCGGCCTGCGCTGCGGCGAAATCGAAGCGATGGGCGCCGACGTGGACGAGAAATACCTCGCCGACCTGCTCTCCCTCAGCCTCAGCCCGGAACTCTGCGAAAAACACGGCGACCTCAAGATCGTCTATACCCCGCTCCACGGCTGCGGCGTGCGCATGATTCCCGAGATCCTCAAGCGTAAAGGCTTCAAGAACATCATCCACGTCCCCGACCAGGACGTCTCCGACGGCGATTTCCCGACGGTCGTCTCCCCGAACCCCGAAGAGCCCGCGGCCCTCAAGATGGCCCTCGACAAGGCTGACGAGACCGGCGCCGACCTCGTGATGGGCTCCGACCCGGACGCCGACCGCCTCGGCATCGCCGTGCGCGACGACGAAGGCAGGATGGTGCTGTTCAACGGCAACCAGACGGCCGCCATGCTGACCTACTACATCCTGAACCGCTGGCACGACCTCGGCAAGCTCGGCAAAGGCAAATACGTCGTCAAGACCATCGTCACCACCGAACTGATCACCGACATCTGCAAGCACTTCGGCGTGCCGGTATACAACGTCCTCACGGGCTTCAAGTACATCGCCGAAGTCGTCAAGCGCCAGGAGGCGGACGGCGGCGAATTCATCTGCGGCGGCGAAGAGAGCTACGGCTTCAACGTGGGCATGTTCGTCCGCGACAAGGATGCGCAGGTGGCCGCGATGATGGTGGCCGAATGCGCCGCCTGGGCCAAAGAGCAGGGCCTCTCGCTCTACCAGCTGATGCAGCGCATCTACAAGGAGTTCGGCTACCGCAAGGAAGGCCTCGTGTCCGTGGTGCGCAAGGGTATCTCCGGCGCCCGCGAGATCCAGCAGATGATGGTGGACCTGCGCAGCAACCCGCCGAAAGAGCTCTGCGGCTCGCCGGTCACGCAGGTGATCGACTACCTCGAGCCGGAGAAGACAGGTCAGCCGTCCTCCAACGTGCTGCAGTTCTTCGACGCGGCGGGCGACGTCGTGTCCGTCCGCCCGTCCGGCACCGAACCCAAGATCAAATTCTACTTCGGCGCCAAGGGCAGCGACGCGGACGACAAGATCGCGGCCCTGAAGAAACAGTTCTGCGAATAACCCTAAACCACATAGCATTATGGCATTGATCAGCGATTTTATTGCGCAGCAGGCGAAATCCCTCACCGGCGGCGTGAAGATTCCGGCAGCCTCCCGGGATCAGGTCATCAACGGTTTGTCCTCCTCCGTGCTCGGCAGCCTCACCCAGACGGTCTCCAAGCCCGGCGGCGTCGACGCCATCACCTCCCTGCTGACCGGCAAGGCCAACGCGGCCACCAGCCCGGTCACGCAGCTGGCCGGCAGCCTGTTCTCCACCAACGTCCTGAACAAGCTCAACCTGGGCAGCGCCCTCAACGGCACCCTTTCCGGTCTCATCCCGCAGCTCATCGGCAAGCTGTCCGGCTTCCTCAAGGACCAGGACGGCGACGGTGACGTCGATCTGAACGACGTCATCCTCTCCCTCAAGGGAACGGGCGCCTCGGGCGGCCTCCTCGGAAAGGCCGGCTCCCTGCTCGGCGGCCTCCTGAAAAAGAAATAAGGAGATTCGCCGGTCAAGCCGGCGAATGACGAAACAAAATGGCTGTTGGACCTAGTCCAGCAGCCATTTTTTCCAGAATATCGCCTCAGCGGCAGCATCATGTTCATGCTGCTTACCTCTATACCCATGCATGCCGTCCGGATAGATGCGGGTCTCGAACTGGTAGCCCGCCTGCTGGAGCGCGTCGATCAGTTGCAGGGTGTTCTGGAAATGGACGTTGTCGTCGCCCGTGCCGTGCGTGAGGCAGAGCGCGTTCGGCAGCGGCTTCATACCCAACTTCTTGAAGACCTTCGGCACCCAGGTCAGCACCGACGCCTCGGCATAGCCGTCCGGATTCGCCTGCGGCGTATCCATGAAACGCTCGGTATAATGCGTGTCGTAGAGGTGCCAGTCGTACACCCCGCCGCCTGCGATGCCGCAGCGGAAATACTGCGGATAACGCAGCACCAGCATCGCGGTGGTCGTGCCGCCGAAGGAGAAGCCCTTCACGCCGATGCGGGATCCGTCCACGTAGGGCAGCGCCTGCAGCCACTTCGCCCAGGCGATATAGTCCTGCAGCTCGATCACCGTCATCCGGCCGAACGCCTGGTCCATGCCCCGGCGCCCGTTCTCCCCCGACGAGCGGGGATCCACGACGATATAGATGACGCCGTTCTCCCAGCACCACTGGTCGGACGCGTCGCGGTCGGCCCAGCTGTCGCGCACGTAGGGCGTGCCCGGGCCGCCGTAGAGCTGCATCTGCACGGGATATTGTTTCGCGGGATCGAATCCCGCGGGAAGGGACATCAATCCGTAGAGATCGAAACCGTCGTTCTCGATCTTCACGACCTGGGGATCCGGGTGCGCGTCGGGCGCCTCCACCAGCGTCGAATCAATCTTCATCGCATACTTGTCCGTCCGGCCCGAAACGGCCACCCAGGGCATGCGGGCCGTAGAGGCCGCCGCCTGGAAAGTCTTCCCGTCCTCGGAAACGGAAGTGCCGGCGATGTTCAGCTCCGGATCGGTCAGCGCCGTGATCCGGCCCTTGCGGTCCAGGCGGTAGAAGGTCGTGTGCAGGCGGTTGTCCCGCTTCGCGGTGAACCACACGTCCCCTTTCTTCTCATCCACCTTCACCAGGCTGACGTTCCAGTTCTCCCCTTCCGTCAGGCGGCGCAGCGAGCCGTCATAGCCCAGGAAGTAGATCTGCTCCCAGCCCGTCTCGAAACTGCGCGCCATATAGAGGCCCTTCTCCGTGAAAATCATCCCCTCGACCCAGTCCACCCACGCATCCGGGTACTCCTCATGATAGACCTGCCGCTTCGAGCCGTCTGCCACGCTGACGGCATACAGGTCCAGCACGGACTGCCGGCGCGGTTCGCGCGACACATAGAGCTCCCGCGAATCCGCCCCCCAGAAGGGTGTCCCGAAATACTGCTCCGGCGAGTCCTCGAAATCCGCCCAGACGGGCTCCGCGCCCGCCCGCGCCTCGATGATGCCGATGCGCACGGAAGGGTTGGCCTCCCCCGCCTTGGGGTAACGCGTCTGGAGCAGCGTCCCGTCCTGCCCGAAGGGCGAATAGATGGGGAACATCGGCACCGCCGAATTATCGAAGCGGTAGAAGCCGATACGCTGCGAATCCGGACTCCACCAGAAGGCCCTGTAGCGCGACGGACGGCCGAAAATCTCCTCGTAATACACCCAGGAGGCATAGCCGTTCAGAATCAGCTGCGACCCGTCGAAGGTCAGGCGCGTCTCGGTCGAATCCACCAGCGAACGTACCCAGAGGTCATTCCAGCGGGTGAATGCTTCCATCGTCCCGTCGGGCGACGGGGTCACGTTGCGGTCCTGCGCCTGCAGCGCGAACGCCGCCATGCAGGCCAGCACCCATATACACAAGGTCTTTTTCATACGAAGAACCGGTCATTGAAATTCACAAGATATACTTTCTGGACCGCCCGCGTCAGGGCGGTGTACAGCCATTTCAGGTCGTCGAGCGTCTGTTCGTCCTGCCAGAAAGGGCAGTCGATGAACACGCAGTCCCACTGGCCACCCTGCGACTTGTGGCAGGTGATGGCCTCGGCGTATTTGAGCTGGAGGGCGTTGAAATAGGGATCTTCACGCACCGCCTCCCAGATCTTCTTTTTCGTCTTCCGGTCGGCGTAGTCCGCCGACACCCCCTGATAGAGCGCGTTCTGCTGCTCATAGGTCAGCGAAGCCGACTCCGACTCAAGCGTGTCCAGGCACACCTTCGCCTTCAGCTCCACGTCGTCGTAATCCGGGAAGCTCAGCGTCGCACTCGCGAAATGAAGTCCGTAGCGCTCCTCGTAGCTTCCGATGCGCACGAGCTTCGCGATGTCGCCGTTGGCGATGTAGTCCATCCCGGGCACGTCCTCCACGAACTGGTAGCAGTTCTTGACGATCATCAGTTTGTCCCCCCGCACCAAGCGTTCCTCCTTGAACTGTACCGTCGAGCGGACGCCCAGGTTGTAGCGGATCGCCCGCTTGTTGGAGCGGCACAGGATCACGGTACCGTCCTCGCCGTAGCGCCCGTAGGCGTCAGAAAGGGCCTCGATCAGCTCTCCCCCGCCGATGCGTTCCATGTCGTCCGCCCCGTGCAGGTCCAGCTTCCAGTCGGAAAAGCACTCCCCGCCCCCTGCGATCATTTCACGCAGCTGCGTGGCGTTGCGGAGGATCCCCGACTCGGCCGCCTGGCGCACCACGGACGTCAGTTCCGCGTAGCGAACGCCTCCGAATCCGTCCATGCAGGCCCTGGACAGCGCGGGCGAAGCGTCCAGCCCCACGGGCGGCAGCTGCGCCGCGTCGCCGATCAGGATCAGCCGGCAGTCCAGCCCGTTGCGCACGAACTCCACCAGGTCCTCCAGCAGGTTGCCCGTGCCGAAGGCGGTGGAACCCTGCGAGGGGGCGGCATCGACGCCGATCAGGGACACCTCGTCCACGACGAAAAGCGTCCCCTTCGCCTTGTTCGGCGAGAGCGTGAACTGCCCGAAGCCGTCGCTTCCGACGGACTTCTGGCGGTAAATATGTTTATGGATGGTATAGGCGGGACGGTGCGAGATGCCCGACAGGACCTTGGCGGCGCGGCCCGTGGGCGCGAGCAGTACCGACTGCGTGCCCACGTCGCGCAGCGCCGTGATCACGGCCGCGATGGCCGTCGTCTTGCCGGTGCCGGCATAGCCGTTCACCACGAGGATGTCCGCGTCGTCGCAGGTCACGAACGCCGCCACCTCGCGGAACAACCGCGCCTGGCAGGGCGTCGGCTCCGCCTTGAAGCGTTTCAGGAACTGTTGCTCCAGGAAATCCGCGCGATCCATCATTACTCGCGGGCGCGTTTGTCGAAGATCATGGCCACGACGGCGAGGACCGGATAAATCTCGATACGCCCCAGGAACATGTCCACGGAGAAGATCAGCTTGCCGAGCGCCGGGATGCCGTTGAACGAGCCCATTGTGCCGAGTTCGCCGTAGGCCGGGCCCACGTTGCCCAGGCTCGTGACCGAGGCGATGAAGCTGTTCTGGTGGTCCACGCCCACGAAGAGGCTGAGCGCCACGGACACCGCGATCAGGAAGCCGTAGAGCGCCAGGTACAGCAGGTGCGGCGTGACCTCCTCTTCGCGCAGGATGCGCTTGCCGAGGCGGACCTCATTGACCGAAGACGGGTGCAGGATCCGGTTGATGCGGCGCCCGACCGACTTGAAGAGCAGGATGACGCGGTCCACCTTGACGCCGCCCGAAGTCGATCCCGCGCTGCCGCACATCACGGCGGAGAACATCAGCACCATCACGATCCAGAGCGGCCACTCGGCATTGTCCAGGATGGCGAAGCCGGAGGTGGTCGTGACGCAGAGCGTCTCGAAGAGGCCGTTCCAGAGGGCGTTCCCCCAGGTCGTGCAGATGCCGTTCCCGCGCAGGCCAGCGCCCACGATGACGGCCATGATCAGCACCCAGAAGGTGTAGAACTTCACGACCGGATTGTCGTACGGCTTATTGGAACGCGTGATGATGGCCAGGTAGATGACGCCGAAGTGCAGCGAGGACAAGAACATGAACACCATCGTGATGCCTTCGATCCAGCGGGAGTCGAAGGCGGCGATCGACAGGTTGCGCGAGCTGAATCCGCCCGTGGCACTGACGCTCATCGCGTGGCAGGCCGCGTCGAAAACCGGCATGCCGGCGATGATGTAGGCGATGAACGAAAGGATCAGGATCCCCAGGTACACGAAGGCGAAGATATAGACCGTCTTGTTGGTCCGCGTGGAATAGCCGCCCCGCGACAGCGAGGTCAACTCCATGTTCGTCAGGCGCATCTTCATCTGGTTGGAGCCCGGAATGAGCAGCAGGAGGAAGACCACGACTCCCAAGCCTCCGATGAAATGCGTGGACGCCCGCCAGAAGAGCAGGCTCTTCGGCAGCGCCTCGATGTCGTCCAGAATGGTCGCACCCGTCGTCGTGAAGCCGCTCACGGACTCGAACCAGGCGTTCTGCAGCGTGAACGGGCCGCCCCACAGGGCGTACGGCAGCATGCCGAAAATGAAGGAGAGCATCCAGGACAGGAAAATGATCACGTAACCCTCCTTCAGCGTAATCGCGGGCGTCTCCTTGACGAAAATGAAGGGGAAGATGCCCACGATGAAGGTGATCAGGAAGGAAATCGACAGCGCGGCGAGCGCGGAATCGCGCCCGTTGACGAGCGAAACCCCCACCGACAGCAGCATGAAGAGCGCACTGACGAGGAGGGCGTAGCCGATGTTCCTGCTGATGACCTTCCAGTTCATTTCCTGCCCATGGTCTTGATCCGGCTGCGGAACTGGCGGTTCTCGTTGGCCAGCTCGGAGATTCCGTCGTTGAGCTGCGTGAGCTGGTCGTCGCCGTCAAACTTGACCGAATACTTCTTGTCCTGCGAACGGTAGGCGTTCAGCCCGTCCAGCATCCGGTAGAGCGGATTCACGTAGAAGGCCAGCAGGAAGAAGAGCAGCATCACGACCAGCAGCAGGCCTACGCCCACCGCCACGATGCCCGGGATGATGCTCCGGTAGAACCCGCCCTCGAAGGTGGCGGAGTTCTTCGCCAGGTCCTGGTAGATGGCATCCGACAGGGAATTCAGGTCCGTGCGGAGCCGGTCATAGCGCGGCTGCAGCCGCTCGAAATACCAGGAGCGCGAGTCGATGAAATCCGACTGGAGCACGTCCTCGAGCTCGAGCGAAGTCAGCATGTAGGCGGAATAGGAATACATCACCGAGTCCGCCAGCGGCTTCACCTGGTTCGACGGCACGCTCGAGCGGAGCGAGTCGCAGTGGGACTTGAAATACTCATCGTCGAAGGCGGGCACCCGCAGGGAGGTCTCGTCGCCGATGACTTCCAGGATCTGCAGGTTGTAGGTATTGCTCATGTCGGCCAGTCGGTTGGCCACGTTGATGCTGCTGATATCGTCCGCGATCAGGTCGGATACGTAGTTGCTCATCCCGGAGTACTCCATCACGGAAATCAGGAGGGAGACCAGCAGGATGGCGGCGATCGACGAAAGGCTCAGAATGAGCTTCGTACGGATCGACAACCGGCGCTCGCGGAGCCATTTGAAGAATTTTCCAGAAGACATTATTAAATTTCTTCAAAAATTATGACAAATATACGGAAAACTTTTATATTTTTGCACATCACTGAAAAACCGAACCGAAATGACCTCATCCTTCCTCAACGACACCTCCGGCAAAAGCGCTGCGGTCAAGCGTGAAATATTACGTTTGTGCATCACGCACAACAACTTCAGCATCGCAGATTTCAGCAAGGCGTTGGGGATCAGTGTACCCACCATCACCAAGTTCGTTTCCGAGCTCATCGAGGACGATTTCCTCAAGGACGAAGGCAAGGTGGGCACCTCCGGCGGACGCCGTCCCAGCGTGTACGGCCTCAATCCGGACGCGGGTTATTTCGTGGGCGTGGACGTGGCGCGCCACCACTTCCACATCGCCATCAGTGATTTCAAGGGCAAGGTCATTTCCTATATCCAGGACATCGAGTTCGTGCTCGTGGCCAACGAGAATTCCTTCCGCACCATGTGCCGCATGGTCATGGACCAGGTGATCGCCAGCGGCATTCCCTGGATCAAGGTGCTCGGCGTGGGCGTGAGCCTCTCCGGCCGCGTCAACCCCGAGAAGGGCTACAGCCTCACCTATTTCGTCAGCGACGACCTCCCGCTCGGCAGCATCTTCCAGAAGGAATTCAACGTTCCCGTCACCATCGAGAACGACTCCCGCGCCATGGCCTACGGCGAATACATGTCGCTCGGCAAGAAGGCCGACCCGGACATGATCTTCATCAACGTCAGCTGGGGCCTCGGCATGGGCATCATCATGGACGGCAAGCTCTATTACGGCAAGTCCGGCTACTCCGGCGAGCTGGGGCACTTCCCCGTCCTCGACAACGACATCATCTGCCGCTGCGGCAAGGTCGGCTGCCTGGAGACGGGCGCCTCCGGTTCCGCGCTGCACCGCATGATCCTCGAGAAACTGAAGAAGGGCCAGGCCTCCTCGATGGCCGACACCTTCAACCGCAAGGGCGACGTCGAGCTGGACGAAATCCTGCGCGCCGTCGAAGAGGGCGACGTGCTCGCCATCGACGCCATCGGACAGATCGGCGACACGCTCGGCCGCGGCATCTCCGGCGTGCTGAACGTCTTCAACCCGGGCCTCGTGGTCATCGGCGGCCGCCTCATCGTCGGCAAGGACTACCTCCTGCTCCCGATCAAGACGGCGGTCAACCGCCTCTCCCTGCCGCGCGTCTCCGCCGACACCACCATCGTCCTCTCCCAGCTGGGCCGCAAGGCCGCCTCGGTGGGCGACTGCCTGCTGTCCCGCTCCCGCGTGCTGGGCCTGATGTAATTCCATGCCTAGTTATCTGCAGATCGAGAACATCTCCAAGGCCTACGGCCCGAAGGTGCTCTTCGAACACATCGGCTTCAACATCAACGAAGGCGACAAGATCGCCCTGATCGCGCCCAACGGCACGGGCAAGACCTCGCTGCTGCGCATCCTCGCCGGCGAGGACAAGTCCGACTCCGGCGGGCGCATCCTCTTCCTGAAGGACATCCGCATCGCCTTCCTCAAGCAGGAATACGACTACGACCCGGCGCTCTCCATCGAGGAGCAGGTCCGCCGCTCGAGCCGGCGGATGACGGAGTCTTTCCACGAGGAGGAGCTGCGCGACTACTGGCAACGCCTGCGCGAACTGCTCACGTCCTTCCGCCTCCCGGACCTGTCCAAGCCCATGTCCTCCCTGTCGGGCGGCGAGGTCAAGCGCGTGGCGCTCAGCGAGCTGCTTGCCCTGCAAGCCGACTTCCTCATCCTCGACGAGCCCACCAACCACCTGGACATCGAAGCCATCGAGTTCCTCGAGGGTTACCTCAAACGCAGCCGCTGCACCCTGCTGATGGTCACGCACGACCGCTACTTCCTCGACCGCGTCTGCAACACCGTGATGGAGCTGGACCACGGCGCCGTCTATATCTACAAAGGCAACTACCAGAACTACCTGGAGAAGCGCGACGAGCGCATCGCACACTACAACGCCGAGACCGACAAGGTCCGCAACCTGCTCCGCCGCGAGCTGGAATGGATCCACGCCACGCCCTGCGCCCGCACCGGCAAGGCGCAGTACCGCATCAACGCCTTCCACGAGCTGGCGGACCGCGCGGCGCAGGTTTACACCACCAGGCAGATCACCCTCGAGGGCGTGGGCGGCGCCTCCCGCCTCGGCGGGAAAATCATCAACTGCAAGGGCGTCTGCTACGACTGGGAAGGCATCCCGATGCTGCGGGATTTCACCTACAACTTCCAGCGCTGCGACCGCATCGGCATCGTGGGCCGCAACGGGGTCGGCAAGTCCACCTTCCTCGACCTGCTGACCGGCGCCGTCGCGCCCGACAGCGGCGTCATCGACCGCGGCGAGACGCTGAAAATCGGCTACTACCGCCAGCAGGGAATGGATTTCGCACCGGGCGACACGGTCCTCGACATCGTCCCGGACACTCGCCTGCTGGGGCATTTCCTTTTCCCGCACGACATGCTGTCCACGCGGGTGGAGCGCCTGTCCGGCGGCGAGAAGCGGCGGCTCTACCTGCTCACCATCCTGATGCAGGAGCCCAACCTGCTCATCCTCGACGAGCCCACGAACGATCTCGACATCGTCACGCTCAACATCCTCGAAGAATACCTGAAGGAATTCCAGGGCAGCCTGCTCATCGTCAGCCACGACCGCCACTTCCTCGACCGCGTCACGGACCACCTGCTGGTCTTCTGCGGCGACGGCCTCGTCAAGGACTTCGTCGGCTCCTTCTCCGAATATCGCGCGTACGTCAAAGACCTTGAAAAGAATCAGCGGATAAGCGGAAAAAGAGCGGCGCCGGTGCTGCCTGGCGGCGAAGGCTCAGCCGCAGCAGGATTCGTGGCGCCGAATCCGGTTTCCGCGCCAGCGGAAAGCGAGGATGGACGCCGAGACGCAGGCACACCGGGCCGCCTTCCCGATAAGCCGCGGAAACTGACATGGAAAGAGCAGCGCGAATTGGAGGCAATCGAAGCGGAGCTCCCGCAACTCGAGGCCGAAAAAGCGGAACTCGAGGCGAAGATGAGCAGCGGCACCCTCCCCTACGCCGAACTCCAGGCCGCCTCCGAGCGCATCCAGGCCCTCATGAACGAAATCAGCCAACGCGAGGAGCGCTGGCTGGAACTGTCGGATTAGAGAATATTCATCGACTGCTCGCGGATCTTTTCGAGCTCGTCCTTCATCTTGACGACGAGTTTTTGGATCTCCGCGTGGTTGGCCTTGGAGCCGGTCGTGTTGATTTCCCGGCCCATTTCCTGGATGATGAATCCCAGCTTCTTGCCCGGGCAGGGCTCGCCGTCGATGGTATCCATGAAGTACTTGCAGTGCTGGCGCAGGCGGACTTTCTCCTCGTTGATGTCCAGCTTCTCGAGGTAGAAGATCATCTCCTGCTCGAAGCGCTCCTTGTCCAGCTTGACCTGCAACTCCTCTGCCGCCTTCAGGATGCGCTCGCGCACGGCGTCCAGGCGTTCCTTTTCGTGCGATTCGACCTCGTCGTAAAGGGCGAGGATGGTCTTCACGCGGCCGGTCACGTCCGCATAGAGCGCGGCACCCTCGCGGCTGCGGAAGGCGTCCAGGGCCGCCAGGGCCTCGTTCAGCGCAGCTTCCACCATCGGCCATTCCCCTTCGGGAATCGTCTCCTGCTTCCCGCCCTCGAAGATGTCGGGGAAACGGAGGATTGCCTCGAGGTACTCCTCCTTGGGCATCGCGATGCCGACCTTGCAGCCGATTGCGTGGACCTGGCGGAAATAGTTCTCCACCAGCGCCGCGTCGATCTGGCGCGCCGTCGCGCCCGCCTTCGGCTCGAAGCTCAGCAGCAGGTCCACCGTGCCGCGCTGGAGCGTATCGGAGAGCGTCTTGCGGACCTCCAGCTCCCGGTCTTTCGGCAGGAGAGAGGACTTGATATTGATGTCGCAGCTTTTTCCGTTGAGGGTGCGGATTTCGAGCGTGAGGCGCCCCGTAGAGAGTTCGGCAATGCCTTTGCCGTAGCCGGTCATGGATTTTATCATCTTCACAGTCTGTTTTGACTCGCAAATTTACGGATTTATTCGTAATTTTGCGCGATTTAGCGAACTGTGACTTATGGAAGAGAACGAGAAGAAACTCAATTTCCTCGAAGAGATCATCGAAGACGACCTGCGGACCGGCAAGGTGCCGGCCATCCTGACCCGTTTCCCGCCGGAGCCGAACGGCTACCTGCACCTGGGGCACGCGAAGTCCCTCTGCATCAACTTCGGCCTGGCGATGAAGTACGGCGGCAAGACCAACCTCCGCTACGACGACACCAACCCCGTCAAGGAAGACGTCGAGTACGTGGACTCCATCAAGGAGGACATCAAGTGGCTGGGCTTCCAGTGGGAGAAGGAATGCTACGCCTCGGACTACTTCGACCAGCTCTACACCTGGGCGGAGCAGCTGATCGAGCGCGGCCTGGCGTACGTCGACGACCAGACGCAGGAGGAGATCTCCAAGGGCCGCGGCACCGTGGACAAGCCCGGCGTCGAGAGCCCGTACCGGAACCGGAGCGTCGAGGAGAACCTCCGCCTCTTCCGCGAGATGCGTGACGGCAAATACGCCGACGGCGAGAAGGTGCTGCGCGCCAAGATCGACATGGCGCACCCGAACATGATGATGCGCGACCCGCTCCTCTACCGGATCAAGCATGCCTCCCACCACCGCACGGGCGACAAATGGTGCATCTACCCGATGTACGATTTCACGCACGGCCAGTGCGACTCCATCGAGCACATCACGCACTCCATCTGCACGCTGGAGTTCGACGTGCACCGTCCGCTCTACGACTGGTTCATCGAGACGCTCGGGATCTACCCGTCCCACCAATACGAATTCGCCCGCCTCAACCTGACCTACACGCTCATGAGCAAGCGCAAGCTGCTCGAGCTCGTGCAGAAAGGCCTCGTAGCCGGCTGGGACGACCCGCGCATGCCGACGCTCTGCGGCGTCCGCCGCCGCGGCTATACCCCCGATGCGCTCAAGATGTTCTGCGACAAGATCGGCGTGTCGAAGCGCGACCAGCTGATGGACATCCAGCTGCTGGAGTGGTGCGTGCGCCAGGACCTCAACGCCCGCGCGAACCGCTACATGGTGGTGCAGGATCCGCTGAAGGTCAGGATCACCAACTGGCCGGAGGGTCTCGTGGAGTGGTACGACTGCCCGCTGAACCCGGCCGAGCCGGAGGGCGCGACCCGCAAGGTGCCCTTCACGGGCGAGCTGTGGATCGACCGCGCGGACTTCATGGAGGACGCGCCGAACAAGTTCTTCCGCCTCAAGCCGGACGGCGAAGTGCGCCTGAAATACACCTATATCATCAAGTGCGAGAAGGTCGTCAAGGATGCCGCCGGCAACGTCACGGAGTTGGAGTGTACCTACGATCCGACCACCAAGCCGGGCGGCGGCGAGTGGCGTTCCGTCAAGGGAACGATCCACTGGGTATCCAGCGCCCACGCCAAGGAGATCGAACTGCGCAACTACGACCGCCTCTTCACCCTGGCCGACATGAGCCAGGTCCCGGAGGACAAGGACTACAAGGATTTCCTGAATCCCGAATCGCTGGTCCTCGGCCGCGGCCTCGCGGAGCCGGCCCTGCTGGAGGACGCCTCCGGCATCGCCGTGCAGTTCGAGCGCACGGGCTACTACGTCAAGGATGCGGATTCCACCCCGGAGAAAGCCGTCTTCAATAAGACCGTTTCCCTGAAGGATTCGTATAAACCGGAATAAGAGAGATGCCCGATCAGGTCGGGCATGACGTTGAACTTCCGGACACGGAACTGTCCCCCGAAAGCATTTTCCGCAAGGAGATTTTTCTGCTTTCGGGGGACAGTTTCCGTTTCGGACCGACAGCCTACGAAGCGGGCTGGGCGGGCTTCGCCGCTTCGGCGGCCTTGACGGCGACCTTCGGCGCAGCGGCCTTCGGGGCGGCCGGCTTCTTTACCATCGTGGCGACCAGCTGGTCGTACTCCTGCTCGGAAATCATCTTGAAGGAGCCGTTGATCTGGGCGCCCATCTCCACCTGGATGCGGCGGACATGGATATTCCCGTTGACGATGGACGAGCTCTTGAGGGAAAGCGTGTCCTTGACGAAAATGTCGCCGTCCATCTTGCCCCAGAAATCAATCGTCGTACCGAAAAGCTTGCCGGACAGGCGGGCGCACTCGCCCACCACCACCTTGCCGTCGGAATAAAGCGTTCCGTCCACCTGGCCATCCACGCGGATGTCGGTCGAGGAGGTCATATCGCCCCGGATGGCAGCCCCTTGGGAGATCCGGCTGACGTCGTTCACATTCTGTTCCACTGTCTTGACTGGTTTATTGTTTGCGTTGAAATTCATGGCTGTACAGTTTAGACCAGGCCTTTGCCGTGGCATTGTTTATACTTCTTGCCGCTGCCGCACGGGCAGGGATCGTTGCGGCCCACCTGCTTGTCCACCTTGACCGGCGTGTTGGATTTCTGCTCCCCGTTGGTGCTCAGGTCGCTGTGGCGGGCCTGGTAGCGGGACATGTCGGTCTGCGGACGGACGGCGCGCTGCGGCTGCTGCGGGCGGTCCTGGAGCGGGACGAAGGCCTTGAAGAGGAAGGACAGGACGTCCTGGTTGAGCGTCTCGAGCATGGAGGCGAAGAGGTTGTAGCTCTCCAGCTTATAGACCACCACCGGATCCTTCTGCTCGTAGGAAGCGTTCTGGACGCTCTGCTTGAGGTCGTCCATCTCGCGGAGATGCTCCTTCCAATGCTCGTCGATCTGGTAGAGGATGATGTTCTTGCTCAGGGTCTTGGCGATCTCGCGGCCTTCGGAATTGTAGGCGCGCTCGAGGTTGACCGAGAGGGTCATCTGTTTGCGGCCGTCGGAGATGGGGATGGCGATGTTCTGGTACATCGAGCCCTGCTTCTCATAGACGTCCTTGATGATGGGATAGAGGCGCTCCACGAGCGTGTCCATCCTGCGGCGGTACACCTCCTGCATGTGCTCCACGATGCGGTCCTCGATCTCGGCGGGCTTCGCCTTCTCGTAGGTCTGCTCGTCCAGGCCGGAATCGATCGACAGCTGGGCCATCAGCGAGACCTCGAACTCCTCGAAAGGAAGGCCCTTGCTGCGGTCCACGAACAGCGCGGCGGTGTCCTTCATCATGTTTTGGAGGTCGATCTCCACCTTCTCGCCGCTGATGGCGTTGCGCCGGCGGGAGTAAATGGCCTCGCGCTGATAGTTCATCACGTCGTCGTATTCGAGCAGGCGCTTGCGGATGCCGAAGTTGTTCTCCTCGACTTTCTTCTGCGCGTTCTCGATGGCGCCGGAGAGCATCTTGCTCTCGAGGGCCTCGTTCTCGGCCATGCCGAGGCGGTCCACCATGCCGGCGATACGCTCGGAGCCGAAGAGGCGCATCAGCTTATCCTCCAGGGAAATGTAGAAAGTCGAAGAACCCGGGTCGCCCTGACGGCCGGCACGGCCGCGCAGCTGGCGGTCGACGCGGCGGGAGTCGTGGCGCTCGGTGCCGATGATGGCGAGACCGCCCGCGGCCTTCACGTCATCGGAAAGCTTGATGTCCGTACCGCGGCCCGCCATGTTGGTGGCGATGGTCACGGCCGACGTCTGGCCCGCCTGGGCCACGATCTCGGCCTCGCGGGCGTGCTCCTTGGCGTTCAGCACGTTGTGACGGATGCCGCGCATCCGGAGCATGCGGCTGAGGAGCTCGGAAGTCTCGACGTCCGTCGTACCGACGAGCACCGGGCGGCCGGCGTTCGACAACTCCACGATGCGGTCGATGACGGCCGCGTATTTCGCCTTCTTGGTCTTGTAGATCAGGTCGTTCTGGTCGTCGCGGATCACCGGGCGGTTGGTCGGGATGACCATCACGTCCAGCTTGTAGATGCTCCAGAACTCACCCGCTTCCGTCTCGGCCGTACCGGTCATGCCGGCCAGCTTGTGGTACATGCGGAAGTAGTTCTGCAGGGTGATGGTCGCGAAGGTCTGCGTAGCGCCCTCGACCTTGACGTTCTCCTTGGCCTCGACGGCCTGGTGCAGACCGTCGCTCCAGCGGCGGCCCTCCATGATACGGCCCGTGGATTCGTCCACGATCTTGATCTTGCCGTCCATGATCACGTAGTCCACGTCCTTCTCGAACATGGTGTAGGCCTTCAGGAGCTGGATGACCGTGTGTACGCGCTCGCTCTTGGTGGAGAACTCCGCCATGAGTTCGTCCTTCTTCTGCTGCTTCTCCATCAGCGGCAGGTCAGTGTGCTCGATTTCCGCCATGCGGGAACCGACGTCCGGCAGGACGAAGAAGTTCTCGTCGCCCACACCGCCCGCGAGCACCTCGTGACCCTTGTCGGTCATGTCCACGGAGTGCAGCTGCTCGTTGATCACGAAATACAGCGGATCCGTGACCACCGGCATCTCCTTCTCATTGTCCTGCATGTAGTAGTTCTCCGCCTTCTGGAGGAGCACCTTCATGCCCGGCTCGGAGAGGAACTTGATGAGCGGCTGGTATTTCGGAAGGCCCTTGTGGGCCCGCAGGAGCAGCTTTCCGCCTTCGGCCTCGTCGCCTTCGGCAATCTTCTTCTTGGCCTCGTTGAGCACCTGGTTCACGAGCGTGCGCTGCGTCTGGTAGAGCCGCTCCACATAGGGGCGGAACTCCATGAACTGCGCCTCGTCGGCGTCGTTGTGCGTGATCGGACCGGAGATGATGAGCGGGGTACGCGCATCGTCGATGAGCACGGAGTCCACCTCGTCCACGATGGCGAAGTGGTGCTTGCGCTGCACCAGGTCCTCCTGGCTGATGGCCATGTTGTCGCGGAGGTAGTCGAAACCGAACTCGTTGTTCGTACCGAAGGTGATGTCGCACTCGTAAGCCTTGCGGCGGGGATCCGAGTTCGGCTGATGCTTGTCGATGCAGTCCACGGACAGGCCGTGGAACATGTACAGCGGCCCCATCCACTCGGAGTCACGCTTGGACAGGTAGTCGTTGACGGTCACCATGTGCACGCCTTTGCCCGCGAGGGCGTTCAGGAACACCGGGAGGGTCGCCACGAGGGTCTTGCCCTCGCCCGTCGCCATCTCCGCGATCTTGCCCTGGTGCAGGGCGATGCCGCCGATCAGCTGGACATCGTAGTGGACCATGTCCCAGGTGATCTCGTTGCCGCCCGCCACCCAGCGGTTGCGGTACACGGCCTTGTCGCCCTCGATGTCCACGAAGTCGTGGTTCACCGACAGGTCGCGGTCGAACTGCGTCGCCGTGACGGTGATGGTCTCATGCTCCTTGAAGCGGCGCGCCGTACTCTTCACGATGGCGAACGCCTCCGGGAGGATCTCGTCGAGGGCCTTCTCGATGGCCTCGTCCTCATCCTTGACGAGCTTGTCCGACTCGCTCGCGAGCCGTTCCTTCTCCGCGACGGGAATATCTTTGTCGAGTTCCAGCTTGATTTCGGCGATACGGTCCTCGAACGGTTTCTCCACTTCCTTCAGACGCTCCCGCAGCGCCGCCGAGCGGGCGCGGATGTCGTCGTCGGAAAGCGCGTCGATTTCCGGATAGACGGCAAGGATCTTGTCCAGGGTGGGCTTGACGGCCTTGTAGTCGCGTTCGGACTTGGAGCCGAAGATCTTGCCGATGACAGATGCTAATGACATTTTATCGTTGTTTCTATTTTTTATAATCAAAACATGCGCGCACGAGCGCACAATTGTGCAAAGATAAAGCAATTTTACTATCTTTGCAAGCATGAGACACTTGCTGATAACCCTTCTGACCCTGATCGTGCTGGGCGCATGCCAGAGCATTCCCACCACGCAGCACGGCACCGATTTCAACTTTGACTGGAGATTCACGCTCGGCGACGACCCCGCTTTCGCGGAGAACGCCTTCGATGACGGCACCTGGCGCGAGCTGCACCTGCCCCACGACTGGAGCATCGAGGGTGAGTTCGCCGCCGACAACCCTTCCACCCCCGGCGGCGGCGCGCTGCCCGGCGGCATCGGCTGGTACCGCAAGCATTTCGATGCGCCGGAAGGCGTGTTCGGACCCGACGGCAAAGCCGTCAAAAGCGTACGCGTGGAGTTCGACGGCGTCTTCATGAACAGCACCGTCTATGTGAACGGGCAGGCCCTCGGCACACGCCCGTACGGCTATAGCTCCTTCTCCTACGACATCACCGGCTGCCTGCGGCCGGGCGACAACCTGATCGCCGTCCGCTGCGACAACGCCGAGCAGCCCAACTCCCGCTGGTACGCGGGCTGCGGCATCTACCGTCCCGTCCGCCTGGCCGTCACCGACCCGGTCCACGTGGCCTACAACGGACTCTACGTCCGCGCGACGAAGATTTCCGACGACAAGGCCACCGTGGCCGTGACCGTGGAGACCGAGGGAAGCGCGCCTGGACAGGACCTCAACTACGACGTCCGCATCCTGGATGCCCGCGGCCGGACGGTCGCGCAGACTTCCGCGCTCGGCGCCCCCGTGTTCGAGACACGTCTCGAGATCAAGTCGCCCCACCGCTGGGACGTCGATGACACCTACTGCTACTACGCCAGCGTGACCGTGTCCGCCGACGGGCAGAAAGACACGTACGCCACCCGCTTCGGCATCCGCACGACCGAATGGGATCCCGCGCGTGGCTTCTTCCTCAACGGCCGCCCGCTCAAGATGCTGGGCGTCTGCCTGCACCACGACATGGGCTGCATCGGCACCGCCGTGCACCGCCGCGCGCTGGAGCGCGAGCTGCAGATCCTCAAGGACATGGGCGTGAACGCCATCCGCACCTCGCACAACCCGCCGGCACCGACCCTGCTCGAGCTCTGCGACGAGATGGGATTCCTCGTCATGGACGAGGCCATGGACATGTGGCGCAAGCCCAAGACCGTCTATGACTACGCCCGCTTCTTCGACGAGTGGCACGTGCGCGACGTGCAGGACTTCGTCCGCCGCGACCGCAACCACCCTTCCGTGGTCATGTGGAGCATCGGCAACGAAATCATCGAGCAGAGCGACTCGCACGGCGACAATCTGGCGGACCTGCCGCCGGAGCAGGCCAACATGCTGCTCAACTTCATCGAATCCATCGGCGGCACGGATGACGGCGAAAGCAATCCCAACGTCCTGCTGACGCGCCACATGGCGCAGCTCATCCGCGACCTGGACACCACCCGCGCCATCACGGCCGGCTGCAACGGCGTCTGGCCCGGCAACAACCTGCTGCGCGCCGGCGCGCTCGACGTCTATGGCTTCAACTACCACCCGCAGCTCTACGATTCCTGCCGCGTGTGGTTCCCGGACAAGCCGCTCATCGGCTCGGAGACCGTCTCCTCGCTGAACAGCCGCGGCATGTATTTCCAGCCGTCCACCGAGAAGGTCAAGATCCCCAGCCGCGGCTGGCAGTACACGGCCGACGACGAGGTGGACTGGAACCACCAGACCAACGCCTACGACGCCTGCTGCGCCCCGTGGGCGGATTTCCACGAGGAAGCGTGGATCGCCGTGCGCGACCGCGACTTCATCGCCGGCACCTTCATCTGGACGGGCTTCGACTACCTCGGCGAACCCATCCCCTACAGCTGGCCGTCCCGCAGCTCCTACTTCGGCGTGGTGGACCTGGCCGGCTTCCCGAAGGACGCCTACTGGATGTACATGTCGGAATGGACCGACAAGACCGTCCTGCACCTCTTCCCGCACTGGAACTGGACGCCCGGCGAGCCGATTGACGTCTGGGCCTACTACAGCAACGCCGACGAGGCGGAACTCTTCGTGAACGGCGAGTCCCTCGGCCGCCAGGCTAAGACGCACAACCAGCTCCACGTCCAGTGGCTGGGCGTGCCCTTCGAGCCCGGCCGCATCGAAGTGGTTTCCTACCGGAACGGCAAGGAAGTGGCGCGCGAGGCGCGCTACACGGCCGGCGCGCCCGTCACGCTGCGCCTGACGCCCGACCGGACGGTCATCGCCGCCGACGGCTATGACCTGTCGTACGTGACCGTGGAGGCGCTGGACGCCGACGGGCGCGTGGTGCCGAACGCCACCGACATGCTGTCCTTCAGCGTCGAGGGCGACGGCGAGCTGTTCGGTGTGGACAACGGCAACGCCGCCGACACGCTCTGCCTCAAGGGCAGCGCCAAGGCGCTCTTCAGCGGCAAGGCGCTGGCGGTCGTCCGCTCCCTGCGCGGCCAGCCGGGTACCGCCACCCTGACGGTAAGTTCTTCCTACGCTACCGTCAAAACCAACATCGTCACGAAGTAGCAGCGGGCAGCAGGTTGCCGCTGCAGGGCATTTAGCGACAGCTGTTTTTTCTGCCCTGCGGGGGCAACCCTGCTGACGCTGCCGTAAAATAAAGAAGCCGGCCCGTTCGGGTCGGCTTCTTTTGCAATCAGGCTGTCGATTATTTCGCCTGCTGGCGGCTGCGCCACAGCGCGGACATTTCCTCGAGGGTCTTGCCCTTGGTCTCGGGAACCAAGCGCCACACGAAGAAAGCGGCCAGGAGACACATCGCGCAGTAGAGACCGTAGGTGAACGCCGGACTCCAGGTGTAGAGCGGCACGAAGGTGGAGCTCACGATGAAGTTCGAAATCCACTGGAAGGCCACGGCGATGGCCACGGCGGCGCCGCGGATCGTGTTCGGGAAGATCTCGGAGATGAGCACCCAGCAGATCGGACCCCAGCTGAACATGAAGGAAGCGGAGTAGATCATGATGCTGAGCACGCCCACGATGCCGGGCACGCCCGGAACCGCGTCCGCGAGGGCCACGCCGAGAGCGCCCAGGGCCATGCCCAGGGAGCCGGTGATCAGCAGCGGCTTGCGGCCGAGTTTCTCCACGGTGAAGATGGCGACCAGCGTGAAGCTGATGTTCACGACTCCCATCATGACGGTCTGCGTCATCGGATTGCCCATGCCCATCGACTCGAAGATGCGCGGCGCGAAATACAGCACGGCGTTGATGCCGACGAACTGCTGGAACACGCTGAGCATGCAGCCGATGAAGATGACCACAAAGCCGTAGGCCATGAGCTTCTCCTTCTTCTCGACGACGGTGTTCTTGATGTCACCGAGAATCTTGGAAGCCATGGACTGACCGTTGATGCGGGACAGCACCTGCAGGGCCTTGTCGTCCTGACCGGACATCACAAGGTAACGCGGCGTCTCAGGCACGAGCAGGATCAGCAGGGTGAAGAGACCCGCCGGCACGCACTCGGAGCCGAACATCAGGCGCCAGCCGATCTGGTTCGTCCATTCGACGATCGCGGGATCGTTCTTGTGCGACTGGAGGATGAGGAAGTTCACGAAATACACGACCAGCTGGCCGAAGATGATCGCGAACTGGTTCCAGGACACCAGCTTGCCGCGCTTGTTGGCCGGGGCCACCTCGGCGATGTACATCGGGCAGATGGCGGAAGCCATACCCACGCCGATGCCGCCGAGCACGCGGTAGAGGTTGAACGCGACCCAGAGGGACTGCGTCGGAACGCCCTTCTCGAAGAAGAGGAACTCCGGATAATAGGAACCGGCGGCGCTCAGGAAGAAGCAGATACCTGCGATGAACAGGCTCTTCTTACGGCCGAAGCGGCCGGCCATCAGACCGGAGATCGCGCTACCGATGATGCAACCGATCAGCGCGCTGGAAGAGGTGAAGCCGTGCAGGAAATCGGTGTAAGTGAAGTCTGAGGCGCTCTCGAAGAACGCCTGCAGACCTCGCTCGGCACCGGAAATCACGGCCGTATCGTATCCGAACAGCAGGCCGCCGAGCACGGCGACGAGCACGATCGAAAACAGATACGCACCTGATCCTTTATCTTGCTGAACAGCCATTACTTCGCGTAAAGGTTCAGAAGGGTTTCATACAGCTCCTGCTTGCCGGAAGCAGCCACGACCGTACCGTTCTTCTTGGCATAGTCATAGAGCTCCTCAAGCGTGGCCTTGCCTTCCTCGAACTTCTTGCCGAGGCCGCTGTCGAAGGAAGCGTAACGCTCCTTGACCATCTTGCAGATCGGGCTCTCCTCGAGCACGGCGGCAGCGTTGAGCAGGGCGTGGGCCATGGCGTCCATGGCGCTGATGTGGGCGATGAAGATGTCCTCAGGATCGGTGGAGCTGCGGCGCAGCTTGGCGTCGAAGTTGGTACCGCCGTCCTTGAAGCCGCCGTTGCGGATGATCTGCATCATGGCCTGGGTGAGATCGTAAGGATCCACCGGGAACTGGTCGGTATCCCAGCCGTTCTGGGCGTCGCCGCGGTTGGCGTCGATGCTGCCGAGGAAACCGTTGTCGACGGCCACGGTGAGCTCGTGCTCGAAGGTGTGGCCGGCCAGGGTGGCGTGGTTGACCTCGATGTTCACCTTGAAGTCCTTGTCAAGACCGTTGGCGCGCAGGAAACCGATCACGGTCTCGGTGTCGACGTCGTACTGGTGCTTGGTCGGCTCCATCGGCTTCGGCTCGATGAGGAAGGTGCCCTTGAAACCGTTGGCGCGGGCGTAGTCGCGGGCGGCGGTGAGCATCTTGGCCAGGTGGTCCTTCTCACGCTGCATCTGGGTATTCAGCAGGCTGTAGTAGCCCTCACGGCCACCCCAGAACACATAACCGGTGCCGCCCAGCTTGATGGTGGCGTCGATGGCGTTCTTGATCTGGAGCGCAGCGCGGGCGACGATGTCGAACTGCGGGTTGGTGGCGGCGCCGTTCATGTAGCGCTTGTTGCCGAACACGTTGGCGGTACCCCACAGGTTCTTGATGCCGGTCTCTTTCTGCTTCTCGAGCAGATAGTCCGTGATGTCCTTCATGCGGGCCTCATACTCGGCGATGTCCTCGGTGTCCTCCACCAGGTCCACATCGTGGAAGCAATAGTATCCGATGCCCAGCTTCTGCATGATCTCGAAGCCGGCGTCAGCCTTCTCGCGGGCGCGGGTGTAAGGGCAGTCGGCCTTGTCCCACTCATAGCTGCGGGTCTGGCCGCCGAACGGGTCGCCGGACGCCTGGCCCAGGGTGTGCCACCAGGCCATGGCGAACTTGAACCAGTCCTTCATCTTCTTGCCGCAGACGACCTGATCGGCATTGTAATAATGGAAAGCGAGGGGATTCTTGGAATCCTTGCCCTCAAACTTGATTTTCCCTATACCCGGGAAGTACTCTTTGTTTGCCATAATGATTAGTGATAAAAAGATTATTGGTTTGTATTATTTGAGTGCATTGCTGACTTCCTGTTTCCAGCGGCCGTACGCGGCCTCGAGCGGCTGCTTCCACTCCGCCTCCGGCTCGATGACGTCGAGCTTCTCGAGGGTGGCGAAAGCCTCCTGGGTAGTCTTGTAGATGCCGGCGCCGAGCGCGGCTCCGCGGGCGGCGCCCAGCGAACCGTCGGTGTCGAAGAGCTCGATGCGCGCATCGCACAGCGTGGCGAGCGTCGAGCGGAACAGCGGGCTGAGGAACATGTTGGCCTTGCCGGCGCGGATCACGTCGGGCTTCAGGCCCATTTCCTTCATGATGTCGATGCCGTAGCGGAAGGAGAACGCGATGCCTTCCTGGACGGCGCGCAGGATGTGCGCCTTGCCGTGGCGGACCAGGTCCACGCCGACCAGGCGGGCGCCGGTCGTACGGTTCGCGAGCACGCGCTCGGCTCCGTTGCCGAAGGGCAGCACGAGCAGGCCGTCAGCGCCCACGGGAGCCGTGGCGGCGAGGTCGTTCATTTCCGGATAGGAGAGCTCCGGGGAGATGTTGCGGTGCGCCCAGGAGTTCATGATGCCGGTACCGTTGATGCAGAGCAGCACGCCCATGCGCGGCTCCGCGGAAGCGGTGACGTGGAGGAAGGTGTTCACGCGGGACTGCGGGTCGGCCTTCGGCACGTCGGTCACGCCGTACACGACACCGCTGGTGCCGCCCGTCGCGGCGATCTCGCCCGGTTCGAGCACGTCCAGGGAGAAGGCGTTGTTCGGCTGGTCGCCGGCGCGGTAGGACACGGGGATGCCGGCCGGGAGACCCAGCTCCTTCGCAATCGCGGCCGTCACGTGGCCCTGGTCGCCGATGGCCTGCACCACCGGGCAGAACTTGTCGGACTCGATGCCGTAGTAGTCGGCCACGAAGTGGGCGCGACGGCGGTCGGCGAAGTCCCAGAGAATGCCTTCGGACATGCCCGTGGCGGTGGTCGTGGCCTCGCCGGTCAGGCGGAAGGCGATGTAGTCGCCGGGAAGCATGAAACGCCAGATCCGGGCGTACACGTCCGGCTCGTTGCGCTTCACCCAGGCCAGCTTGGAAGCCGTGAAATTGCCCGGCGAGTTGAGCAGGTGCTCCATGCAGCAGTCATACCCGATGGCCTGCAGGGCCTCGGCGCCGATGGACACGGCGCGGGAGTCGCACCAGATGATGGCGTCGCGCACGGGCTCGCCGCTCTTGTCCAGCGCCACCAGGCCGTGCATCTGATAGGAGATACCGATCGACTCCACCTTGCCCAGGTCGAAGCCGGCGGAAGCCATCTCCCGGATGCCGTCGGACATATATTTCCACCAGGACTTCGGGTCCTGCTCCGCCCAGCCCTTCTGGACCGCCTTGATGGGCGCCTCCGATTTGGGGTTGGTGGCCGAACATACACACTTGCCGCTCGTGATGTCGAGCAGCGCTACTTTGACGGATGAAGATCCGACGTCGATTCCCAATGAGTACATTTCTTCGTATTGTTTCAAGTTGTCAAATTTACGAATAATTTGCTATATTTGCATCGGGATTGAATAACATTTGTGGTCCAAACAGTTTTGAATCTGATTCAATCGCACCCCGCAGGATTAGCACATCGGTAGTGCATTGGCTTCCCAAGCCAAGGAGGAGGGTTCGACTCCCTTATCCTGCTCCAGAAGTCCGGCCCGCAGCGCCGGACTTTTCAGTCCAGCACTATGCAGCAGAAAGAGAGAATCCAACAGATGTTCGACGGGATCGCACCCGACTACGACCGGCTCAACCACCTCATGTCATTCGGGGTGGACCGCAGTTGGCGCCGCCGCGCCCTGCGGGAGATCATCACCCCCGCCCAGCCGCAGCAGCTGCTCGACATCGCCTGCGGCACCGGTGACTTCGCCATCGCGCAGGCGCGCCGCATGAGTCCGGGCAGCCACGTCATGGGACTGGACCTCTCCGAAGGCATGCTCGCCGTGATGCGCGAGAAGGTGCAGAAGGCGGGCCTGGCGAAGCGGATTTCCTGCGAGCAGGGAGACAGCGAGGCCATGCGTTTCGACGACGGCAGCTTCCACGTGGCCACCATCGCCTTCGGCATCCGGAATTTCTCGCAGCGCGAAGCGGCGCTGCGGGAGATCCTGCGCGTGCTCAGGCCCGGCGGCCGCCTCGTCATCCTGGAGCTCTCCGTCCCGGAGAACAAATTCCTCCGCTGGGGCTACAACCTCTATTTCATGCACTTCGTGCCCTGGATCGGCGGGCTCATTTCCGGCGACAAAGCCGCCTACAAATACCTCCCTGCCTCCGTGCAGGCCTTCCCCGGCCGCCAGGAATGGACGGCCACGATGGAGCGCTGCGGTTACGCGAACGTACGTCACCGCGCCTTCACTTTCGGCCTCTGCCGGATGTATATCGGAGAAAAAGCTTAAATCCCGGCCAGCAGGGCGAACAGGAAAGTGCTGACGACCAGCAGCGGCAGCATCGGATCCAGCGCCCGGTCCTCCCGCGTCCAGACGCCCTTCAGATGGGCGCAGAAACTCCCCAGCGTACAAACGTACAGGAAATCCAGCCAGTTGCGCGCGGTCAGCGCCGCAAAGGCCGTCATCAGCACCCAGCCCGCCGCGATCAGCAGCGTCTGGTAGATGCGCGCGCGGCGCAGGCCCAGCTTGAGGGCCACGGTGGTGCGCGTCGCGGCGTCGCTCTTCATGTCGCGGATGTTGTTGACGTTCAGCACCGCCACGCTGAAGCAGCCGATGGCCGCGGCCGGTAGCAGGATGAGCCAGTCCCATTCCAGACAGCTCAGGAAATACCCGCCGCACACGGTCGCGAGACCGAAGAAAATGAAGACAAAGATGTCCCCCAGCCCCCGGTAGCCGTAAGGATGCTCGCCGAGGGTGTAGTGCATCGCCGCCCAGACGGCGGCGGCGCCGAGGGCGATGAACGCGAGCGGCAGCGGCGCGAACAGCGTCCCGAAGGCGCTCCACACCATGCCGGCGCCCAGCAGGCAGCACAGCACGGCGACGCAGCCGATCAGCCACTTCATTTCCGGAACGGTCATCTCCCCGTCCTGGATGGAATAGTGGATACCCTGCCGGTCGGAGCGGTCCGTCCCGTGCAGGGTATCCCCCAGTTCATTCGAAAGATTGCTCAGAATCTGCAGGCAGACCGTCGTCAGCCCCAACAGGGTGACGGTCAACCAGCTGAGCGCATGCCCCCTCGCCGCCAGGAGCACCCCGAGGGCGATCCCGGCAAGCGAAAGCGGCAGCGTGCGAAGCCGCATCGAACGGATACAGGCTTCCGCAGTCATGCTAGTAGCCGAAGATCTCTTCGAGGCTCAGCGTCTGCACGGGCCCGAGCGTGGACAGGTACTTGGTATCCAGGTCCTTGATGTCGCCCAGGATCATGTAGGTGTAGTGGCGGTCCTTGACCCATTTCTGCTGGGTCGCCACCACGTCGGCGAGGGTCGCGTCCTGCGCCTTCTCGAAAACGGCCCGGTAGGACGGCTCCGCGAGGCCGAGGCGGCGGCAGGCAACATAGCTGCGCAGCACGTCCATGCCCGTCGTACGCTGGGTGCGCAGGCGGCTCAGCAGGGCCTCCTTCGCCACGGCGAATGCGGCTTCGGACTCCGGCATATTGTTGATGATCTCGTCGAAAGCCTCGATTGCCTGGCGCATCTTGTCGTTCTGCGTGGCGATGAAGGCCATGAAGGAATACGTGTCCTCCGTGACGGACGGCTCGTCGAGGGAGGCGTAGGCGCTGTAGGCCAGGCCGCGCGCCTCGCGCATCTCCTGGAACACGATGGTGTTCATGCCGCCGCCGAAGTATTCGTTGTACAGGGCGATGTCGCCCGCCTGGGCGGGATCGAACTTCTCACCGCGGTCGGAGTACTGGATGTAGTAGAGCTGCGGAGCGTCGTACTGCGCCATCAGGACGCGGTCGGACGGGGTGAGCTGATACAGCGCATACTGCTCGGGCTGCTTCTGCGCGCCTTCCGCCACATAGTGGGCGTCGGCCAGGGTGGACTTCACCTCGTTTTCGGACATCGGGCCGTAGTAGAAGATCTCGTGGCCGAGCTGGAACACGTCGCGCACCTTGCCGAGGAGATCCTCGGAGCTGAGCGCCATCAACGCCTCGTTGCTGATGGTCGTGGCCTTGATGAAGTCCGGGCCGTAGAAGGCATAGCGCTCCAGGGCGCTGAAGCAGCTGCTCTGCGATTTCTTCGCGTCAGCGCGGTCCTTCAGCATATCCGCCTTCAGGTTCGCCAGAATGGCCTCGTCAGGCACGGCGTTCTGCACCAGGTTCTCCACCAGGCGCAGCGCTTCACCCATATTCTCGGACAGGCCGACGAGGCGGATCGAGCTCTGCGTGGCACCGGCGCCGCCGCTGTAGCTGCATGCCAGGCCGTACATCTTGGATGCCATTTCCTCGGCGCTCATCTCGGGCGTACCCAGGTAGCTCAAGTAGTTCATGGCGAGGCCCAGGGCAGGATCCTGCTGCGTACCGCGGTTGTAGATGATCTGCACATTGAACACGTCGTTCAGCTCGTTCTTCTTGTAGAGCACGTCGGCGCCTTCCGTCAGCGCGAACTTGGACATATCCTTGTCGAAGTTGACGAACACCGGTTCGATCGGCTTCACCACGCTGTTCTGGATTTCCGTCAGGAAGTCGCTGACCTCGTCGCGGTTGGTCACGATCGGGGTGATCTTCGGCGCGGTGACCTTCTGGATGGTCTTGTCCTCGCCCTGGCGCTTGTACACCACGGCGTAAGCGTTCTCTCCGAGGTACTCGTTCGCAAACGCGACGACGTCCTCCTTGGTCACGGCTGCCAGGCGGTCGATGCTCTTGCACGCATCCTTCCAGGGAATGCCGTTGATGAAGGCGTCCACATAATACCGCGCACGGTAGTCGTTATACTCCAGGCGGCGCATCTGGTTCAGCTTCGTGTTGTTGACGCTGGCGGCGAGGAGCGCTTCGTCGAAGTCGCCGCTGCGCAGCTTCGCCACTTCCTCGAGGATGAGGTCACGCACCTCTTCCAGGGTCTGGCCTTCCTTGGGGTTGCCCATGCCAAGGAAATAGGCGTAGTCCGCCATGGCCTCATAGCCGCCATAGACGAAGAGAGCCTTCTGCTGCTGGTTGATGTCCAGGTCCATCAGGCCGGCCTGCTGGTTGAAGAGCACGGAACCGGCGATTTCGGCCACGGCCGCGGTCTTCAGGTCAGCCGGGGCGGGCAGGCGCCACGCCAGGGCGACGTTCTCGGCCTCCAGGCCGTACACCTCACGCACGATGGGTTCCGTGATGGGCTCCTCCGGCTCGAACTGCAGCTCGGGGATCTCCGGGTTCGGCTCCCAGTCGCCGAAATACTTCTCGATCGCAGCCACCATCTCGTCCGGATCGAAATCGCCGGACACGCAGACCGCGATGTTGTTCGGAACGTAGTAAACGTCGTGATACTTCTTGACGTTGGTGATGGAAGGGTTCTTCAGGTGCTCCTGGCTGCCCAGGGTGGTCTGCTTGCCGTACGGGTGGTGCGGGAAGAGGGCCTGGTCCATGGCCTCCCAAAGTTTGCGGCTGTCCTGCGTCAGGGACATGTTCTTCTCCTCGTAGATGGTCTCCAGCTCCGTGTGGAAGCCGCGGATCACGCCGTGGCGGAAACGGTCGGCCTGGATGCGGGCCCAGTTGTCGATCTGGTTGGAGGGGATGTCCTCGGTATAGACGGTCTCGTCGCCGGAAGTCCAGGCGTTGGTGCCGTCTGCGCCGATGACGGCCATCAGCTTGTCGTATTCGTTGGGAATCGCAAGCTTCGAGGCTTCGTAGCTCACCGAGTCGATCCTGTGATAGATGGCCTGGCGCTCCGCCTCGTCCGTCGTCTTGCGATAGACCTCGAACAGCTGCTCTATCTCGTCGAGCATCGGCTTCTCGGCCTCATAGTCGATCGTACCGAAGTGCTCCGTGCCCTTGAACATCAGGTGCTCGAAGTAGTGGGCGAGGCCCGTGGTCTCGGACGGATCGTTCTTGCTGCCGACCTTCACCGCGATGTAGGTCTGGATGCGCGGCTGCTCTTTGTTCACGGACATGAAGATCTTCATGCCATTGTCCAGGGTGTAGATTTTCGTCTGCAGCGCGTCCCCGGGAACGGTCTCATAGCGCTTGCAGGAAGGCATCGCCACCAGCAACGCGGCAGCGATGAAAAGGATAAAGGGTTTTTTGAACATAATAAGTGAGACGTGGTCTAACTAACGCTACAAAATTAAAAAAAGTTTTTGGCAAAATTTGGTATTCTCCCAAAATCTCTCTACTTTAGCGACGAAGTTTTTCATAGTTTAAGTTTAGGTTAAGTAACGGGAGAGTCGTCGCGAGACAACTCTCCCGTGAATTTTGCCGGCCGCAGCGTTTGTCTATTTTGTTGAATTGTTTCAGGGATGTAAAGGGTGAGAACGATTGTTTAAGAATATTGCTACCTTTGTGATGCAATAGTTCGCAATAAAGTATAAACACAAAAATATGGTCAAGTTCAATGCAGGAGGCTGCAGCTCCTTTGTCAAAGATGCAGAATATCAGAAATATGTCGAGAAGGCCCTGAAGGCGTATGACGTGCTCGATGCCGAGTCCGGCGCGGGCAACGATTTCCTCGGATGGAAGACCCTGCCCGTGGACACCCCCGAGTCGATGATCGCCGACTGCGAGGCCATCCGTGACGCCTGGGCCGCGAAAGGCGTGGACCTGGTGGTCGTGATCGGCATCGGCGGCAGCTACCTTGGCGCCCGCTGCGCCATCGAGGCGCTCTCCCACGGCTTTGTCCGCAAGACGGGCGTGCCGCAGATCGCCTTCGCTGGCAACAACCTCTCCGAGGACTACCTCGCCGAGCTGATGGACCTCGCGCAGCTGCGCAACACCGCCTGCGTAGTCATCTCCAAGTCCGGCACCACCACCGAACCGGCCGTCGCCTTCCGCATCGTGAAGGAATACCTCGAGAAGACCTACGGCAAGGCCGAGGCCGCCGACCGCATCGTCGCCATCACCGACGCGAAGAAGGGCGCCCTCAAGACCCTCGCCACCCAGGAAGGCTACAAGACCTTTGTCGTTCCCGACAACGTGGGCGGCCGCTACAGCGTCCTGACCCCGGTGGGCATCCTGCCCATCATCCTGGCCGGCTTCAACATGCGCGAAATGCTGCGCGGCGCCGCCGAAGAGCGCGCGGCCCTGCTGAAGAAGTCCGCCGACAACCCCGCCGTCCAGTACGCCGCGATGCGCAACCTGCTCTACAGCGAAATGGGCAAGAAGGTGGAGATCCTCGTGACCTTCCACCCCAAGCTCCAGTACCTGGGCGAATGGTGGAAGCAGCTCTACGGCGAATCCGAGGGCAAGGAGTGCAAGGGCATCTTCCCGGCCTCCGTGGTCTGCACCACCGACCTCCACTCGATGGGCCAGTTCATCCAGGAGGGCGACCGCGTGATGTTCGAGACCACCGTGACCGTGCAGAACGCCTCCCGCGAGGTGGTGATCGGCTTCGACGGCCAGAACCTCGACCAGCTGAACTACCTCTCCGGCCAGCATGTCGAGCACTGCAACAAGATGGCGCAGCTGGGCACCCAGCTCGCCCACATCGACGGCGGCGTGCCGCAGATGGAGCTGAGCGTGGAGCGCCTCGACGAGGCGAGCCTCGGCGCCCTGTTCTATTTCTTCGAATTCGCCTGCGGCGTCAGCGCCTACACCCTGGGCATCAACCCGTTCAACCAGCCGGGTGTGGAGGCCTACAAGAAGAACATGTTCGCGCTGCTCCGCAAGCCGGGCTTCGAAGCGCAGACCGAAGAGATCCTGAAGCGGATCTAATCGTCAAAACCATATTCCGAGGGGGACTTGAGTCCGGGTATGCCATAATACGCGGACACCAGGTTCCCCTTGATATATACTTTCCGGCCGAGCAATTCCGGATGATCCTGCAGATTCAGCCCGGTCCGGATCCGCCCCGAAGGCAGTTGCACCGACAGGAGGTGTTCCCGCACCGTGGTGGTATCACTGTCGCCCAACACCAGGTTGGAGCTCTTGGGGAACGGCTCCTCCAGACAGAATTTCTTGCTGCTGGAAGCCACCCCCACGATATAACCCTGCACCCAGACGCCGTCTTCCCCGACATGCTCATGCGCCAGCAGCACGTCGATCGCACCGTCATAGGGAATGTCGGGTTCCTGCGGTTTGAAGAGATCCGAGCAAGAAGGGGTGAGCAGCAGAAGGGCGGCAAACACCGCCAGGAGGTCAATGCATCTTTTCATGGCGTTCCGTTTTTTGCGCAAGATGGCAAAAACCTTCACGCACCCCTGTCAAAAAGGTATTTTTTTCTTCCTCCGGGACGAAACCATTCCCGTTTTTCCGAGTCCGAAGCTATTCTGCTATTCGGCGGGCAGCAGGTTGCTCCGAGCGGGCATTTCCGCAGCGGAGCGAGGACGTTATTTTGCCCGCGAGGGGCAAGCCTGCTGACGCCGAAAAACTATAGTGTAAAAAGTGGCGAGGGCGTCATGCGCGGAAGCGGGCAGAGACGCGGAATTCGGGCGTTCTGCAGAACGTTGCCGGGAATTGCTGGTGCGTTGGCGCCGCGAGCGAAGCGATCTGCGGCCATCCCCCTTGAGGGGGTGCAGGGGGTGTAGAGTTCTTTCAAGACTTCGAAAGAAGTCTGATAAGCGAGATCCGGCAGATTATTATGCTCCGACAGGTGGCAAAGGAACACATTGCGCAACCCGGGATGGACAAAGCTCCGCAGCGCTTCGGCACACTCGGCATTCGACAAATGCCCGTGCCCGCCGCAGATGCGGTCCTGCAGCTCCTTGGGATAAGGACCGTTGCGGAGCATCTCCAGATCGTAGTTGGACTCGATCACCACAGTATCCGCCTGTTTGGCGAAAGCGAGCGCCTGCGGCACCATGCGGCCGATATCCGTCATGATCACGAACTTATGGTCATCCAGCATCAGCGCATAGCCATAGGTGAACGAAGCATCGTGCGGCACCTCGAAATACTGCGCCCGGATGCGCCCGGGCACGATCTCGTTCCAGCCCGGCGCGAGCGGGGTGCGGCAGGGACCGTAATACTCCCCCGTGATGAAATGGTGCGTCAGCGCCCGTGCCAGCTCCGGCGGCGTCCAGACCGGCTTGCACACGTGTTTGCAGTAGGAGCCCAGGGAGCGGATGTGGTCGTTGTGGTCGTGGGTGATCAACAGCCCGGCGAAATCGTCGAAGCACAGGCCCTCGCGGGCGAGCTCCTTCTTCAGCCGCCGCGGGCTGAAGCCGGCATCGATCAGCACCCCCGCCTCGCAGGCGTCGATTTCATTGAAAATGCCGAGAAAATAGCAATTGCCGCAACTGCCCGAAGTGAAGGACTTGAACTTAATTGTTTTCATCCTCCGAGCAGTATTTCGTGATGACGCTGTAGGAATCCGCCACGCCGAGCTCGCCGGCACGGGACAGGTCGATACAGCCTTTCTCCTTGTCCTTCAGATAGATCAGCACCAGGCCGCGGTTGTAATAGGCATCCCCCATATTGGGATACAGCTTGATGGCCATGTCGTAGTTCTCCAGCGCCTCCACGAAGCGCGATGACAGGCACTCCAGGTTGCCCAGGTCGAAATACAGATACGGGATGTCCGGCAGGATGGAGAGCGCCTCCTTGATGTCGGCGATGGCGTCGGAATAATCGTAGGTACGCGCCACGCGGTCGCTCACGCGGGCCCGGGTGGAACCCTCCGTATCCATCGACAGCGTCTGCACGCTGCCCTCCAGCGAAGCGATGAAGTCGATCATTTCCGCCTTCAGCACGCCCCGGTTCATCAGGTAGAACGCCTTGTAATAGCGCGCATAGCGGTCGCGCGACACATCGTCCTCCGCCGCGCCCACGGCGCGGTCGAACCAGCTCAGCGCCGAGTTGAACTGCTTGCGCTGCAGCTCCTGCAGACCTTTCACGAAGTACTCCTCGGCGTTCGCCGTGAAGAGATACTGGTCCGTACCCTTGCTCTCCGTGTTCCCCAGCGTGATGGGGGTCGGCGCCGCGTCGATGAAGCGGTCGATCAGCACGTTCTCGTATTGGCGCGAGAGCGCCACGCTGCGGTTTTCGCGCTCCGCCGCGAGACTGAACTTGTAGAGCGGCCGCAGGCGGATATCGATGTCGCGGTGCTGCAGCAGCTCGTCGTCGAAGTCCTTCTTCGCGAAGTCCGCGTCCAGCGCCAGCAGCGCGTTGTAGCGCCGCGTGGTGTCGGCGAACGACGCCTCTCCGCTGCGCGCCTGATAGTCGCGCACCTTCTGCTGCGCGGTCTGGTAGTCCGCCTTCGACTCGCGCGTGCGGCCGAGCATGTTCTCCACGTAGGAGCGGTTCAGGTACGCTTTCGCGAAATCGGGATAGAGCGCGATGGCCTGGTTGTAGTCCTCCAGGGCGTCCTGCCAGCGGCCCATCTCCACGAAGATGGCCGCGCGGTTGTAGTGCGCCAGCACGTTGCGCGGATTGATGTTGATCACGCGGTCCATGTCCTCGAGCGCCTGCTCGAACGCGCCCACCTGGGCGTAGATGAGACTGCGGTTGTAGAGCGTGAGGGCGTTGCCGGGCTCGTGCTCGAGCACGGTGTCCAGGTCCGCCATCGCGTCGTTGTAGCGGTGCTGCTCGTAGTAGATCAGCGCCCGGTTGAAGTAGGCGAAGGTGTTCTCCGGATCCAGCTCGATCGACATGTCGAGGTCGGCCACCGCCTCGTCGTACAGCCCCTGGGCCGCATAGACGCGGGCGCGGCGCACGAATCCCTCCGGCTCCGTCCGGTCCAGCTTGATCGCGCGGTTGTAGTCCGCCAGCGCGCGGGTCGTATCCGCGAGGAAGAGGTAGCACGCGCCGCGGTTCAGGAAGGCCGACGGGTCGCGCGGCTCCTTCTTGATATAGTAGTCGAAATCCGCGACGGCGTCGTCGAACTTCTGCGCGAGGAAGTTCGCCACGCCGCGCGAGAAATAGATGCCGATCTGCCCGGGACGCAGCTCCAGCGCACGGTCGAAGTCGCGGAAGGCGGCTTCGTAGTCGCCGAAACGGCTCTCCGTGATGGCCCGGTAATGGAATCCGTTCGTGAAAACGGGGTTCAGGCGCACGGAGGTGTTGAAATCCGTCTGCGCGCCGCGCAGGTCGCCGAGGTTGTATTTCGCGATACCGCGGAAGAAGAAACTCCAGTAGTCCGTCGAGTCCAGGCGCGCCAGGATATTGAAGTTCTCGATGGCCAGGGCGTAGCGGCCGTCGGAAAGCGCCTGGCGCCCCCGCCACATGAAGACGTCCTTGTCGTACTGGGCGGAAGCGAATGACGCTGCGGACAGCAGAATCGCTATGGTCAGGAGAAACTTTTTCATTACCTTTGCAAAGATAAACAATTATCGGACCCGAATTGAAGCGCCAGCTCATTTTTCTGTTCTTCCTCCTGCCGGCAGCCCTGCTTCTGCGGCCGGGTGCGCTGTCCGCACAGACCGTCGACCGGGAGACCGAGCTGCGCGCCGAAGTCGAATTCCTCTGCGACTCGCTCTGCGCCGGCCGGGCCTTCGGCACCGCCGGGGCGCAGGCCTCCACCCTCTACCTGCTGCGCCAGCTGCGCGACGCGGGACTGCGCACGTCCGTGCAATCCTTCTCCGCCGGCGGGCGCATCGGCCACAACGTCGTGGCCGTGACGCCGGGCTGGTACCGCCGCTACATCGTCGTCGGCGCCTACTTTGACGCCATCGGCACGCTCGACGGGCGCATCTACCCGGGCGCCGACGCCAACGCCTCCGGTGTGGCCGCGCTCCTCGCGCTCGCGCGCGAACTCCCCGCCTGCTGCCGCGGCGAAGTCGGCATCGTCTTCGTGGCCTTCGACGGCCACGCCGCCGACCTTTCCGGTGCCCGCGCCTTCCTGGACGGCTTCCGGACCATCTACCCGCCCGTCCTGATGGTCAACCTCGACCTGCTCGGATCTGCCCTGGCGCCCGTCCGCTCCGGCCGTCCCGACTACCTCATCGCCCTCGGCGGCGCCCGCTATCGTCTCAGCCTCGAAGCCGCCAACCGCGGCCCCCGCCTCGACCTCGCCTACGACTACTACGGCAGCAGCTCCTTCACCGAAGTCTTCTACCGCCGCGTCAGCGACCAGCGCTGGTTCCTCGAAGCCGGCATCCCCGCCGTCATGTTCACCTCCGGCATCACCCAGCACACCAACAAGATCACCGACACCCCCTCCACCCTCGACTTCGCCCTCCTCGACCGCCGCATCTCCCTCATCTCCGACTGGATTCACGAATTATTGCTATCTTTGTAGATTATGAAGGCCTTCTGGAAGATACTGAAGCGGTACGTGGCACCTTACAGGGGCTACGTGGGCGGATCGGTCGTGCTCAACATCCTGTCCGCGATCTTCAACGTCTTCTCCTTCTCGCTGCTCATCCCCATCCTCCAGATCCTCTTCAACGTCGGCGACACCCACTACGAATTCATCCCCTGGCACCGCGGCATGCCCTTCAACGAAGTCGCCAACAACGCCTACTACTACGTCGCCCAATACATCGGAGAATACGGCCAGAGCCACGTCCTGCTGATGCTCTGCCTCGTCTTCATCGGCATCGTGCTGATCAAGGTGGCCTGCTACTTCGGCGCCGCCGCCGTCATGGTCCCCATCCGCACCGGCGTCGTCAAGGACCTCCGCATGGAGATCTACCGCAAGATCCTCGCCCTCCCGCTCGGATTCTTCAGCCAGGAACGCAAAGGCGACATCATCGCCCGCATCAGCGGCGACGTCCAGGAAGTCGAGACCTCCATCACCAGCACCATCGAGATGCTGATCAAGAACCCCATCCTGATCGTCATCTACCTCTTCGTCCTCTTCCGCATGTCCTGGCAGCTGACCCTGTTCGTCATCGTCTTCGCGCCCATCATGATCGGCATCATCAGCTTCACCGGACGCAAGCTCAAGGCCGACTCGGCCGAAGCGCAGCGCTACTGGAGCGACACCATGAGCCAGGTCGAAGAGACCCTCGGCGGCCTGCGCATCGTCAAGGCCTTCCGCGCCGAACGCCGCATGGCCGGCCGCTTCGGGAAGGTCACCGACGACATGCGTCGCAAGAACACCCAGGTGGCCGTCCGCCAGGCCAGCGCCCACCCCGTGAGCGAATTCCTCGGCTCCGCCATGATCGCCATCGTGCTGTGGTTCGGCGGCACCCTGATCCTCGGCGACAAGGCCGTCATCGACGCCCCGTCCTTCATGGCCTACATGGCCATCCTCTACAGCATCATCCAGCCCATCAAGGACCTCTCCAAAGCCGCCTACGGTATCCCCAAGGGCCTCGCCTCCATGGAGCGCATCGACGTCATCCTGCAGGCGGAGAACCCCATCCGCGAGCCGCAGGAGCCCAAGGCGCTCGACAGCTTCCGCGAGAGCATCCGCTTCGAAGGCGTCAGCTTCCGCTACGAGGGCGGCCGCGAGGTGCTGAGCGGCATCGACCTGGAGATCCCGAAGGGCAAGACGGTCGCCATCGTCGGCGCGAGCGGCGCCGGCAAATCCACCCTCGTGGACCTCATCCCCCGCTTCTACGACCCCGCCGCGGGCCGCATCACCCTGGACGGCACCGACATCCGCGAGGTCCGCGTCAGCGACCTGCGCGCCCTGATGGGCAACGTGAACCAGGACCCGATCCTCTTCAACGACACCCTCTTCAACAACATCGCCTTCGGCAAACAGGACGCCACCCGCGAAGAAGTCGAAGCCGCCGCGCGCATCGCCGGCGCCCACGACTTCATCCTGGAAAAGGAACAAGGATACGACACAAACATCGGCGACCGGGGCGTCAAGCTCTCCGGCGGCCAGCGCCAGCGCATCAGCATCGCCCGCGCCATCCTCACGAACCCGCCCATCCTCATCCTCGACGAGGCCACGGCCTCGCTCGACACCGAGTCCGAGCGGAGCGTCCAGGAGGCCCTCGAGAAACTGATGGCCGGCCGCACCACCATCGCCATCGCCCACCGCCTCAGCACCATCAAGCACGCCGACGAGATCGTCGTCCTGCACGAAGGGCGCATCGTCGAGCGCGGCACCCACGAGGAACTCCTCGCCCTGGGCGGCTATTACCGGAAACTCCATGACATGCAGGCCCTGTAGATGAAACCCAACCGCACCCGCTCCATCATTTTCAGCATCGCGATGGTTCTCTACATCGCCGCCGTGGCCTACCTGCTCTTCGCGAACTTCGAGAAGCTCTCCAGCGTGCCGAGACTCTTCCTCGGCATCCCGACGGACAAGGTCGTCCACTTCTGCATGTTCTTCCCCTTCCCGATCATCGCCTACCTGGCCTACGACCGGCTGACCGACACGCCGCTCAAGGCCTTCGCCGCCCTGATCAGCATCTGCGCCATCGGCGCCGTCTTCGCCGGCCTCACCGAGATCGGCCAGAGCATGATCCCCTACCGCTACCAGGACATCAGCGACTTCCGCGCCGACTGCCTCGCCATCGGCATCGCCGGCATCCTGACCTTCATCATCGACGTCTCCAAGATGCGCAAAGCGAAATGATCCGTTCCCGACGCCTCCTCATCATCCTGGCGGGCCTGCTCTCCGTCCTTCCCCTTTCCGGGCAGCCCCGTACCCGCGACTTCCGCACCATCTGCGACACCCTCGCCGCCCGCCTCAAACGCCGCACCACGGTGGACTACCGCGTGTCCGTGAGCAAGGTCCAGGTCAGCGGCAAGACGCTCGACCTCACCTTCAACAACAACCTCTCCTACTTCCCCTGGCACGACAGCGACGTGACCTGGTTCCGCGAAGAGCTGGAGAAGGAGTGGAAATGGAAGGACTACACCCCGGGCAAGATCCTCACCAACCGATACGAACTCGAAGAGCTCGCCACCCCGGTGCTCGGCGCCAACGGCAAGCCCTCCGCGGACTACGCCTTCAAGACCGACGACCCGCGGCAGACCCAGGCGCGCTTCATCGAGCGCGTGGACGGCCGCCGCTGGCTCAAGGGCCTCAACGACCGCTACATCATGGTCTGGCAGAGCCACGGCCGCTACTACGACGAGGCGCAGGACGAATGGATCTGGCAGCGCGCCCCCATCCACCGCACGGTGGAAGACATGTACACCCAGACCTACGTACTCCCCTTCCTCATCCCGATGCTGGAGAACGCCGGCGCCTACGTGATGACGCCGCGTGAGCGGGACACCCAGGTCCGGGAAATCATCGCGGACAACGACCCCGCCTTCATCGGCCCCCGCGAGGGCCTGATGCGCACCCGGGGCCGCTACGGCGAGCACGGCGCCTGGAGCAATGCCGGCGAAGGCTTCGCCGACACCAAGCCCGCCTACACCTTCTCCGACCATCCTTTCCGCGCGGGAACGGCGCGCCAGGCCCGCTGCGGCGGCGCCGAGCCCACGGCCACCGCCACCTGGACCGCCGACGTCAAGCAGCGCGGCCGCTATGCCGTGTACATTTCCTATAAATCCCTGCCAAACAGCTGCACCGAATCCCACTACACCGTCCACCACCTCGGCGGCACGACGGAATACATCGTGAACCAGCGGCGCGGCGGCGGCACCTGGATCTATCTCGGCACCTTCGAATTCGCCGAAGGCTCCGAAGGCCGCGTAGTGCTCGACAACCGCGGCGGCGCCAACTACGTCGTCACCGCCGACGCCGTCAAATTCGGCGGCGGCATGGGCAAGCTCGAGCGCGGCGGCCGTACCTCCGGCATGCCGGCTTCCGCAGAAGGCGCCCACTACTGGATGCAGTGGGCCGGTGCCGACAGCACCCTCACCCGCGCCTGGGAGACCGACTACACCTGCGACTATGCCGCCCGCGGCGCCTGGACTACGATGATGCGGGAGGAGAAGAACATCCCCATCGACCTCGCCCTCGCCTTCCACTCCGACGCCGGGCTCACGCCCAACGATAGCACCGTGGGCACGCTCGCCATCTACACGCTCCGCGACGACGGCAAGCGCGAATTCAAGGACGGCCGCGACCGCGTGGTCAGCCGCGTGCTCTGCGACTACGTCCAGACTCAGATCGTCCAGGACCTGCGCCTCGACTACGACCCCAACTGGTCGCGCCGCGGCCTCTGGGACCGCAGCTACAGCGAGCCCCGTACCTCCGGCGTGCCGGCCATGATCCTCGAGCTGCTCAGCCACCAGAACTTCGCCGACATGAAATACGGCCTCGACCCGTCCTTCCGTTTCACGGTGTGCCGGGCCGTCTACAAGGGCATCCTGAAGACGCTCAGTGAGTTCTACCACACCCCCTACGTCGTGCAGCCGCTGCCGCCGCAGGCCTTTTCCGTCCGGCTTCAGGACAGCGAACACGCGCGGCTGGAATGGCAGCCGACCGCCGACCCCAAGGAGCCCACGGCCGTGACCGACGGCTACATCGTCTATACGCGCATCGATGACGGCGCCTTCGACGCCGGCGTGGAAACGAAGGAGCCCACCGTTACGCTCGACATCGAGCCGGGCCACATCTACAGCTACAAGGTGGAAGCCTTCAACGCCGGCGGCAAAAGTTTCCCGTCCGAGATCCTCTCGGTGGGTGCGCCGGTCGGCACGAAGCGCGCGCCGGTGCTGATCGTCAACAACTTCGACCGCGTCTCCGCCCCCGCCTGGGTGGAGAGCCCGGGATTCGCCGGCTTCGAGAGCCGGTTGGACACGGGCGTCCCCTATATCAGCGAGATCGGCTACATCGGCGACAACTACGAATTCCGCCGCTCCGCGCTCTATGTGGACAACGAGTACCCGGGCTTCGGCGCCTCCTACGACGACCACGCCGGGGAAATCATCGCGGGCAACACCTTCGACTATCCCTACCGCCACGGGCAGGCCCTGATGCGCCTCGGCTATCCTTTCTATTCCATGTCGCGCGAGGCGTTCATCGCGAACCCCGTCCCGGCCTACGCCATCGACCTGATCTGCGGGAAACAGGGCCGCACGCCCACCGGACGCGGCGCCATGCCCGACCGCTTCACGATCTTCCCCGCCGCGATGCAGGACGCTCTGCGCCGCCAGACGGAGGCCGGCGCCAATCTGCTCGTCAGCGGCGCCAACATCGCCTCCGACCCGGAGGGTGAGGACGCCGCCTTCGTCGAGCAGCTGCTCGGCATCAAGCTCGCCACCGCCTTCGGCACCAACACCGGCCTGATCGCCGACATGCCATTCAGCCACACGCTGAATCCGGACATGTACTGCGTGGAACGGCCCGACGGCTTCAAGGCCGCGGGCAAAAGCGCCAAGGTCTGGCTGCGCTACCCCGGCACCACCATCGCCGCGGCCGTCTGCTACCAGGCGGAAAACTACAGCGCCGTCTCCATCGGCGTGCCGATCGAAACGGTGCTGCGGGCAGCCGACCGGGAATGGATCCTCGGCCAGGCGCTGGATTATCTCTACAACGGGAAAAAACCGGCGAACCGCCGATAATTACTTCTTATCGAATTCCTCGAACTTCGAGTTGTTGGAGATATACTCCGGCACGACCTCCTTCATCAGTTTGACCGTACCCGGAATATCCACCTTGACGCTGAGATCGAGCAACTGATCCACCGCCTTGGCGGCGTCGGCGTACTCATACTCGCGGACGCGGGCGATGCGGATGCGGTCGTGCGAGGTCTCGTCGGTATTCTCCTTGTTGGAAAGCACCTCCTCGTAGAGCTTCTCGCCGGGACGCAGGCCGGAATAGACGATCTTGATGTCCTCGTCCGGCACAAGTCCGGCCAGCTCGACCATGCGGCGCGCCAGGGAATCGATCTTGACGGGCTTGCCCATGTCGAACACGCAGATGCGGTTCTCCGTCGGGAGCGTCGCCGCCTCCATCACGAGCCGGCAGGCCTCCGGAATGGTCATGAAGTAGCGGGTGATGTCCTTGTGCGTGACCGTGACGGGGCCGCCCTTCTCGATCTGCTCGCGGAAGCGCGGGATGACGGAACCGTTGGAACCCAGCACGTTGCCGAAACGGGTGGTCACAAACTGCGTCTTGCCCTCCACCTTGCCGTCGGCGATCGCGCGGCCCAGGCTCTGGACGTAGATCTCCGCCAGACGCTTGGTACAGCCCATCACGTTGGTCGGGTTCACGGCCTTGTCGGTGGAGATCATCACCATCTTCTCCACGCCGTATTCGATGCACTTGTCGGCCACGTTGCGTGAGCCGCTCACGTTCACCATCACCGCCTCGCAGGGATTCTCCTCCATCAGCGGTACGTGCTTGTAGGCCGCCGCGTGGAAGACCACCTGCGGCCGGTGCGTGCGGAACGCGAAATCAAGACGCTGCGGCAACCGCACGTCGCCGATGATCGGCACGAAGGTCAGCGAGCGGAAACGCTCCTCCAGCTCGAGGCGGAGGTTGTGCATCGGCGTCTCCGCATTGTCGAAGAGCACCAGTTTACGCACGCCGAAGCCGGCCAGCTGCCGGCACAGCTCGGAGCCAATGGAGCCGGCCGCGCCGGTCACCAGCACCACTTTATCCTGGAAGTTCGCCTTGATGGCGTCCATCGAAATCTTGATTTCCTCGCGGCCCAGCAGGTCCTCGATCTTGATGTTGCGCACCTGCAGGTTGGTGACCGGCGCGCCCGTCACCTCATCCACCGCCGGGGCGATGAGCACCTTCAGGCCCCGCTCCGAGCAGAAGCGGACCAGATGATCCTGCTCCGTGGCCACGTCGATCTCGCGGGTAAAGATGATCCCGCGGAGCGAGAGGCTGTTCACGGTATTCTCAAACTCCTCGACCGTGTCGATGTGATACACCTTCTGGTCGGCCAGCATGGCATGCTCGATCTCCGTACGGTTGGAGATCAGGCCCACCACCTCGTAACGCTTGGAGCCACGCAGGCGGGAGGCCGTGGCGACCGCCTTGTCGTTGGTACCATAAATCAGCACACGGTCACGGCGCTCCAGCTCACGTACCTTGGATTTGTAGGCGTCGTACACATAAATCATCACCAGGCGGATGAAGCAGAGGATGAGCGTCGTCAGCAGGGTATCGACGATGAGCAGCGCCACGACAGCTCCGTTGAACTTGCCGTAAATCAGCGCGCCCAGCGCCATGACGCAACTCTTGCCGATGGCCGCCAGCCCGAAGCGGGCCGTGTCCTTGAACGAGAAATGGCGGATGATGATGATATAGGTCTTCAGCAGCCAGAACATCAGGGCGGCGCCAATCGCCGCGGAGATACCCCACACGAGGACGAATCCCCGGTCCCAGAACATATCCTGATCCAGCAGGAATGAAATGATGGCAACGCCGATGGTGCCAAGTCCGGACACGACCCAGTCCATCAGGAATACCTGAGTCCTATTCAGGAACTTGGCGCTGAATTTGTCGAGATTCTTGCTGAATCGAATGTTCATAGGTTAATATGCTGAAATAGTTTACAAAAATAATCAAAAAAGCCGACAATCTCAAAAACGGAACGCCAGCGCGGCGCACACCGTTCCGCTCACGGGATCCACCGTCGGGGCGAACGCGGCCTGCACGGCCGGGCGGCGGCCGGAGCCCCAGTCGGTCGTGTGGATGTTGAACAGGCGCTTGGTCGGCTCGAGCAGCCACTCGCCGATGTGTGCCGTCAAGATGCCCAGGCCGGCACCGAACAGCACGTCGCTCAGCCAGTGCCAGTTGTTGTAGTTGCGCATGAACGCCACGGTCGTGGCGATGGCGTAGGCACCTGCGCCCCAGCCCCAGCCGTATTCCATCCGCACCAACTCCGCGCCGATGAACACCCAGTCGGTGTGTCCGGACGGGAACGAGCGATTGTCCACGCCATTGGGACGCGGCGAATCGATCACCTCCTTGCAGGTCCACGAGATGGCGCCAAGCGCCAGGCAGGAGATGGTCCCCTGGATCAGCCGGTCCACGAAGCCGTGTTCCGCCTTCGCGCCGACCAGGCCGAGGCCCAGGTACGACACGATGGGCACGTACTGGATCACGTTGTCGAAATGCAGCTCCGGGCCGCCTGCGCGCAGCTTTTCCTGAAACCAGGTGTTCACCGGCCCGTCGATGGTCTCGTGCCCGAAGCAATGGATGCCGATGCCGGTAGCGATCAGCGCGCCCGGCGCAATCAGCTGCGAGGCACGGAAAGCCGGCGCCTGCACCTCCATCGTTTGCAGCGCCGTCGTGTCGGCCTGCGCCGCCAGCTGTGCCAGGGCCTGGGGGCCCGCCAGCAGGGCGGTCAGCAGCAATATGGGAAGGAATCTTTTCATGGCGGGAAATTAAAAATTGAACGCCAGGCCCGCGCAGACAGACCCGCTGAACGGGTCCACGTACGGGGTCAGGATCGCCTGCACGGCGGGATTTTTCTTGAATCCGAGCACCTGCCGCGCCGGCTCGAGGAGCCAGTGTCCGGCCTGCGCGCACAGGATGCCCAGGCCGGCGCCGAACAACACGTCGCTCAGCCAGTGCCGGTCGTGGAACATGCGCAGCATCGCCACGCCCGTGGCCATGACGTACGCCGCCGCGCCCCAGCCCCAGCCGTATTCCAGCCGGGTCAGTTCCGCACCCGCGAAAGCGATGCAGGCGTGCGCCGAAGGGAAGGAGTCGTTGGTCGTACCGTCCGGACGCATGGACGGGATGAACGTCTTCATCAGCAGCGTCCCGCAGCCGCCCAGCGCCAGGGTGATGCCCGCCTCGAGCGTGCGGTCCAGGAAGCGGTTCTGCGCCTTCGCGCCCAGCACGCCCAGACCCAGGTCCAGCACGTACGGCATGGCCGGCAGGAAGCGGAAGAATTCGTAGTAATACGGGATCGAGCCCCAGCGGGAATGGAGTTTCCAGGCAGCCTGCTGCACATAGAGGTCCATCCCCTCATGGGAGAAGCAGTGGATGATGGTGCCGACGCCGAGCAGCATGCCGGGCGCGATCAGGGCCTTGGCGTTGAACGCCGTCGTGTCCATCCGCATGGCGACCTGCCCGCGGGCCACGGGGCCCGCCAGCAAGGCGGTCAACAGCAGGACGGGCAGCAGGCGTCTCATCGGTTGGCGTACATGTTTTCGTAGTACTTCTGGTAATCGCCGGAGGTCACGTTATCCAGCCAGTCCTGGTTGTCCAGGTACCAGCGGACAGTCTTCTCGATGCCCTCCTCGAACTGCAGGCTCGGCTCCCAGCCCAGTTCCTTCTGCAGCTTGGTGGAGTCGATCGCATAGCGCAGGTCGTGGCCCGCGCGGTCGGTCACGTAGGTAATCAGGTCCATGTCCTCCCCTTCCGCGCGGCCCAGGAGCCGGTCGGTGGTCTTGATCAGGACCTTCACGATGTCGATGTTCTTCCACTCGTTGAAGCCGCCGATGTTGTAGGTGTCGCCAATCTTTCCCTTGTGGAAGATGACGTCGATGGCCCGTGCGTGGTCCTCCACGTAGAGCCAGTCGCGCACGTTCTCGCCCTTGCCATAGACCGGCAGCGGTTTGCGGTGGCGGATGTTGTTGATGAAGAGCGGAATGAGCTTCTCGGGGAACTGGTACGGGCCGTAGTTGTTCGAGCAGTTCGTCACGATGGTCGGCATCCCGAAGGTGTCGTGGAACGCCCGCACGAAATGGTCGCTGCTCGCCTTCGCCGCGCTGTACGGTGAATGCGGCTGGTACTTGAGCTCTTCGGTAAAGAACTTCTCGCCGTATGCCAGATGGTGCTCGCCGCTGGACGCCTTGGTCGTGAACGGCGGTTCGATGCCTTCGGGATGGGTCATCTCCAGCGCCCCGTACACCTCGTCGGTGGATATATGGTAGAATCGGCATTTTATCCCGTCATTCGCCGACCCGGATCGGCGAATCTCATACCCCGTCGGTTCCCAGCAAGCCTTTGCGGCCTGCAGGAGCGAGAGCGTGCCCATCACGTTGGTCTGCGCGAAGGTGAACGGATCCTTGATCGAACGGTCCACGTGGGACTCCGCGGCCAGGTGGATGATGCCGTCCACCTTTTCCTCCTGCATGAGATGGAGCACGCCCTCGAAATCGCAGATGTCCATCTTGACGAAGCGGTAGTTCGGCCTGTCCTCGACGTCCTTGAGGTTGGCGAGGTTGCCGGCGTAGGTCAGCTTGTCCAGGTTGATGATCTTGTACTGCGGATATTTGTTCACGAAGAGCCGCACGACGTGGCTGCCGATGAAGCCGGCGCCGCCGGTGATGATGAGGGTCCTTTCGAAATTCATGATCGGTTATTATTCGATTAGTCCACAAAAATAACTATTTTTGCATACAATGACAACGAGGCCTCCCATATACCTCTACACCGACGGCGCGGCCAGCGGCAACCCCGGCCCCGGCGGCTACGGGGTGGTGCTCCGCTGCGGCGACGCCCGCAAGGAGCTGTCGGGCGGCTTCGCCCGCACCACCAACAACCGCATGGAGCTGCTGGCGGTGATCAAGGGACTGGAAGCCATCAAGTGGGACGGCGCCGAGGTGCAGGTGTTCAGCGACTCCACCTACGTGGTCAAGACGGTCACGGAGGGCTGGAAGCGCAAGAAGAACCACGACCTCTGGGCGCAGTTCGACGCCCTCGCCGCCCGCTTCCGCCTGACTTTCACCTGGATCAAGGGCCACGCCGGACACCCGGAGAACGAGCGCTGCGACCGCCTCGCCGTCACCGCCTACTCCCTCCCCGCCCTTCCTCCGGACACTGGGTACGTGGAAGGAGATTCGCCGGTCAAGCCGGCGAATGACGGTTAGCGAAGTCATTCCGGGCTTGACCCGGAATCTTTAAGAACAAGATAATAAGTATTGTAACGATATGCAGAACGGAAAAATCATAGTAGGCATCACCCAGGGCGACTCCAACGGCATCGGCTACGAGGTCATCATCAAGGCCCTCGCCGACCCGCGAATCCTGGAGCAGTTCACCCCCGTCATCTACGGCTCTTCCAAGCTCTTCGGCTTCTACCGCAAGACCATCCCCGAAGTGGAGTCGATGGACACCAACGCCATCAACAGCGCCTCCGAGGCGCACCCCAAGCGCATCAACATCGTCAGCTGCCTGCCGGAAAGCGCCTACGCCGAACCGGGCCAGGCCACGGCCGAATCCGCCAAAGGCGCCATCCTGTCGCTCGAGCGCGCCATC
>JAFXUS010000086.1 GCA_017535125.1 Bacteroidales bacterium | reverse complement strand
TTGACGAAGGTCGGGAAGATCTTGAGGAAGGTGTGGTCGAAGGACTCGTACCTCTCGTCCCGCTCCTTGTCGAGGGTGGATTCCTTCAGGGACCGGCGCAGTTCGTCGTACTGCCGGGTGACGATCATCCGGTCCACCATCTTGTACAGCTGGGACATCTTGTCCAGGAACTCGGAATTGATGTAGAAGGAGTTGCCGATGTATTCCGACTTGATCTCATTTGCCTCTGCAAGCTGCACGTTCGCGGCTTCCAGCTGGGCGTTCCGTTCTTCGATGGTCGCGCGCGCCTCATGCAGACGGCGGTTCTGGCGCCGGATGAACAGGAGTGCGGCCACGGCGGCCAGGATGACCAGGGCGAGCAGCGCAAGGCCCCATGCCAACAGGTTCCGCTCCCGCTGCAGACTGTCGTAATGGTTCTTCTCCACGAGGGGCAGCACCGCGCCGACTTCCAGCTTCCGGAGCCGGGCGTTGTAGAAGTTGGCGTCGTCAAAGGACTCCCGCACATAACGCGACGGCCGCTCCACCTCGCCCCGGCGGGTCAGGTACTCGGCGAGCATCCGGAGCGCGGTCGTCTCCTTCGTAGAGGACTTGAGGTCGAAGATGGCCGATTCGCAGAGCGACTTGATCGCCTCGTCGTCCCGGCCCAGGCAATGCTGGAGCCAGCCTACGGACGAGGCGAAAATGGCGCGGGAATGCAGGTCCAGGTTCTCGTCGGCCAGTAAGTGGTTGAACGCCGCGATACCCTCCTCGTACCGGGCGCTTTCCATCAGGTAGTTCGCCTGGTATTCCCACCAGGTAGGCGAGCCCTCCGGGACCATTGCGAGGATCTTTCGGCTGTACTCCTCCCCTGCCCGGGAATAGATGTCCCAATAAGGAGGCGTCTGGGAATAACCGCGGGCCGAATAGTTCAGCCGCACCTGCATCTTGTAGTATTCCAGCAGGGTCCGGGGCGAGACGCCGTCCGTCTGCAGGGCGTCCATCACGTCGAACGCCTCCTTGTACAGGCCGGCGGAAATCAGGCAGAACGTCGTGGCGCAGCCAGCTTCCACCCGGGCGTCGGGCAGTTCCGCTGCGGCTGCCAGCCGGGCCATCTCCTGCGCATACGCATAGGCCGAATCGTACTTGTAGCTTTGGTATTCCTCATACAACTCCCGCGAGACCCCGTAGCGCTCCTGGTCGTCCAGCGCAGAAAGGAGCCTGCCGCGCAGCTGCCCGATCCGGGCCTCTTTCCGCGCGTCATACTCTTCCTTCTTCGCCAGTTCCGCGTCCAGTTCATCCAGCCACGGTTCCCGTTCCCGCCCCGGTAAGGGCAGAAACACGAGCATCAGCGCGATGATGGGAAACCATTTTTTCATCACGCCACAAGATAGTGATTTTCAGCGAAAAAAGAAATAGAGCGCCGCCCACTCCATCGGAATCCCTTTCACGTGGCCGATGACGCGGTACGAGGCGTCCTGCACCATCTGTGCCCGGACCCCCACCGCTGACAGCATCAGCAAGACATGGAAGCAAAGGATTTTCCGCATGCCTTTCTCCCTGCAAAAACCGCTCCGCTCCCGCCTACAGCTTGAACACCACGGAGGAGTTCGGGCCCAGGGTGAGAACGTCGTGGTCAATCGTCGCAGTGCCGAGAAGGCCGACCGCACGGGAGGTATTGTCCTTGACGGTAACGGTCTTCGCCGAGGTGGCGGTATTGTGGATCACGAGGAGCTTCTGGCTGCCGGCGGTCATGTACCAGCCGGCGATGGAGGTGCCGCCACCGAGGGAAGCGTCCGTCATCGTACCTTCCGCCAGGGCCGGGTAGATATTGCGGAGCCGGCTCCAGGTCTTATAGACATTCAGGAGAGAATTCGCATCGGCGTCCTGCGCTTCCACGGAAATGCTGGAAGTCAGCATCGCGTTGTCCACCTTGTTGTTCACGCCCTTCTTCGCGCAGTCCTTGCCGGCCTTGTCCCAGAGCATCGGGGTGCGGACATACTCGTCACCACCATCCTTCTTGCCGTAATAGCCGAGTTCCTCGCCTTGATAGACGAAAGGCTTGCCCGGGGTGGTCAACATCATTGCAGCGGCCTGCTTCTCCTTCTCAAGTTTCCTGCCTAAGGATTCCGCAGCACGGTTCTGGTCGTGGTTGGTCATGAAGATGGACGTGATGGCATCGGCGCGGGCGGCCGCATGGTCAGCCACATATCCGCTCACCGTCCTCACGTATCCGGAAGCATTGCCGTTCAAGGCCGCAGTCAGTGCGCTGAAGTACTCGAATTCGAAGCAGGAAGTCAGGCTCTTGTAGTACTGCGTCTCCGTGCCATGGTCATCCCATTCCTCCGCCACCATGAAAATGTTATCGCTGTGGCCGGCCGCCTTGTAGGTCGCATTGCAGTGCTCGTACCACTTGGCCAGCAGGGTCCGGTTGGAGGAATGGTTGTAGGAGCCGATGCCGCCGCAGATGTGCTTGACCGCATCCAGGCGGAGTCCGTCCACCCCCAGGTTGATCCATTTGTCGGCCGATCCGGCCAG
>JAFXUS010000085.1 GCA_017535125.1 Bacteroidales bacterium | reverse complement strand
TGACCTTGGCCTCGGCGGCCTTGGCTTCCTTCGCCTTGGCGATGGCCTCGTTCTTCAGGCCGGTCTTCTTGGCGGCGATCTTCTCATCCTGTCCGGCCTTCCAGGCGGCGAACTTCTCGTCGGCCTGAGCCTGGGTGAGGGCACCCTTGGCAACGCCTTCCTGGAGGTGCTTGCGAAGCAGGACACCTTCGTAGGAGAGGATGCGGCGGGCGGTCAGCGTGGGCTGCGCACCGACGTTGAGCCACTTGAGGGCCTTCTCACCGTCGAGGACGATGGTAGCAGGGTTGGTGTTTGGGTTGTAGGAGCCGAGCTGCTCGATGAAACGTCCGTCACGCGGGGAACGGGAATCGGCCACAACAATGTGGAAGAATGCGAAATTCTTCTTACCGTGGCGCTGGAGTCTGATTTTAACAGCCATTGTGAATCTGTTGTTTAATTGTTTGTAATTGCGTTGGGCAAGCCTACCCGAGACTTGCGGACCGCAAAGATAGCACTTTTTTCTCGATTTCAGCGATTTTTCCGTATTTTTGCAGTCATGATCATTCAGGCAAAGGGCATAGAAAAGAGTTTCGGCACGCTGAAGGTGCTGAAAGGCGTGGATATCCGGGTGGACAAGGGCGAAGTGGTGGCCATCATGGGCGCCTCCGGCGCAGGCAAATCGACCTTGCTGCAGATCCTGGGCACGCTGTCCACACCGGATGCCGGAACACTCACGGTGGACGGGACGGATGTGCTGCACCTGGGGTCCCGGGAGTTGTCGGCCTTCCGCAACAAACGGATCGGATTCGTGTTCCAGGCACACCATCTGCTCCCGGAGTTCGACGCGTTGGAGAATGTGATGATTCCTGCGCTTATCGCCGGCACTTCGGCCCGGGAAGCCCGGGAGAAAGCCCGGCGCCTGCTCGGAGAGGTGGGCCTGTCGGAGCGGCTTTCCCACAAGCCGTCCGAGCTGTCCGGCGGCGAGCAGCAGCGCGTCGCCATCGCCCGCGCCCTCATGAACGATCCGGCCATCCTTTTCGCCGACGAACCGTCCGGAAACCTGGACAGCCGCACCAAGGAGGAGATCCACCGCCTGTTCTTCGACCTCCGCGACCGCCTCGGCCAGACGGTCGTCATCGTCACGCACGACCCCTCGCTTGCGGCCCTCTGCGACCGGACGCTCTTTATGCGGGATGGTCAATTCATCGACAGGCAATAGTCTATAAAAACAGTTCCCCGGTACAAACGTGCCAGGGAACTTTCATTGAATCGCTGACGGGTGCGTCTCAGATGTTCTCCTTCTGCGTCCCGGCATCGTCGTTGGATTTCTGCTGGCGGTTGCCGCGGCCCCGGAACTGCTCCATGAACTGCTCGCCCTTCTCGCGCATCTGCTGTCCGCGCTTGCGGAATTCTTCCTTCTGCTCTTCGGACATCTTGAAGTTCGGGAAGTTTCCGTTTCCGAGCCGGCCGATCTGCTGGTGGCGGAATTTCTCCTCGGCCACGTAGTAGCGGGCGACCTTCTCGGCCGGGAGGGCCTTCATGAGTTTGTTCAGGTACTTGGTTTCGATGCCCTCGTTCTTGTCCTTGGCATCGACATAGGCGTTCACGAGTTTCTCCATCTCCTTCCCGGTCTTGCCTTCCTGCAGGCCCTTTTCCATGGCCTCATAGGCCTTCCGCACCGCTTCAAAAGCCTCGCGCTGCTCTTTCTGGATCTGGTTGTAGATGGGCCAGAATACCTGCGCTTCGCTTTCGGTGAGGTCGATCTGCTCGGTCAGGAAGGCGATTTTCTCGGCCCGGACGCGCTCGCGCCAGCCTTCACCGTCCCTGCCCTGCCGGTTGCCCTGGCCGCGCTGGGGATTCTGTGCGAAGGCAAATCCAGCGAAGAGGGCGAGGGCGCAGAGTATGCTAATAACCTTCTTCATAATTAACATAATTTAAGTGTTCTACAGAGATTCCGTCCGCGAGCAGATAGTTGATGATATCCTCCTCGGAGAGAATGCCCTCCTCTTCTTCCCACGCAGCTTCGTCGACAAGGGCCGCGCAGTCCGGATCCAGGGCTTGGGAGAGATAGGAAAGATAGGTCCATCCGTTATCCTCCTGCGGAACGGCCGTGGAGCGGAGGATGAAGTTGCCGAGCACGACTGCGACCGCAATACTGGCCGCGAAGGCCGCATACGGGGCGAGCCGGCGGATTCCCTTCGGAGCGGCGGATGCGCGTTCCTCTTCCCTCCGGGGAATGTCGGCGAGTCTCGACTGGAGGCTGTCAAAGTAGCCTTCCGGGGTGGATATGTCAGTTCTCTTGCTCATACAGACGCTCTTTTAGACACGGGTCTTTCGGGAAGGTTTAATCGCCCATGTCGAATTCTTTCCCGAGGGAGGCCTTCACTTTCTCCTGGGCGATGTGGTAGGACGCCTTGAGCGCACCCACGGATGTGCCCAGGATGGAGGACATCTCCTCGTAGGGAATCTCATCATAATAGCGGAGGATGAATACCTGCCGCTGCTTCTCGGGAAGTTTCGCGACGGCCTTGGACAGGGCCCGGTCGGCCGCGTCCCCGTCAAAGAAGGGGTCGTTGTCGATGCGCCGTTCCATTTCTGCGTCCACGGAGGTGAAGCGCAGGGCGGCGCGCACCTTTTCGCGGCGGAGCCAGTTCAGCGTCTCGTTCGTCGCAATCCGGTACACCCAGGTAAAAAGCTGCGCCTCCCCCCGGAACGAGGGAAGCGCAGTCCAAATCTTCAGGAAAATGTCCTGGACGAGGTCGTCGGCGTCTTCGTGGGAGTTCACAAACCGGCGGACGTGCCAATACACACGCTCGCTGTACTCCTTCACGATCTGGTTGAAGACGCTCTCGACATTCTCCATTATTTGCGCTCGATGACCTTCTTCGCGGCGGCGGCAATGTGCACTGCATCCAGGCCATACGCTGCCATCAATGCAGAAGGCGTGCCACTCTGGCCGAAACGGTCGGCGCCGTTGATGAATCCCACGGGCGTCGGGACGGTGCGGGCCAGCAGGCCGGCCACGGCCTCGCCCAGGCCGCCGGCCATGTTGTGCTCTTCGGCCACCACCACGGCCTTGGTCTTGACAACGGACTCCAGGATGGCGGCTTCGTCCAGCGGCTTCACCGTGGCCATGTTGATGACCTCGGCGCAGATGCCTTCGGCCTCGAGGGCCTCGGCGGCCTGGAGGGCCTCCCACACGAGGTGGCCGCAGGCGACGATCGTCACGTCCTTGCCCTCATTGAGGATCTGGGCCTTGCCGATGACGAACTCTTCGTTCTCGGGGGTGAAGTTCGGGACGTTCGGGCGGCCGAAACGCAGGTACACCGGACCGACATACTTCGCGGCGGCGATGGTGGCGTTCTTGGTCTGGTTGAAGTCGCAGGGGTTGATCACGACCATTTCCGGGAGGGCGCGCATGAGGGCGAGGTCCTCCATGGTCTGGTGCGTGGCGCCGTCCTCGCCGAGGGTGATGCCCGCGTGGGAGGAGGCGATCTTCACGTTGGCCTTGCCGTAGGAGACTTCCTGACGGACCTGGTCATAGACGCGGCCGGTCACGAACTCCGCGAAGGAGCCGATGAACGGGATCTTGCCGGTGATGGCGAGACCGGCGGCGGCGCCGACCATGTTGGCCTCGGCGATGCCGCACTGGATGAAACGCTCCGGGAACTCCGCGGCGAAGGCGT
>JAFXUS010000084.1 GCA_017535125.1 Bacteroidales bacterium | reverse complement strand
CGACTACCAGCTCAACTGGATGTACTGGCGGTACTTCATGTGGAACTTCGTCGGCCGCCAGAACGAGATCCACAGCCCGACCCCGGGCGAACTGTTCTACGGCAATTGGGAAAGCGGCATCGGCCCGATCGACCGGTTCCGTCTCGGCGACCAGCGCGACGCGCCGGCCCCCCTCGCGGAGAACAAGGGCAAGAACCATTACTTCTTCCTGCCGCTCCTGCTGGGCCTGCTGGGCCTGGTGTTCCAGTTCGACCGCGACAAGCGCGGTTCCTGGATCGTGTTCCTGATGTTCTTCATGACGGGCATCGCCATCGTGCTGTACCTCAACCAGCCGCCTTACCAGGTGCGTGAACGGGACTATGCTTACGCGGGATCCTTCTACATGTTCGCCATCTGGATCGGCCTCGGCGTCGCGGCCCTGTACGAGTGGATCAACGACGCTTCCAAGGGCAAGGCCTCCAAGGCCGTGGCCGTCGGCGTGTCCGTCCTCTGTCTCGGCGTTCCCGCTCTGATGGCCGAGGAGAACTGGGACGACCACGACCGCTCCCATCGCTACACCTCTACGGAAATGGCGGAGAACTACCTCAATTCGGTGGGCCCGAACGGCATGCTGGTCACGCATGGCGACAATGATACTTTCCCGCTCTGGTATGCGCAGGAAATCGAGGGCGTCCGGACGGACGTCCGCGTGGTGAACACCTCGCTGCTGGGCACCGACTGGTATATCGACCAGATGAAATGGGCCTGCAACGAGTCCAAGCCGCTGCCGCTCACCGTCCCGCAGTCGCAGTACCTGTACGGTACCAACGAATATGTGTTCATCACCTACGACGATGGCTCGCCGATGATGATCAAGGATGTGATGGACGTGTTCAAGGATCCGAAGATGAAGGCGGAACTGACTTCCCGCCGGAAGGTGGACTTCATCTGCGCCCGGAAGATCGTCATTCCCGTGAACAAGGAGAACTGCCTGAAATACGGCATCGTCCCCGCGTCCCTGGCCGACCAGATCCCCGAGACGATCACCCTCACCATGTCCGAGGACAAGAACTACATCACCAAGCCGGAGCTCTTCATGCTCGACCTGCTGTCGAACTACCAGTGGGACCGTCCGCTGAACCTGCTGAACATGGGCGGAGACCTCAACATCGGCATCAAGGACTACCTGATGTACGATGGTTTCTCCTACCGGTTCGTCCCGTTCAAGAACAAGATCACCTCGACCGATCCCGGCCTCGTCGATGCCCTGGACCTGTACCGCAAGATGACGGACGGCACCTTCAAGTGGGATGCCCTCGGCCGGAAGGACTGGTTCGTGGATTACCAGAACATGTACACCTTCCTGGGCGTGCTGTCCCAGCGCCAGCTGTTCGTGAACGTCGCGAACTGTCTCATCGATGCTGGCGAGCGCGGGAAGGCCCTGGATATCCTGGACCTGTGCCAGAAGAACTTCCCGAAGGAGAACTTCCCCCTGGAGACCATCCCGCTGGGCTTTACCAGCAACGACTACATGGTTGTCCAGATGGTGGAGAACTACTATTTCCTGGGCAAGCGGGACCAGGCCCGCGAACTGGGCCAGGAACTGGCCGAGGGCCTGCTGGACACCTCCCGTTTCTACCTGGAGTTCATCGACTACGCGTCCTCTGATTTCGAGAGCTGCCACCGTTGCATCCTCTATCTCGCCGAAGTCTTCAAGAAGTATGGCGACAAGAATCTCTCGGAGAGCCTGCTCGATTCCCTTGAGATGCTTGTCCGGGCCGCCACCGGCGATCTGGAATACGAAGAGGACAGGCCCGCCGCGACGGATACGGCCGCTGTCGCGGAATAGCGGGTTATCGCTTCAACCGGACGAAGATACTCAGCGGCAGGACTTTGCCGAATGAGTCGCGGAGCGCAAGCTCGCCGCTTTCGAGGGCGAGGAAGGCGCCGTCGTGGCCGGGGACGGCCGTGAAGCCGGCTTCGGGCCGGAGGCCGAAGGCTTCGCGGACGGCCGTTTCGCCCAGCATGGCGGAATAGCCGTTCGAGTAGAGGTTCAGGACCAGGAAGGAATCGCGCGGGGAAAGGATCTGCGCGACGTTCTTGAGCAGGTCGAACAGGAGTTCGTCCAGTTTCCATTTTTCACCGTCGGGACCATGCCCATAAGCGGGCGGATCCAGGATGATGCCCTGGTAACGGTTGCCCCGCTTGGCTTCACGCCGGGCGAACTTCAAGGCGTCTTCCACGACCCAGCGTACGCCGTCCAAGCCGCTGCGCTCCATGTTTTCGCGCGCCCAGGTGACGACCTGGCGCACGGAATCGAGGTGTGTGACGTCGGCGCCCGCGGCCTTCGCGGCCAGCGAGGCGGCGCCCGTGTAGGCGAACAGGTTCAGCACCTTGGGGGCGCCCATCCCGTTTGCCTTGCAGATACGGCCCAGTCGCAGCGTCTCCTGGTAGATGAACTCCCAGTTGGGCGCCTGTTCGGGGAATACGCCCACGTGCTTGAAGGAAGTGAGGCCGAGGCGCAGGGCGATGTGCAGGTCCGAGGCCGCATGTGTCTCCGGGTCCTGCGCTCCGTTGTAGGCGATGCCCCACTGGTCATCCATCTTGCGGAGTTTCTCCCAGGTGCCGCTGTCCTCCTTGCCGGCCTTGCCGAAGCCGGCGCCGGGACGGAACACCACGTGGCTCTGTCGCTTCCATTCACTCTCCGGGAGCGAAGGCGCCCACAGGGCCTTCGGCTCCGGACGCCGGAGCACGTACTTGCCGAAGCGCTCCAGTTTCTCGCCGCGCCCCGAGTCGATCAGCTGATAGTCTTTCCAGTATTCCGCAGGGTATTCGATGGTCATGGCTTTTGTCATTTCGAGCTTGCCGAGAAATCTCTTCCGCTCCTTTTGTGCAAAGATACGGAAATAATTGTTAAATTTGTGGACTGGAAAATTCTTAACTCTAATATCTGATATGCAACAGTTCATCGACAGTT
>JAFXUS010000083.1 GCA_017535125.1 Bacteroidales bacterium | reverse complement strand
GTGGACCTGGGCGGCGCGAAGCAGGTGCAGTTCTTCAACGAACGCCTCAACGAAGATCCGGCCAACATCTATACCGTCTATTATCCCACCGTCGCGCGCCGCGTCGTGGAGACGGTCACCGAACTGCCGGCCGCGGGCGGCTGGGCCACGCTCACGCTGCGTCCGCTGGATCCGGGCATCGTGTTCGAGAAGATCGTGGTCGATTATGGCGGATACACGCCGCAATTCCTCTTTGGAGAGGAGTCTGTAACGTCCCGCCGGGCGGATTGACCGATTCTTGGTGGTTTTTGAGAAAATCCAGGGTGCATAATCCTGGATTTTCTGTATATTTGCTAGACTGGATAATTTGATATTAAACTATAACCTATGTCCAACAATGCCTCTGAAGCCAAGGGCTTCTACAAACTCAACTGGATGCAGCGCATCGGCTTCGGCGCCGGTGACATGGCGCAGAACCTCATCTATCAGACCGTCAGCATCTGGCTGCTCTTCTTCTACACCAACGTGTTCGGGCTCAAGCCCGGTCCCGCCGCCCTGATGTTCCTCGTCGTGCGTCTCGTGGACGTACTCTGGGATCCGGTGGTCGGCACCATCGTGGACAAGAGCAACCCGAAGTGGGGCAAGTACCGCTCCTGGCTCGTGTTCGGCGGCGTTCCCCTCGTGGGCCTCGCCATCCTCTGCTTCTGGAACGGCCTGTCCGGCGCGTCCGATATGACGAAACTCATCTACGCCTATGTCACCTATGTCGGCATGTCCATGTGCTACACCCTGGTGAACGTGCCTTACGGCGCCCTGAACGCCTCGCTGACCCGCGACACCAATGAGATCACCATCCTCACCTCCACGCGCATGTTCATGGCGAACCTGGGTGGCCTGATCGTCAAGTCCCTCCCGATCATCATCGCCATCTTCGCCCCGAAGGTCCTCAACGAGGAGACCGGCAAGATGGTCGCCGTCTATAACACCCCGGAAGCCGGCGGCGCCTGGTTCATCACCTACGCCATCTTCGCCATCGTGGGTCTGGCGCTGCTCTTCTTCTGCTTCTCGCAGTGCAAGGAGCGCGTCGTCATGGACGCCAAAGAGTCCGCCAACGTCAAGGTGAGCGACCTGTGGATGGAGTTCGGCCGCAACAAGCCCCTCCGCATCGTGGCCTTCTTCTTCATCACCGCCTTCGCGATGATGAGCGTGAGCAACGCCGCGGACGCCTACTTCATGAGCTACAACGTCGAAGCGACCCCGCTGCTGACCACGCTCTTCATGTGGCTCGGCACCATCCCGGCCTTCATCTTCATGCCGCTCGTGCCGGCCATCAAGCGCAAGATCGGCAAGAAGGGAATGTTCTACCTCTTCCTCGGCGTCGCCATCTGCGGTATGGCCATGATGTACACCTTCGTGTCCATCCCGGCCACGAAGACCAACTTCGTGCTGCTCTGCATCGCCCAGTTCGTCAAGTCCACCGGTATCATCACCGCCACGGGCTACATGTGGGCCCTCGTCCCTGAGGTCATCGCCTACGGCGAATACACCTCCGGCAAGCGCATCGCCGGCATCGTGAACGCCCTTACCGGCATCTTCTTCAAGGCCGGCATGGCCCTCGGCGGCGTGGTTCCCGGCCTCGTCCTCGCCTGGGTCGGCTTCAACGCCGACGCCGCGCAGCAGACTCCGCTGGCCCTCCAGGGCATCCTGTGGCTTGTCTGCGTGATCCCAGCCATCCTGCTCCTCCTCGCCATCTTCATCATCAGCAAATATGAGCTCAGCGACGAGAAGATGGACCAGATCAACAAAGAAATCGAAGCCCGCCAGCTGGCGGAATAAACCACATCATCATGGCAAAGAAAGTTCAGAAACGCTACCTCTTCCCGTCCGACTACATGGCGGATCCTTCCGTGCACGTGTTCGACGGCAAACTGTACATCTACCCTTCCCATGACTGGGAGTCCGCCGCGCCGGACGACGACTTCGGCAGCGAGTACGACATGAAGGACTACCACGTCCTCTCGCTCGAAGGTCCCGACCCGATGACCTCGCCCGTCAAGGACAACGGCATCGCGCTGGACATCAAGGACGTGCCCTGGGCACGCCGCCAGCTCTGGGACAACGAGGTCGTGAAAGGCCGCGACGGCAAATACTACATGTATTTCCCGGCCAAGGACAAGACGGACATCTTCCGCTGCGGCGTGGCCATCTCCGACAGCCCGACCGGCCCGTTCAAGGCCCAGCCGGACCCGATCCGCGGCAGCTACTCCATCGACTACGCCATCCTGCACGATGACGCCGACGACGAGTACTACATGTACTTCGGCGGCATCTGGGGCGGCCAGCTCCAGCGCTACGAGGACAACCTCGCCAAGGACAACGGCACCTCCTATCCTGCCGACGGCCTGCCGGCCGTGCCGGGCCGCGTGGTGAAGCTCGCGAAGGACATGCTCCAGTTCGCCGAGGAGCCGAAGCCCGTCGTGCTGATCGACGAAGACGGCAAGCCCATCAAGGTCGAGGACAACGAGCGCCGCTTCTTCGAAGCCAGCTGGATGCACAAATACAAGGGAAAATACTATTTCAGCTACTCCACCGGCGACACGCACAAGCTCTGCTACGCCATCGGTGACAACCCGTACGGTCCGTTCACCTACAAGGGCGTCATCCTGACCCCGGTCTTCGGCTGGACGACGCACCATTCCATCGTGGAGTACAACGGCAAGTGGTGGCTCTTCCACCACGACAGCGGTATCTCAAAGGGCATCAACCGCCTCCGCAGCCTCAAGGTCTGCGAGTTGACCTACCGCGAGGACGGAACCATCGAGACCATCGAAGGTCTCGACGACTAAACAATACACTGTACTAAAACCGGAAAGGGGACCGCATCGCGCGGCCCCCTTTCTCCGTCATTTATTGTTTGTCTATCTTCTTCCAGACCCAGAAAACGAAGGCCCCCCAGGCCAGGAACAGCACCACATACACCCAGAAGGGCAGCTGCGCCTGATATGTGTCCCAGTCCAGGACCTTCTCGTATTCCGGAATGTCGGCATAATAATACGCCCCGGCCCCGAAATCCCGCTCCGGGTTGAGCCCCAGGCGGCGGACCATGATATAGACGGCCGCGGCCAGGGAGCCCCCGCCCACGAGGAGGAGCGCCACCCTGGCCGCCGTCTTGCGTTTGGACATCGTCCGCTAGGAAAGGTGCGGAACCGGGAAGAGCACGCCGCTGAGCAGCAGCCACACCGCGAAGAAGGTCAGCGCGATGTTGAAGCACTGCCCGACGAGGTACAGCCAGAGCGGCTTGCCGCCCTGCATCTGCTTCACCAGGTCCTTGAAATTGGTGTCCAGGCCGATGCTGACGAAGGCCAGCACGAAGGCCCAGTTCTTATACTGGTCCAGCACACCGTTGATGGCCTTCACCTGGTCGACGCCGGCGAGCGGCTGCACAAGGAAGGAGGCCACGAGCGAGGCCACGAAGAAACCGATGATGAACTTCGGGAAGCGGGTCCAGATCTCGCCGGCGCCCACTTTCTGGCCGTCCTTCTTGTTCACGCTGGTCGCGAAGAAGAGGGCTACGAAGAAAGCGATGAAGCCGATAAGGATGTTCTGGATCATCTTGACCAGCACGGCGGCCTGTTCGGCCTCGCCGCCCAGCACGGAGCCCGCCACGGCCACGGCGCCGGTGCTGTCCACCGTGCCGCCGATGAGCGCGCCGCCCATGATCGGGGACATCCCCGTGGCGCGGATGAGCACGGGCTCGAGCGCCATCATCAGGACCGTGAAGATGATGGAAATGGAGATGGTCATCGTCAGGTCGTCCTTCTTGCAGTTGGAGGCCGCGCCCGTCGCGATGGCCGCGGAAGTACCACAGACGCTCGTGGCGGAAGCCATCGTGATGACCAGCGGTTTATTGTCGATCTTGAGCACGCGCGTGCCGAACCACCACATGAACAGGATCACGACGGGCGTCACGATCCAGGCGATGCCGAGGCCGTAGAGGCCGAATTTCGCGATGTTCGAGAAGAGCACGGAGAAGCCCATGATGACGAGGCCCGTCTTGATGTAGAATTCGGTCTTTACGGCCGGTTTCAGCCACTTGGGTGTGCCGACGATGTTGGACACCAGCATGCCCACGATAAGTGCCCAGAATGCCCATTCCAGGTAGCGGTTGAGCGTGAACTCGGCGCTGATCAGACGCACGAGCACGGAGAGGGCGAGCACGACCAGGAAGGCCGGCACGAATTTCTTGACCTTTTCGCCGGTCAGCGCGGCACCGACGGTGAAGAGCACACCCAGCACGAGCGCCGTGCGGAACAGCTTGATCCAGAAGGCGCCCGCGGCGAACTGCTGCCCGAGGGGCACCACTTTTGCCATCTGGGCGTCGGTCAGGCCTTCGCCCCAGGTCCAGGTCTTGAAGGTCAGGGCGGAGAAATCGAAGGCCTTGGTCAGGACGGCTACCATGCCGATGGCGATGATGATGAAGCCGATCCAGACGGCCAGCCAGTCCTCCGTCTTCCAGAGTTTAGACACGTTTTTTGACATGGTTATGGTATTTGGTTATCAGATTCCGCTGAAGGACGAGAAGCCGCCGTCCACAGGGAGGATGACGCCCGTCACGAAGGATGCCGCGTCGCTGCAAAGGAACTGTGCGGCGCCGTTGAGCTCCGTCAGGTCGCCGAAACGGCGCATGGGCGTCTTGGCGATGACCTTGACCGAGCGTTCGGTCAGCGAGCCGTCCTCGTTGAGCAGCGCGGCGCGGTTCTGCTTGCCGATGAAGAAGCCCGGCGCGAGCGCATTCACGCGGATCTTTTCGCCATATTTGATGGCCATCTCGGCGGCCAGCCAGCGCGTGAAGTTGGACACGCCCTCCTTGGCGGCGCCATAGCCCGCCACGCGGGACAGGGCGTCGTAGGCCGCCATCGAGGAAATATTCAGGATGCATCCGTAGCCCTGTTTCGCGAAGACCTTCGTGAACACGTGGCACGGGTACACAGTGCCGTTCAGGTTCAGGTCCAGCACCTTGGTCCAGTCCTCGAGCTTCATGTCCCAGAAGTTCTGGTCCGGCATGATCGTGGCCCCGGGCACATTGCCGCCGGCCACGTTGATGAGGATATCCACGCGGCCGTATTTCGCGACGACCTCGTCGGCGATGCGTTCCACCTCGGCGGTATCCATCACGTTGCAGGCGTATCCGATGGGGTTCCCGCCCTGCTCCTTGAGGGCGGCCACGGTGGGTTCGACCTGTTCGGGACGGTGCACCAGCGCCACCACGTCGGCGCCTTGCGCGGCGAAATGGCGGGCGAGCGAGCCGCCCAGGGCTCCGGCAGCGCCGCTGATCACGGCCACCTTGCCGGCTACGGAATAGAGTTCGTTCATATCGTTTGCTTGTGTTTGTTCTCGTTGCGGACGGCTGCCATCATGCCTTCCACCTGTCCCAGGGCCAGCATGCGGCCGTGGAAACTGTAGCCGGCGTTGTAGCCGCGCGTCTCGTCGCCCAGCATGGTGCGGCCGTGGTCCACGCGCATCGGCAGGTCGCGCCCTTCGCGCTCGAAGATGCGCACCAGCTCCACCAGGTCCACGCGGCCGTTGACGTGCGGCGCCTCCACGAAGTTGCCGCCGGGCAGCAGCTCGCAGGTGCGCAGGTGCACGAAATGCGTGCGCGGCGCGAACTCGCGCGCCATCGCCTCCACGTCGTTGTGCGCACCCGCTGAGAGCGAACCGGCGCAGAAGGTGACGCCGTTGTGGAAATCGTCCACCGCGCTGAGCATCCAGCGGATGTCGTCGGCGCTGCAGACGATGCGCGGCAGGCCGAAAATCTGCATCGGCGGATCGTCGGGGTGCACGCACATGCGCAGGTCCCATTTCCGGCAGACGGGCATGACCGCCTCCAGGAAATAGCGCAGGTTCTCGCGGAGCCCATCTTTGGTGATGCCCTTGTACGGTTCCATCAGGGCGCGGAATTTCGCCACCGGCGAACCGTCGCCGTCGCCCAGCGGGCCGTTCACGAAACCCTGCGTCTTGACGATCAGCGCGTCCACCAGCTGCGCCTTCTCCGCCTCGGTGATCGTGCGGTCCAGCGCCTCGACCTGCTCCAGTACCTCGGGGGAGAAATCCTTCTCCGCGCCTTCGCGCTGCAGGATCTTGATGTCGAAGTAGGCGAAACGGACCAGGTCGAAGTACAGCGCCGTGGTCCCGTCGGGCATGGGGTGCTCCAGGTCGGTGCGCGCCCAGTCGAGCACGGGCATGAAATTATAGCAGATCGTATGGATGCCGCAGCGGCCGAGATTCTCCAGGCTTCGGACGTACGTTTCGATGAGCGCGTCCCGGTTCGGGCCGGCGTATTTGATCTCCTCGCTCACCGGCAGGCTCTCCACCACCGACCAGCGCAGGCCGGCCGCTGCGATGCGCTCCTGCAGGGCGCGGATGTCCGCCTCGGGCCACAGTTCGCCGGGGGCGTACTGGTGCAGGGCGGTCACGATTCCTTCCACGCCGATCTGTCGCAGCATCTCCAGCGTAATCTTGTCGGCAGGGCCGAACCATCTCCAGGTTTTCTCCATTTCTCGTCTATGTTAGTATGGACAAATTTAGCAAATAATCCTTACCTTTGGAGCACGAAAACCGTTTTTGCTAGAATATGGAACATTTGAATCATCCCGCCATCCTGGTCGTTGACATGCTCAACGATTTCGTGACCGGTGCGCTCGCCTGCGACCGCGGCAAAGCCATCGTCCCCGCCACCCAGCGCCTGCTCCGGGCCGCCCGCGAGAAGGGCGTCCCCGTCATCTTCTGCAACGACTGCCACCTGCCCGGCATCGACCGCGAACTCAAGCTCTGGGGCGACCACGCCATCAAGGGCACGCCCGGCGCCGAGGTGATTCCGGAGCTGGAGCTCTGCGACAAGGATTATGTGGTGCCCAAGCGCCGCTACAGCGGCTTCTTCCAGACCGATCTCGATATCCTGCTCAAGGAGCTTGGCGTCCAGACCGTGATCATCACCGGCTTGCACACACATATGTGCTGCCGCCACACCTCCGCCGACGCCTACATGCTCGGCTACGACGTGGTCGTCGCCAAGGAGGCGACCAACGCCTTCACGGAAGAGGATTACCTGGGCGGTCTCGCCTACCTGAAGACCTGCTACGGGGCCGATGCCTATACGAACGACGAGCTGATTGCCGCGTTCTAGGTCCGGTCGGTCTGCTGCTGTCCGGAAAAATTACCGGAAATACCGGGAGAGCCAGGCCTGGTCGATGAGTGCCAGCCCCTGGACGGACTCCCGGATTTGGGGATTGCGCCGCAGAATGCCGGCGCAATCTTCATATACGTTGAAGCCGACCGCCACGAGCTCCATCTGCCCGTTTTCCGGGTAGGTGAAGGTCATCTCGGCGTCCGCGCCGTCCATGCCGGCGAAACGGAGCGCCACGTCCTTCTTCAGCTCCTGGCAGGTCACGAACTTGCACATCTCGATGATGACGTCGTCCAGCCCCGCGTCGAAGATCTTGATCTTCTCCATGAGGTCGCCCACGCTACGCACCTGGCGGCCCGTATAGCCCTCCGGCAGGCCCTCGGCACCCAGCGGCGCCGTCGTCAGCACAAGCATGAGGTGTGCGGACGGGTCATGGTAGAGAAAGGGAACGGACAGCAGGTTCGCCGTGCCGCAGTGCGGGCAGGTCCAGGTGAACAACTCCCCACTCCGGACCTTTTCCTTCAGGTCCGGATCCGTCGCTGCATTCACGCTCTGCGGAATCTCGGCGCTATATGTAGCACCACACCGGGTGCACTGGCTTATTGCTTTCATTGCTGCTGTTTGCTGGTTTCGGAGGCTCTGCCGACTGGAGGAGTTTGAGGGGTCCGCCCCTCAATGATTACTATGCATTTCCTCAATGTCGTCAGACATTGAACAGGAAATGCATTATATCTCCATCTTGCACAACGTACTCCTTACCCTCGATTCCCATCTTGCCGGCGGCGCGGACGGCCGCTTCGGTCTTATACTGGACGAAGTCGTCGTACTTGATCACCTCGGCGCGGATGAAGCCTTTCTCGAAGTCGGTGTGGATGACGCCGGCGGCCTTGGGCGCCTTGTCTCCCACGTGGATGGTCCAGGCGCGGCACTCGTCGGCGCCGGCCGTGAAGAAGGTCTGCAGGCCGAGCAGATGGTAGGCGCCCTGGATCAGGCGCACCACGCCGGACTCGTGCAGGCCCATCTCCTCGAGGAACATCTGCCGGTCCTCGTAGTCCTCCATCTCGGCGATCTCGGACTCCGTGCGGGCGGAGATCACGAGGATCTCGGCGTGCTCGTCCTTGACGGCCTCGCGGACGGCGTCCACGTAGGCGTTGCCGTTCACGGCGGAAGCGTCATCGACGTTGCACACGTACATCACAGGCTTGTTCGTGAGCAGGAAGAGGTCGTGCGCGAGGGCGGCTTCCTCCTCGTTGGCCGGGGCCACGCTGCGGCAGGACTTGCCCTGCTCGAGGGCGGCCTTGTAGCGGACCAGCAGCTCCAGCAGCTTCTTCGCCTCCTTGTCGCCGCCGGTCGTGGCCTGCTTCTGCACCTTCGCAATGCGGGCGTTCACCGTCTCCAGGTCCTTGATCTGGAGCTCCAGGTCCACGACTTCCTTGTCCCGGACCGGGTCCACGGAGCCGTCCACATGGACGACGTTGCCGTCGTCGAAGCAGCGCAGCACGTGCAGGATGGCGTCGCACTCGCGGATGTTCGCGAGAAACTGGTTGCCCAGGCCCTCTCCGCGGCTCGCGCCCCGCACCAGGCCGGCGATGTCCACGATGTCCACCGTGGCCGGGATCGTGCGCTGGGGCTTGCAGATCTCGGACAGCACCTCCAGGCGCTTGTCGGGGACGTTCGTGGAACCGAGGTTCGGCTCGATGGTGCAGAACGGGAAATTGGCGCTCTGGGCCTTCCCGGAGCTGACGCAGCACGAAGCCTTTCTCCACCTCGGCGAACCCGACGGCGTCGGGCAGCCGCCCGTAGCGGTCGGCGATGCGCAGCAGCGTCTTGGCGATGCCGTCGCACTTGGCGTAGAAGCGGCCCGCCGTCCAATATTC
>JAFXUS010000082.1 GCA_017535125.1 Bacteroidales bacterium | reverse complement strand
TTCAGCGTCTTGAAGACGTAGAGGATGAGGTCGATGACCTTCTCGAACTCCTCCTGGAGCTGGTCCGGGCGGCAGAAGAGGTGGGCGTCGTCCTGGGTGAAACCGCGGACGCGGGTCAGGCCGTGCAGCTCGCCGCTCTGCTCATAGCGATAGACGGTGCCGAATTCCGCGAAGCGCAGCGGCAGGTCGCGGTAGGAACGCGGGCTGCTGCGGAAGATCTCGCAGTGGTGCGGGCAGTTCATCGGCTTGAGCATGTATTCCTCGCCCTCCTGGGGCGTGTGGATCGGCTGGAAGCTGTCCTTGCCGTATTTGGCGTAGTGGCCGGAGGTCACGTAAAGTTCTTTGCTGCCGATATGCGGGGTGACGACGGGCAGGTAGCCCAGTTCTGCCTGCTTCTTGCGGAGGAAGTTCTCCAGCGTGTTGCGCATGACGGCGCCGCGGGGCAGCCACAGCGGCAGGCCGAGGCCCACGCGGTTGGAGAAGGTGAAGAGCTCCATCTCCTTGCCGAGCTTGCGGTGGTCGCGCTTCTTGGCCTCCTCGAGGAGGGTCAGGTACTCGTCGAGCATGCTCTTCTTGGGGAAGGTGACGCCGTAGATACGGGTCAGCTGCTCACGGTTCTGGTCACCCTTCCAGTAGGCGCCGGCGATGGCGGTCAGCTTGACGGCCTTGATGTCGTCGACGTGCTTGACGTGCGGGCCGCGGCACAGATCGGTGAAGGCGCCGTTCGTGTAGAACGTGATGGTGCCGTCCTCGAGGTCCTGGATGAGCTCGCACTTGTACGGGTCGCCCTTTTCCTTGAAGTAGGCCATCGCATCCGCCTTGGACACCTCCTTGCGCTCGAACGTCTCCTTAGTTCGCGCCAGCTCGATCATCTTGTCCTCGACCGCCTTGAGGTCGGCGTCGGAAATCTGCCGGTCGCCCAGGTCCACGTCGTAGTAGAAGCCGGTCTCGACGGCCGGTCCCACACCGAACTTGACACCCGGGTAGAGTGCCTCGAGCGCCTCCGCCATCAGGTGCGCGGAGGAGTGCCAGAAGATGTGTTTGGTCTCATCGTCGTCCCAGGGACGGATGGTACCATCGGTGAATGCAATCGTCAACATATCGCGTAATTATTGTTTAAGCTTGCAAAGATAACATTTTTTGCCATAAACCACAATGCTCTTCGCTAACGGCCGACGCAGCGGTCACGATTCATCGTTGCTATTTGCCGTTTTCTACAAGCGCTTGACAATTAGGCTTTTACAGAATGAACCTGTCTAAAAACGAACAGGTTCATTCTGTAAAGCGCACAAATTCAGTTGTTTACGAAAAACGCCACGCTACTGCCTGGCTACGGGACGGCCCTCGGCATCCACGAAGCAGCCCTGTTCCTCGTCCCATTCAGGTTCGTCGGCCAGGAAGGGTTTGATCACCCAGGCGGCGTCGCGGTCGATAAAGCCCCATTTGCGGGTCTGGGGATCGCGGACGGCGGCAAGCTCGCCGACCGAAGTCCGGTAAAAGACAATTTGAGCGCGGCTGTTGTAGGGGTAGCGCACGGGGATGCGCACCACGCCGAGCGTGTCGATCATACCGACGTCGTTGCCCTTGCGGACCGAGGTCCAGGGACGGTCGTCGTCATCCTCCGGGTCGTCCCAGACGCTGAGCCTGTAGTAGCGCTGGTTGTTGAAGTTGAACACGTCGTCCCACCGGCACGGGATCGCCAGGCGCCCGGCGCGGTTCACGAAGCCCCAGTGCTCGTCGCCGTCGCTGTCTTTCCGCGCCACGGCGGCGAATCCGTTCCGGAAATCCCGCGCCGCGGAAAATCCCCACAGGCGGCCGCCCAGCAGGTATTTCTGCAGGTTCTGCTTGATCAGCAGCAGCCGTTCTTCTGAGAATTCCGACGGGTCCACGCCGGCGATCGCTTCCCGTCCCTCGGCAGCCATCCCCTGTATACTCCCCTGTACGCTGCGGCGCGCCTCGGCTTTGGCGTCATCCAGCTGGGCGAGCGCCTCCTCGAGGCTCCTGCGGCTCTCCGCATCAAGTCCCTCCTGCTGGAGCATCTGGGTGTACTCCTTGCGCATACCTTCAAAGATGGCATCTTGCTCGGCGAGCGCCCGGGCCATCTCATCCGACGCACCAAGCCCCGCCTGGGCCTGAGCGGCCAGGTATTGCGCCCGCTTTTCGAAGAGGCCGGCATAGGTATTCAGCAGGGCAATCCCCCGCTCCGCATCCGCGGACTGGACGTCAAGCCAGCCGACGAGCAGCGTGTCCGCCTCGTTCACCTGCTCCAGTTTCAGCGTCCGGTACCGCTCCTGCGCCCCCGTGAGCAGGGGTAGGAAGGCGATAATGAATGCTATGATCTTTCTCATTCCGAGGACTTACCAATGGTGAAACTAATATTCAGGTAATTGCCCGGGAAGGGCATCGGGAAGGTGGAGAGGGTCTGCTTCTTCACGTGTGCGCCGATCTGGGTCCGCCGTTTGGTGACGGAGACGGTGCCCCACATGATGGAGTCGACGGATCCGGTCTTCTCGGTCACGCGCTCCGGGATGATGTTGCCGGCGGAGTCCCGCGTGGTGCCTTCATAGCGGGTGCCGTCGGTCTGGAGGAGCTTCCCGCGTGCGCCGTTGGCGGCCCCCACCATCCATTTGAAAGCTTCGCTCCGGGAATCACCGAGCAGCGCCTCCAACGTATTCTGGATGAGACCGTCCACCCAGCCCTTGAGCTCCTGATTCGGGGGCGTCGGCTCGTCTGCCAGCGTACGGAAGATGCGGTAAGAGCGGGTTTCGCTGCCGATGAACCGGCCAATCAGCACGGAACCGTCCTGGTTGTCTTTGTACTTCCAGCCCAGGTGGCCGTCTACGTATCCTACCGATAAGTCAAAGTTGCCGAACGGGAAGGTGACATAGAAGTCGGACAGCGTCCGTTCCTGGCCGGGAGCTTCAGCCCTGCGGCGGTCTTCCTCGATCTTGGCCAGGATGGTGGCCCGGATCCGCTCCTGCTCCTGCCGCTCCCATTCCGCTTCCAGTTCTGCGTGCTTCTGGTCTATGAAATCCTGATCATCAGACAGTTGCTTGCCAAGCGAGGCGGCACTGCGGTACGGCTCCGCCCAGGCGTCATAGACATCGGCATAGGCATTGAACTGGAAATAGGTATAGAGGGCATCGTCCCGGATGTACTGGGCGTACCCGCCCATATCGGAGTACCAGTATTCCAGGAAGGGCTTGATGTCGGCGATGAAGTGATCGTTGTTGTTGCGGGTGAGGGCGATGTCCTCCGCTTCCGTGATGTCCAGGTTCTCCTGCGGATGATGGACCATCGTCGCCATCATCAATTGATGGAGGACCTTGGCCATCTCCCGGGTGCACTCATCTTCTTCGGCATCGTGCTTCGAGTGCCGTTTCGCCAAGGCTTCCAGCTGTTTGCTATATTTTTCTTCCTCCGCCCGGTGCCGTTCGGCCGCCGCTGCCATGTCCCGTTCATACTTCTGGTAGATGCGCACATCCTCCTTGAAGCGCGCCTTGAAGCTCTCCGGATAGCAGCCATGCAGCGTTTCGTCGATACCGTCTTCGTCCTTGTCTTCCGTCCAGGAGAAGCCGCCGGCGTAGTAGGCCACCAACCAGCGATGGTAGAAATTCAGCGCCGTGAGGCAATAGAAAGCGCGGGCGTCAGGCAGGTAGAAGCCCTGGTAACCGTACTTGGTGGCCAGCGCCTTGCTCAACATCTTGTAGGTTCCCTGCATCGAAGGCAGATTCTGGAACTGGCGCTCCACTTTGGCGATCTCCCGCCGGGCGCGGGCGCTCTTGGCGGCCTCTTTTTGCACGATGTCCAGGTTGATGCCGGAATCGGCCATGCTCTGGGCCCCCGGAACCACGGTCTCGGCACTGCCCATCGCCATATACAGCGCAAAGAAATCTTCCTTGTCCTTGGGCACTTCCGCCGTCTTGAGCAGCTTGTCCCGGTGGGTGTCCATTGCATCCGCCGTCATCTCCAGGGAAGGCCAGATAGACTTGATGGCCGATGCGGCGAAGTCGATCGGGAACGTCCGCTCCGGACGTCCAAGGTCCAGGTTGTCGAAGCTCCAGGTAATCCCCTTGCGGAGCAGTTTCAGGTTTTTCTCACTGAATACACGGTCCAGCACGCCTTTGAAATCCAGGCCATCGACCGACTTGATGCCGGTGGCTTCCAGTTGGAGCAGCATCGACATCAGCATGTTGGCACTTTCTTCCTCGAAATGTCCCAGCGACAGCGACATGAACAGATCGTCCACGGCTTCGTAGAGTTCCCCGGCCTCGATATCCAGCTGGGCCTTGCGCAAGTACACGGCACCGTCGCGCCATTTGCCGTCCTCGCACAGCTCGATGATCTTCGGGACCACCTTGCGGGCGGCGGCATAATTCTCCATATCCATGTAGCAGTCCAGGATGCCGTATTCCACGACGATGTCCTTCGGGTCCATTTCCTCGGCCGCCTGGTAGTATTCCAGCGCCTTGGCCGGCTCCGCCTTGACCTGATACATGGCACCCACGGTGCTGTACGTGGCCGGATGCGGGTAAGCGGCAGCCCGGGCGATCGCCTGCTCGATAAGCTGACCATTGATATCCCCCAGCATCATCTGCTGGCAGATGGCGTCGTTGCGGTCCATGATGAGGCTAACCATTTCCTTCGCCGTCATGCCCTGGATTTCCTTCTGCAGCAGCTCCGCTGCCCTGCGGACACCTTCTTCGGTAACTTCCAGCCCTTCTTTCGGCCCCACGGGCGGTTTCGCGGGCTGCATCGCGGAAGCATAGACGGGGGCGGAAAGGTTCCGCTTGTCGCTGATCACGATGCGCGAGAGGCTGCCTCCGCAGGCGAGCTCTTCGGGCGAGCCGCTGTCGGTCCAGCGGGTGGCGCATTTCGGCGGAGCCGGGAAAGCAGACTTCTTCTGCGCTCCCCCTTTGCCGGCCGCGCCGCCCATGGAGCCCATCGCCATCTTCACGAGGTCGTCAACGCTCATGCCCGGCGGCAGCTCTTCGCCCTTGAGGCTCTCGCGGATCTGCGCTTCCAGCGCGGATTTGTCCAGCCCCGCCATGCCAAGAGCATCCATTCCGCCGGCACCGGCGTCTTCCTTCCAGTCGTTGCCGACGCAGAAGTACATGTTGGACGGGATGTAGCTGCTGAAGGATTGAAGGTTCATGGCGCCGAGGCCCTCTCCGCCCGGAGCACCGAGTTCGAGCACAGACACCTTGTTGCTATTGTAGTAGAATGTAAAACTGCTGCCGTCGTCCGCGCGGTATTCGTCGAAATACCATCCGGTCTCCCCGTTCAGCTTGCAGCTTCCCTGGCGGATGAACCGGAGTTTGCCTCCGGCGAAGGCACCCGCGCCGGGCTGCGCCGTCCAGGTTTTGGCGGCCTCGTCCAGCCGGTACGTGCCCGTGGGCGTGGTCAGGGAGACGACGTCCATCATCTGCGTGTGGGTGCGGCTCATGGA
>JAFXUS010000081.1 GCA_017535125.1 Bacteroidales bacterium | reverse complement strand
CCTGAGCCAGGATCAAACTCTTCTTTGTATATTCTTTATACTTACTCAGTCTTCTCCTGACACTCATCAATTTCCAAAGAAATCAACGCTCTCGATTCTTAGTTTCTCGGTACTTGCTTGTACTTATCTTCCAGTATTTTCAATGATCTTGTCCATTCCTCTCGGAAAGGGACTGCAAAGGTAAACCACTTTTTTGAATTCACCAAATTTATTCACAAAATTTTTCGTCTATTTTTTTCCTCGGTTTTTTTCGCGATATTTGATGCTGAACTAAAGCACTAACCTCATGGATTATCCTAAAATCAATGTCGTGGAAACCATCAAGGATGCGTTCCAGCTCGCCATCAAGAATGTCCTCCCGCTCATTCTCCTCGTCATCCTCTATGTCCTGACCGTATGGATCCCGTATCTGAACGTCGGTACGACCGTCGGCCTGTACAAGGCGGTGATCGCCATGAGCCGGGGCGAAGTGGTGGATCCGCTGTCCATTTTCGACAAAGAGAATTTCAAGTTCTTCGGCAACTTCTTCCTGCTGCTCGGCCTGCTGAGCATCGGCATCACCGCCGCGATGGCCTTCATGTTCATTCCGGCCATCGTCCTCTCGCTCGCCTGGGGCTTCGCCACCTACCTGCTGATCGACAAGGGCACATCCCCGCTCAAGAGCCTCACGCTGAGCTATGACATCACGCTCGGCGAGAAATGGCGCATCTTCGCCATCCAGCTGCTCACCGGCATCCTCATCGGTGTCGTCTGCGGCATCTTCGCGCTCATCCCGAAGGTCGGCTTCGTCTTCGTCGTCGTGGCGGTCGTCGTGGGCTGCGCGTTCGCCGTGGCGGTCGACGCCCTGATGTACAAGCACTTCGCGGCCAAGGCCGACGCGCTGCTGGCCGAAAAGGAGGCCTAGTGCCCGCCCAGGCATCTCTCTGGAAACTGTTTTGCGTATTCGCCAAGGTGGGGACGTTCACCATCGGAGGCGGATACGCAATGCTTCCTTTAATAGAACGCGAACTGACCCGACGCGGCTGGATCTCGGATGAAGATTTCCAGGACCTGATCGTGCTGGCGCAGAGCGCCCCGGGGTTGCTGGCCGTCAACATGGCCATCTTCACCGGCCACAAAATCAAGCGCCTCCCAGGCAGTATCGTGGCCGCGCTGGGTGCCGTACTCCCGTCCCTGGTCATCATCCTGCTGATCGCGATGTTCTTCACCGAGTTCCAGGACAATGACATCGTGCGCCGCTTTTTCCAGGGCGTCCGCCCGGCCGCCGTGGCGCTGATCCTCGTGCCCGCCGTGCGGATGGCGAAGTCCGGCTGCAAGTCCTGGTGGACCTGGCTGATCGCCATCTTTTCCCTGCTGGGCGTCGCCTTCCTGAAAGTCTCCCCGATCTGGATCATCCTTGTGACCATTTCGGTCTCCGTGTCCGTTTCCCTGATCCTCCAGAAGAAAGCGTCATGACCGGATTGTTGGGACAACTGTTTTTCACCTTCTTCTTCATCGGGCTGTTCAACTTCGGTGGCGGCGGGGCGATGCTCTCCCTCATCCAGGGACAGGTGGTCACGGCGCACGGCTGGATTACGCAGGAGATGTTCACGGACATCGTGGCCATCTCCCAATCCACGCCGGGCCCGATCGGTATCAACTGCGCCACCTACGTGGGCTACGAGGTGATGTACGGAGCCGGTTTCGGCGAGCTGGGCGGCGTGCTCGGCTCGGTCCTGGCCACCTTCGCGGTGGTGCTCCCCTCCTTCCTCGTCTTCTTCCTGATCATCCGTTTCTTCTACCGCTTCCACGAAGGACGCACCTTCGCGGACATGATGCGCGCCCTGCGGCCGGCCGTGGCCGGACTGATCGGCGCAGCGGCGCTCGTGCTCATTTTCCGGACCCGCTGGTCCGGACTGCAGCCGCAGCTGAGCGTGATCCGGGAGAGCTTCCCGGACTGGACGTCCTGGGTCATTTTCGCGGCCGCCTTCGCGCTCGGCATCTCCAGGAAAGCCGGTCCGATCGCCATCATTTTGGGCGCAGGCGTGGTCGGTTTGTTGATTTATTGATTATCTTTATCCCGATGAAACGTTTCCTGCTCATGGGTGTACTGTGCCTGCTCGCCGTGTCCGCGCGGGCGGGTGCGCCGGAGGATGTCGTCCCCCGGCCTGCGGAGATCGTTCCGGGCAGCGGCAGCGTCCGCATTTCCGGCAGGCCTTTCAAGTGCGATCCGACCTTCAGCATGGAGACCCGGGCCGCCGTCCGGGATTTCGCCTCCCATCTGGGCTACGTCAGCGGCAAGTCCTGCCCGTTCTCCGCGCCCCCCGGACTCGACCAGGCGGTCGCGTCGGGCAAGGTGAAGGGCGCCTTTTTCCTGCGCGACGCCGTGCTGGCTCCGGAAGCATACGTGATTGAAATTGCATCCGGCCGCCTCGTGGTCCGCGCGAGCGGCCACGCCGGCGTCCTCTATGCCCTGCATACGCTCCGGCAGCTGCTGCCCGCGGCCATCTACGGCCAGCGGACGGCCGAAAAGGAACGCTGGGTCCTGCCCGGCTGCATCATCCGCGACGAGCCACGCTTCGCCTGGCGCGGCATGCACCTCGACTGCTCCCGCCATTTCTGGGACATAGACGAGATCAAGCGCTACCTGGACGTGATGGCCATGTACAAGCTGAACCGCTTCCACTGGCACCTCACCGACGACCAGGGTTGGCGCATCGAGATCAAGTCCTACCCGCTGCTGAGCCAGATCGCCTGCTGGCGCGAAGGCACGATGGTCGGTCATGATTTCTCGTCCAACGACGGCATCCGTTACGGCGGCTTCTACACGCAGGAGCAGATCCGCGAGGTGGTAGACTACGCGGCGGTGCGCGGCATCACCGTGGTGCCGGAAATCGACCTTCCCGGCCACATGCTGGCGGCCCTGTCCGCCTATCCGGAGCTGGGCTGCACCGGCGGTCCTTACGCCGCCTGGACGAAATGGGGCGTCTCCGACCAGGTCCTCTGCGTGGGCAAGGAGAGCACCTTCGCCTTCCTGGAGGCCGTGCTGGCCGAGGTGGCGGAACTCTTCCCGGGCGAATACGTCCACATCGGCGGGGACGAATGTCCCAAGGACGAGTGGAAGAAATGCCCGGAATGCCAGGCGCTAATCCGCGCGCTGGGCCTGCATGACGACGACCGTTTCACGGCGGAACAATACCTGCAGAACTATGTGACGGGGCGCGTCCAGGACTTCCTGGCCACGAAGGGCAAGAAGATCATCGGCTGGGACGAGATCCTCGAAGGGCAGCTCGCCCCGGGCGCGACCGTGATGTCCTGGCGGGGCACGGAAGGCGCCGTCCAGGCGGCCGCCGAGGGCTTCGACGCCATCCTGTCGCCCGTCTCGCACTGCTATTTCGACTATCGCCAGGCGGAGGACCCCGCCGGGGAACCGGACGGCTTCCACGGCGTCGTCACGCTGGAAAAGCTGTATTCGATGGATCCGCTGGAGGGCATAGACCCGGCGGGCGCGCACCATATCCTCGGTGTGCAGGCGAACCTCTGGACGGAATACATCGCCACGCCGGAGCAGCTGGAATACATGCTGCTCCCGCGCATGCTCGCACTCGCGGAGGTGCAATGGTGCCCCGCGGGACAGCGCGACTGGACCCGTTTCCTGCGCGTGCTGCGCGAGCACGAATTCCCCGTCCTCGAGCAGGCCGGCTACAACTACCGCAAATCACTGAATTATTAATCGTCATATGAAGAAATTTCTCCTGACCATCGCCTCCCTGGCCCTGGCGCTTCCGCTGTTGGCGGCGCCCGCGCAGGACGAGGCGCGTCTGCTCCGCTTCCCCGCCGTGGGCGGCGGCAAGATCGTTTTCTGCTATGCAGGCAATCTCTACTGCGTCGGCATCGACGGCGGCCGGGCGGTCAAGCTCACCTCCGACGTCGGCTACGAGTGCTTCCCCAAGATCTCCCCGGACGGCAAGACCGTGGCCTTCACGGCGCAGTACGACGGCAACACCGAGGTTTATACCATTCCGATCACGGGCGGCGAACCGAAGCGCATCACCTACAGCGCCCTCGTGGGACGCGACCAGGTGGGCGAGCGCATGGGCCCCAACAACATCGTGATGGGCTGGACCCCTGACGGCAAGCAGATCGTCTACCGCAGCAAGCAGTGGTGCTTCAGCGGCCTGCGGGCGCAGCTCTGCAAGGTGGACGCCGAGGGCGGCCTGCCGGAGTTCATCCCCACGACCGAGGGCGGCTTCTGCTCCTATTCGCCGGATGGCAAGAAGCTCGCGATGAACCGCATGTTCCGCGAATTCCGCACCTGGAAATACTACCGGGGCGGCCAGGCGGACGACATCTGGATCAACACGGTAGGGACGACCAAGCTCGAGAAAATCACGGACAACGACGCCCAGGACATCTTCCCGATGTGGATCGGCAACGAGATCTACTACCTCTCCGACCGCGACCGGACGATGAACCTCTTCGTCTATGACACGAAGAGCAGGCAGACCCGCAAGGTGACGGACTTCACCGAATACGACTGCAAGTTCCCGGCCCACAGCGCCGACGGCTACGTCGTCTTTGAGAACGGCGGCTACATCTATAAATATGACGTGCGCAAGGGCGCGGCCGAGAAAGTCTCGATCCAGCTCGCCGACGACAACGTCTGGAGCCGTACCGAGTACCGCAGCGGCAACCTCGCCATCAGCGGCTACAGCCTCTCCCCGGACGGCAAGCGCGTGCTGATGGTCGCCCGCGGCGACATCTTCTCCCTGCCGGCCGAGAAGGGTCCGGTGGTGAACGTTTCCCGCTCACCGGGTTCGCACGAGCGCGAGGCGGAATGGAGCCCGGACGGCTCCCGCATCGCCTGGTTCTCCGACGCCTCCGGCGAATACGAGGTCTATACCGCTCCCGCGGACAACATGACGCAGGCCACCCGCCTTACCTCTTTCAACGAAGGCTATCCCACCAACCTGCAGTGGAGCCCCGATGGCAAGAAGCTCTACTTCTCCACCCTGCACTGGGATGTGTATGAACTCGACGTGGACAGCAAGGCGCTCACGCGCATCATCGTGGGCAAGGACGCGGCCATCCGCGCCTTCACCCTGTCGCCGGACGGCACCTGGGCGGCCTACACGACCGAAATGCCCAACTACATGAGCGGTCTCTGGCTCTTCGACCTCAAGGCCCGCAAGAGCTACCAGGTGACCGACCGCTGGTACCCGGCGGGGCAGCCGCTCTTCTCGCGCGACGGCAAGTACCTCTTCTTCACCTCTTCCCGCGAGCTGCGCTCACAGTACTCCGACGTGGAATGGAACGCGTCCTACAGCCTTTCCGACTACGTCTTCATCCTCCCGCTCGCAAAGGATACGCCGAACCCGCTGACGCTGGGGAATGACGAATATGAGATTCGCCGGTCGGAGCCGGCGAATGACGGAAAGGGGGCCCGGAACGAGGGGAAGCCCGAACCTGGCAAGGCGGCGCCCGGCAAACCCGGCCCCAACGCACCGTCATCCGCCGGCGTGACCGGCGGATCTCCTGCCCCTGTTACCAAGGTCGACCTTGACGGCCTCGCACAGCGCGCTACCGCGCTGCCGCTGCCGGCCGGCCGCTACCGCCTCCTCCTCGCCGACGGCGACAAACTGTACTACAGCTCCTTCGGCGGTCCCGGCGCTCCCGGCGGACGCGGCGCAGCCGGGGTCAAGACCTTCGACCTCAAGACCCTGCAGACCGGCGACGGCCCGGCGGACATGCCGCTCGTGCTGACGCCCGACGCCAAGAAGGCGCTCGTACGCAGCGATGGCAAATACAAAGTGGTTCCCTTCGGCGGCCCGGCCCGCGGCGGCAACGTCCCGACCGACGAGATCGACATGATGATTGACCACGAGACCGAATGGGCGCAGATCTACGACGAGAGCTGGCGCATCACGCGCGACAACTTCTACGTGGAGAACATGCACGGCGTGGACTGGAACCACATGCGTGAAAAATACGGCCAGATGCTGCCGTACGTCAAGCACCGCGACGACCTCACCTACCTCATCGGCGAACTGATCGGCGAGCTGAACATCGGCCACGCCTACATCACCTCCGGCGAGAAGCATGACATCCCGCGCATCGCCACCGGCCTGCTCGGCGCGACCTACAGCAAGGACAAGGGCACGGGCGCCTTCCGGATCGAGAAGATCTTCCGCGGCGCCGACTGGGACGCCACCCTGCGCTGCCCGCTCCGCACGCCCGGCGTCGACGCCAAGGTGGGCGAATACATCGTGGAAGTGAACGGCACGCCGGCCAGGGATCTTGTGGATCCGGGCCAGGCGCTGATCGGCAAGGCCGGCAAGACCGTCTCCCTGAAGATCGCGTCCTCCGCCTCCGGCAAGGGCGCCCGCACGGTCTATGTCAAGCCCGTGGACGACGAGTCCAACCTCTCCTACTACGAATGGGTGCAGACCAACATCGAGAAGGTGGACAAACTTTCCAATGGCGAAATCGGCTACATCCACATCCCCGACATGAGTACCGAGGGCCTGGACATGTTCACCAAGCTCTTCTACACGCAGCTCGACAAGAAGGCCCTGATCGTGGATGACCGCATGAACGGCGGCGGCAACGTCTCGCCGATGATCCTGGAACGCCTCCAGCGCGAAGTGTACCGGGTCAACATGTACCGCAACGGCGGCAACCAGCCGGTCCCGAACGAAGCGTTCTACGGCCCGAAGGTCTGCCTCATCGACAAGTACTCTTCCTCCGACGGCGACCTCTTCCCCTACGGCTTCCGCAAGCTGGGTCTGGGCAAACTGATCGGCACCCGCTCATGGGGCGGCATCGTGGGCATCACCAGCTCCCGCCAGTTCGTGGACGGGCAGGACATGCGCACCCCGTTCTTCACCTCCTATTCCACGGAGGGTGAATGGATCATCGAGGGACACGGCGTCGATCCCGACATCGTGGTGGACATTAATCCGTTCGAAGACTGGCTCGGCAAGGACGCCCAGCTGGAGAAGGCGGTCGAGTACCTGAAGGGCGAGCTGAAGAACTACAAGCCGCTCCCAGGCACGCCCGCCGCGCCGGACAAGAGCAAATAATATCATATGGAGAATTACGAACTGACCGCTCCGCGTTACGAAGCGATGAATTACCGCCGCTGCGGGCGGAGCGGCATCCTCATGTCCGAGATATCGCTGGGATTCTGGCATAACTTCGGCGGCTCCGCCGACCCCGAGCGCTGCCGCCAGATCGTGGAAGCCGCCTTTGACGGCGGCGTGACCTGTTTCGACCTGGCCAACAACTACGGCCCGCCTTACGGAAGCGCCGAGACGATGTTCGGCCAGATCTTCCGGCGCTCGCTCGCCGCGCACCGCGACGAGATCCTCATCACCACCAAGGCCGGCCACGACATGTGGCCGGGGCCTTACGGCGAATGGGGCTCCCGCAAGAGCCTGATCGCCTCGCTGGACCAGAGCCTGAAGCGGATGCAGCTGGACTACGTGGACATTTTCTACTCCCACCGGCCGGATCCGCTGACCCCGCTCGAGGAGACGATGCAGGCCCTCGTGGACATCGTCCGCAGCGGCAAGGCGCTTTACGTCGGCATCTCCAAATACCCTCCGGAGATGGCGGCCCGGGCCTATGCCTACCTGCAGGACGCACACGTGCCCTGTCTGGTCTATCAGGGGAAATACAACATGCTGGACCGGGAGCCGGAAACGGAGATTCTGTCCCAGGCGGCCGCCAAGGGCGCCGGGTTCGTGGCATTCTCGCCGCTGGCACAGGGGCTCCTGACTGACCGCTACCTCAACGGCATCCCGGAAGACTCCCGGATGCGGCACAGCATCTTCCTGCAGGAAAGCGTACTGACGCCCGAACTGCTGGCACAGTTGCGTGCCTGGAACGAGGAAGCGCGGGCGGAGGGTCTCAGCCTCGCGCAATATGCCTTGCGCTGGATCCTGCGCCGCCCGGAGGTCACTTCGGTCATCGTGGGCGCCAGCTCCGTGGAGCAGCTGAAAAACAACCTGCGCGCCATTCAGCGCTAGTCGCCGAACAACAGCGCAAGCAAATCTTCTGCCTTGACGCCGTCGAAGTAGTCCGCTACTTGGGCGGCGTTGAGTATTTGCTGCAAGGCGGTGCGCTCGAAGCGCAGCCCGACCAGGCGACCGGCCAGTTCCTGCGCCGGCCGGCCGCCGAGGAAATCGCCGCGGAATGCGGCTTCCCGGATTACGCCGCTGTCGAGCGACAGCTGCACCTCGATGGTACCGCAGGCCAGGCGGCCGGAACGCACGATCTGCGCGGTGCGCGACTGGCCGTAGATCCAGTCCCAGGTGGAGAATTTCTCCTCGCTGAGCCGCCGTACCGCCGCACGGCGTTCTTCACCGAAAGGCAGTTCCACGTCGCCTGCCGACAGTATTTCCTGCAAGGCTGCCTGCAACGCATCCAGCGAGGTGAATTGCGGCAGGTAATCCTTGAGGTTGGCCACCCGGCTGCGCACGGAAGCGATGCCCTTGGCGGCCAGCTTGGAACCGGGCACGTCCAGCGCACGGGCCAGCGTGTCCAGGTCCACGTCGTACATCAGCGTGCCGTGGATGATCTGGCGGTCCCGCCAGAGACGGCGGGCATAACCGGAGACCTTGCGGTCTTCGACGAAGATGTCGTTGCGGCCCGTCAGCTCCGCCGGGACGCCCAGCATGCGCAACGCCTCCACCACCGGCTCCGGCGAGGCGTCCCGCCCGATGATGGTATAATTGAGGTTCTGCAGGTCGTGATAGACGGCGCCGCCGCCCGTGACCCGGCGCGCCAGCCGGATGCCGTTCGCTTCCAGGAAGGCAAGATTGACTTCCGTATAGACGTTCTGGTTGGCACCCACGATCACGGAAGGGGCGTTGCGCCACAGATAGAAAAAGCAGTCGTTCGACGGATACTGCTCCAGGCAGTACTCGTCGAACGACATATTGTACCAGGGGTCGGTCGAAGGGTTTGTCAGAAACCGCATACGCTGGCCCCGCTGATTACATTTCGTTGCCGACCTTGCGGGCGCGCTCGGGCTTGTCGAGGTTGATGCCGTCGCTGATGCCCACCTCCACGAGGATGTTCCATCCGGCGCAGAGGTACACATAGGGCTGCAGTTCGCCGGCCTCCGGCACGACGATGGTCTTTTCGAACGGCGTCTGCTTGGTGCTGATGGCCACCACGTGAACGCCGGCGCCCTTGAAGACGTTCAGGAACTTGTCGTACTCGCTCTCGATCGGGTCCACCACGAACACGATGTCGCCTTCCTGCATCACTTCCTCGATGCCGTGGACGGCGTAGGTGCCCTCCAGGAAGTCGCTCTTGCGGCGGGTGATCTCGTTGGTCTTGAGGGTCAGCTCTTCGGCCACGCCGTCGTTGTAGCCGGCGAAATAGATGGTGTGGGCGCCCTTCACCCATTCCACGATCTCTGCGGGAACGGGCAGCGTCATCGCCTGCTCGAGCTTCTCGGGCAGCCCCTTCAGGGCCGCCTTCATGTCCTTGCCGGCCAGGTGCCAGAAGATGGACTCGCAGAAGAGGGCCTGCTCGACCACGCTCTTGGTGGCCGCCACAGCCTCCTCCCAGCCGCAGCCGAGGACATGGCCGTCCGCACAGGCCTGGCGGATCGGCGTGTCGGGATTGGCGCTCAGGGCGAAGGTGTCCTTGTGGCCTTCCGCCTGCAGCTTTTTGGCAAGCATCAGGGCCTCCTTCGTGCGGCCGGAGTTGGAATCGATCAGCACGGAGAACTTGCTCAGGTCATACTGCGCAGCCTGGTGGGATCCGTCGGTCTGCACCTCGGTGGCCAGGCCCCAGGTCATGGCCACGCGGCGGCTGTTCTTGGCCGGGAGCAGGCGGGAAGAGCCCTCGCCGGTGAAGAAGATCTTGCCGGTCTTGCGGACGGAGTCCGCGACGAACTTGGAACAATCGGGATCGAATTTGGCTACGGTGGGGACGGTCCCCATCATCTCCTGCACCAGGTAATACTGGGCGTACTTATTGTCTTTCAGATTCATATTTTGATGGTTTTAGATACGTAAACGCAATTCCTCGAGGCGTCTGAGGTTGACTTCGGTCTCCGTCCGGATCTGCTTGACGAAGCTGTTGTCCTCCAGTTGCCCGATCGCGGCGGTCATCTCCTCGGCGTTGCGGTAGGTGGCCTGGCGGAAGGGATTGTCGTGGTCTTTCTTGCGGGTGCGGTACACTTCGTCGCAGATGTAGCGCTGGATGCGTACCTCCTCGTCAATGGCCTTTTGCCACAGGGTTGCGTCCATCTTGTCGACTCCCAGCAGGCAGCAGAGCGAGAGATAGGCGTGGCGGAGCTTGTCGACGGGATAACGCCTCCAGATGTCATTGTAGCGCTTGTGGATGTCTTTCCAGTCCGCCAGCTTGCCGCTCTTGATGTCGGCGCGGAGACGATCGAATTCGGTCGTCATCATCAGCTGGCCGCCCAGATTGACCCACTCGCGTTGACGGCGGCTCTTGAGGAATGCAGACATGGAGGTGAGCGTCTCGCCCGGATTGGCCTCGAGGTAGTCCATCGCGTTCATCACGGCATAATGCACCAGCATGTCGCCGTAGGCGCGATAGGCCCGCCAGGGTTTGCGGATGAGGACGTTGCGCTTGCTTTTCTCCATGTTTTCGCCGAATACCTCAAGGGCGTCCACGATCGCGGAGTCCCCGTCGAGCAATTCGCGGCCCTTAGCCCGCAGCTGCTCGTCGCTGAGTTTGTCGAAAGCTTTATTATCTTTCCGATACCACGCCTTGGCGGTCCAGCGCTCCAGCAGTTCGCGGCCCTGGATGACCTCCTCCATGCTGTCGGGGGCAAAGGTATCGAATTCGATGTTCTGCGTCTTGGTGATCCGCTTGTCGCGGGTCTTGTATTTCCAGTTGTTGCGCGCCAGCGCGTACATGTTGTGGCACCACCAGAAACCCGGCGCCACCTCCAGGCGGTCCTCCTTCGCGTTGTTGCTCAGCAAGGAGAAGGGCAGCGGAATGTTCAGCTCGGCAGGATAGTCCGCCTTGGCGAGCAGGGTGTAGCTGGCGAATTTGCAGGAGTGCTTGACGCTGGTGCACAGGCCCGGCCAGAAGCCGCGGCCGGCCTCCACCTCGTTGTCGTTGGTGCGGCTGTTGTGGTTGGAACCGATGGTCGCGCCGGCGGCCATGTTGCTCTGTCCCTTGACGCACGCGGCGATGAGGAAGGAGTTGTTGTGGTGCTGCTCGTGCGCCGGGAAGATGAGGTTGTGGAGCACCTCGCAGCAGGATATCGTGGAGTTGTCGCCGAGGATGGAGTTGATCAGGCGGGCGCCGAACTTGAGGGCGCTGTTGTTGCCGATCACGAAACGGATGGCCGTGCAGGAATAGAAGACGCGGCTACCGTAACCCATGATACCGTTGACCAGGATCACGTTCTCGCCGATCTGCGAAGGCTCCTTCTCGGAGGAATTGATGGTGATGTTCTTGAGTTTGCTGGCGCCCTTGATGTAGCAGGCGGCGCCGATCTTGGCATCCTTGATGATGGAGGAGTTCTTGATCACGCAGCCCTCGCCCACGGTGCCGTAATAGCCGCGGTGGCTGTCCACGGAGGCCTGGGTGATTTCGCGGAGCTTCTGCTGCAGCGGCTCGTCGTCGATGTACTTGGCCCACATGTAGGCATCTGCCGTGGTCATGCCGTCGAAGGGATACACCGCCCGGCAGCCGGTCTCGTTCATCACCTCGATCTTGACGCGCACGTCCTCCGATTCGCCGTCCTTGATGGTGCCGTTGCCGAATTTGGAATGGTCCGTGGTGCACATCTCCTCGATGTTGAAGAGCATGCAGCGGTTCCCGATGATGTAGTGGGAAAGGTAATGGACGTTGTGGATGGCGCAGTCATCGCCGATGTCGCAGGAGTGGATCGATGAGTTCGAGATGCCGATGGGCAGGCGCAGGTCATGGAACTGGAGGCCGTTCTCGGACACGCGGCCGATGCGGACCGTGCCATAGAATTTGTTGTTCTTGATGCCCTGCGGGCGGAATTCGTCCGTGACCCAGATGGTGTCCCAGCTGGCAGCCGTGTTGTCGTTCTTGACCAGGCGCTCGATTTCGTCACTGGTCAGGTGCCGCCATCCGCCGCGCGGTTTATGAACTTGCTTGTTGCGGAGATAATACTTGTCCTTGCCTTCGGGGAGGTACTTCGGATCGATCCATCCGTTAATCATTTTCTCAGGAGGGAGAACGGTAACTTTTTCCATGGGTGCGGTCGTTTTTAGTGTATCCTAACCTACAAATTTACACTTTCCGCCCCAATAATTCAATACATCCCCTTTAAAAACTAAAGGGTCCCGCTTCTCAGCGGGGCCCTCTCGCAATTCTAACCTAAAATTAAACCTATGAAAAAACTATTCGGTTTAGGTAAATATCAAGTTCTGTGCCAAAAAACTATTCGGCAAGTTTGATCGTAATAATTTTTACATCCTGCAGGGGGCAGTCGCGGTTGTCGGTCTGCACGGAAGCGATCTTGTCGATCACGTCGAGACCTTCGATCGTCTCGCCGAACACGGTGTAGGCGCCGTCCAGCTGCGCGCAGTTGGCCGCATCCTGCACCAGATAGAACTGGGAACCGGAGGATTCCTTGTACGGGTTGACGGCGTCGCCGCGGCGGGCAGCGGCCAGGGCGCCCTTCTTGTGATTGTGCTCAGGCACGAACTCGGCGGGGACGGTGTAGTCCGGGCCGCCCGTGCCGAAGCGAGCCTTGTTGGCAGGGTCCTTGGACAGCGGATCGCCGGCCTGGATCATGAAGCCTTTGATGACGCGGTGGAAGAGGATGCCGTCATAGTACTTCTCAAGCGCCAGCTTGGCGAAGTTCTCGCGGTGCTTGGGCGTGTCCGCATACAGTTTGACCTTGATGACACCCATCGAGGTGATGATGTCGAAGACCGGCTCGGCCGGCAGGTTGGCGATTTTGTCCATGGTGCGTTTGGTTTGCTCCGCTGCCGCGATCGAGTCGGCGGCAGCCTTTTCCGCGTCCTTCGCGGCTTTCTTGGCGGCATTCCCGCCGCAGCTGCAGAGCATCGCAGCGGCGCCGAGGCAGCAGAGGGTGATTGTTAAAATTCGTTTCATATTGCTTTGGTTGTTTTGATTTCTTTCCAGGCTGTGAGGCCGTACGCCCCGAGCAGCAGCGTTCCGAGCGTCATCTGCAGCCATGCGGGCAGGGTGCGCAGCCAGAACCAGTAGATCGCGAACAGTGCGCCCGCGAGCAGCGCGAATTTGCCGATGGCCTTGAGGTCGTACGGGACGGGGAATTTCTTCTGCCCGAGGAAGTAGCTGATCAGCATCGGGATGCCGTAGCCGGCGAATCCGCCCCAGGCGCAGGCCCAGTAGCCGATCTTCGGCACGAAGAGAATGTTGATGCCGATCATCACTGCCACGCCGATGGCGCTGATGATGGCGCCCCACCAGTTCTGGTCGGTCAGCTTGTACCAGAAGGACAGGTTGAAATAGACGCCCATGAAGATCTCCGCCATCATCACGATGGGGATGACGCCGAGGCCGTCCCGGTAGTCGCCGCCGATGAAATGCTGCAGCAGCGGCAGATAGATCATCACCGCCAGGAACGCGAACAGGGTGAAGATGATGAAATATTTGGTCCCGTCGGCCAGCGTCGCGGGGCTGTTCTTGTCCTTGCTGTCCGCAAAGACGATGGGCTCATAGGCATAGCGGAAGGCCTGCGTGAGCAAGGCCATCACCATCGCCAGCTTGACGCAGGCGCCGTAGATGCCCAGCTGTACCATGCCCTCCTCACCCGGCATCAGTTTCGGCAGCAGGATCTTGTCCGAGACCTGGTTCAGCACGCCCACCACGCTCAGGAGCAGCAGCGGCCAGGAGTAGCGCAGCATCTCCTTCGCCATGCCCTTGTCGAAGCCGTAGGCGATGCCCCGGATCTCCGGAATGAAGAGGAACGAGACCATCGTGGTGCAGATCAGGTTCGCGACGAATATCAGGCCGGCTCCGGCATTGAACTGTTCGAAGAGTCCCTGCATCGACGGCATCCGCTTCAACACATAGAAAATGAACAGGTTCAGCAGGACGCTCAGGACGATGAAGGACAGCTTCAGCACCACGAAGCGTATCGGCCGGCGCTGCTGCCGCAGGCGGCTGAACATCACGGCCTGGAAGGCGTCCTGCGCCGTGATCAGCGCGAACATGCCGATGTATTCCGGATGCGCCCCGTAGCCCATGGCCCCGGAAATCGGCTTCAACAGCAGAAAGACCAGCGCCAGGAAACCGAGGCCCACGCCGCCCACCATCCGGAGGGCGTTGCTATACACCATCTTGTCGTCCGTGTCCGGTTTGTTCGCGAAGCGGAACAGGGTCGTCTCCATGCCGAAGGTCAGCAGCGCGAAGAAGAGCGCCGTGTAGGCGTACAGGTTGGACACGACGCCGTACCCGCCGCTCTCCGCCGGAATCATGTAGGTGTGCACCGGCACCAGCAGGTAGTTCAGGAACCTGCCGACGATGCTCACCAGCCCGTAGAGCGCCGTATCCTTCGCAAGACTCTTCAGATTCATACGAAGGACAAATATACAAAAAATAGCTCGCATGCAGCGAGCTATTCTTTAATGAGGTCCCCGATCAAGTCGGGGATTGCTTCCGGTGCCGGAAATTGCTTACGAGCGAAGCGAGACGCCATCAGGCGTGCGGTGAAGCGTCAGCGAGATGCGCAGCATCGAAGCAGCGGAGCCGCCGCCCGGAACGAAGTGAAGGGCGCATATAAAGCAAAGAAGGAGGGCCGGATGGCCCTCCTTCTTACAGGACGATTAAGCGCTGCCGCGCTTAATCGTTCAGGGAGAAGCGCTTGGTAGCGACGACCTTGGCGTCCTTGTCGAAGGCGGCGAGCGCCTGGGCGACGGTGGACTTGTCGTCGGCCATCTGGTACTCCTGCTCCATCAGGGTGTTCTCCTTGAGGAACTTCTGGACACGGCCGTTGGCGATATTCTCGACCATCTGGGCGGGAAGGTTCGCAGCCTTCTCGGCACCGACGGTCTTGATGATCTCGCGGGCCTGGGCGGCCTGCTCCGGGGTGATCCAGCCCTTGGCGGTGTTGGACTCGATGTGATCCTCGCTGTCCACGTGGGCGGGGTTGATGCCGGCCTTCTTGAGGGCGGCGTCAACGGCCTTCTGGACCTGCTCTTCCTTGGTCTTCTCGATCGCGATCTTCTTCTCGTTCTCGAGCACCTCGGCCGGGCAGTCAGCCGGGGAGATGGCCACCGGGTTCATGGATGCGACCTGCATCACGATACCCTTGGCGAGCTCCGCGGGGACTTCCTTGTTGAAGCCCACGAGGGCGCCGAGCTTACCGTTGAGCGTGTGGATGTACTCGACCACGAAGGGAGCCTCCACAATCGCGTAGTAAGCGAGAACGTGCTTCTCACCGGTCTTGCCGGTCTGGGCCTCGACGGCCTCCTCGACGGTGTAACCGTCAGCCATCTTGCAGGCCTTCAGGCCTTCGAGATCAGCCGGGCAGTTGGCGATGGCCACGTCGGCGATCGCGTTGGCGAGGTTCTGGAAGTCAGCGTTGCGGGACACGAAGTCGGTCTCGCAGCCGAGGCAGACGAGGATCGCCTTGCCGCCGGCCACGCGGGCCTTCACCGCACCCTCGGAAGTCTCACGGTCCGCACGCTTGGCGGCCACGAGCTTGCCCTTCTCACGGATGATGCCGATGGCCTTCTCGAAGTCGCCTTCAGCTTCCTCGAGGGCCTTCTTGCAGTCCATCATACCCGCGGAAGTCATCTTCCGGAGTTTCATTACATCTGCTGCAGTAATTGCCATAACTTTCTTGGTTTGAGATCCCCGGTCAAGCCGGGGATGACATGTATTACAAATGGATAATTATTCGGCTGCCTCTTCGGCTTTCTCTTCGGCGTCCTTGCCACCCTTGCGGGCGCGGAGCTTTCGGGCGGCCGGCTTCGGGGCCTCTTCCGCCACGGGCTCTTCGACAACCTCCTTGTCCTTCTCGAGCTTGCGCTCGTCGAGGCCTTCCTGGATGGCTGCGCAGAGAACGTTCAGCACGCATTCGATGGACTTCGTCGCATCGTCGTTCGCCGGTATCACATAATCAATCGGGGTGGGATCGCAACAAGTATCAACCATTGCGAATACCGGGATGTTGAGGCGGTTGGCCTCTTTGACGGCGTTGGCTTCCTTCTGGACGTCGATGACGAACAGGGCGGAAGGAAGGCGGCTCATGTCGCGGATAGAACCGAGGTTCTTCTCGAGCTTTGCGCGCTGACGGTCGACCTGCAGACGCTCACGCTTGGCGAGCTTCTCGAAGGTACCGTCCTCTTTCATCTTGTCGATGGTGGACATTTTCTTGACGGCCTTGCGGATCGTCGGGAAATTGGTCAGCATACCGCCGGCCCAGCGCTCCGTGATGGAGGGCATGTTGACCGCGGTGGCCTTATCCTTGACGAGATCCTTGGCCTGCTTCTTGGTGGCGACGAAGAGGATTTTGCGGCCGGATTTGGCCAGCTGCTTCATCTCCTCGGCAGCCTCATCGATCTTGCCGATGGTCTTGTGCAGGTCGATGATGTGGATTCCGTTCTTCTGATCGAAGATATAGGGAGCCATCTTAGGGTTCCACTTGCGGGCCAGGTGGCCGAAGTGAACGCCTGCATCAAGCAATTCCTGGAAATTTGTACGTGACATTGTGTGTCTGTTGTTTTTTGTTTTGTTCTAAACTGTCCCCGTGTCGGGGTCTCTTTTCTTCAAGGCGGAGTAGCGAACCTCGTTCGGTCTCCGGCCTTTTCCGCAGCGCGGCAACTTCCCGTCTCGGTCCTCACGGACACCGGAAGTTTGGAACCGCGGCTGTGCCGTAAAACGGGCAGTAACTAACGTTTACTGAACTGGAAGCGGCGGCGTGCACCCGGCTGACCCGGCTTCTTGCGCTCGACCTCGCGTGCATCGCGGGTGAGGAAACCGGCGGCCTTCAGTGCAGAACGGTAAGCTTCACGGTCCAACTCGCTGAGGGCGCGGGCGACACCCAGACGGATGGCTTCAGCCTGACCTTTCACGCCACCGCCGATGACGGTGACCTTCGCGTCAAACTGGCCGAGGGTCGAGGTGACTTCGAACGGCTGGTTCACGATGTAACGGAGGGACTCGAGCGCGAAGTAGCTCTCGAGGGGACGGCCGTTGACCGTGACGTTGCCAGCACCGGGAGTGAGATAAACGCGAGCGACAGCTGCTTTACGTCTTCCAAGGGCGTGTGTCTGTTCCATTTGCTCTGTTTAAATTTCGTCCAACTTGATTTCTTTCGGGTTCTGGGCCTGGTGCGGGTGCTCGGGACCTGCGTAGATGAACAGGTTGTTGAGCTGGTCGGCACCAAGACGGGTCTTCGGGAGCATACCCTTGACTGCTCTCCGGACGAGTTCGGTAGGCTGCTTGGCGAGGATCTCCTTCGGGGTCGTGAACCGCTGTCCACCGGGATAGCCGGTGTAGCGGGTGTAAACCCGGTCGGTCATCTTCTTGCCGCTGAGGGCCACTTTCTCCGCGTTGATCACGATGACGTTGTCACCGCAGTCGACGTGCGGGGTAAAACCCGGCTTGGTCTTGCCACGAAGGACAAGCGCCACGCGGGAAGCGAGACGACCAAGAGCGAGATCAGTCGCGTCAATGACAACCCACTTCTTGTCAACCGTCGCTTTGTTAAGCGAAACAGTTTTGTAGCTTTGTGTGTCCACTGTCTTGATCTTTAATAAGTTAATAAAAATTGCGATCCCTACACAAAATAGGGACCGCAAAGGTAGTCATTTATTCTGAAAAAACAAACCCCGAAGGGAGATTCGCCGGTCAAGCCGGCGAATGACGGCAATGGAGCCCGGAATGACGCTATCAGGCGATGAAGTTTGCCTGAATGAAGGCGTTAATCGCGGTGGCCACGAACAGGAACACGATCAGGGAGGCGACGATCACGCCGATTACCTTGACGCGCTTGAACCAGGTCTTGCCGTTCCAGCCCACGGTCTGGAACATGCTCCAGAAGCCGTGCACGAGGTGGAACCAGATGGCAACGAACCACACGATGTAGAGCGCCACGACCCACCAGCGGCTGAACGTGGTGGTCAGCAGGAGGTACGGATTGTTCTCAAAGTTGCCGACGCCGAACATTTCCGGGAGCTGCATCTTGGCCCAGAAATGGGTCAGGTGGAAGCCCAGGATGCCGAGGATCATGATGCCCAGCACGAGCATGTTCTTCGCGGACCAGGAATCCACGGCGGCCTTGCTGGCCACCTCATAGCGCTTCCAGCCGCCGCGGGCGCGGATGTTCTGCCAGGTCAGCCAGCCGCCGTAGCAGATGTGGACGACGAAGCCGAGGGCGAGGATGGGAACCATGATGGAGATGAACGGAGTGGACATGAAGTCGCAACCCAGCTTGAAGATGCCGTCTCCCTTGCTGAAGAGGGCCTCGTCCGCCGCGACGGAACCGAAGGTGCCCAGGAAGGAATCGATCACAGAGAAGAAGTTGATCGTCCCGTGCAGAAGGAGGAAAACAATCAGGAAGGCTCCACTCACCGCCTGGACGAATTTCTTGCCGATAGAGGAATTGAATATGAACATCGTGTTGGGATTAATGCTGATTAGACTGCAAATATAACCCGAATCTTGCAAGTTTCATAATTTTCCAATAATTTTGTTATCGGTTAAAACCACGTAACGACAACTGAATTACAGAACCATGAGAGTTTTGCTGAAGCTGAGCGGAGAGTCCCTGGGAGGGCCCGCAGGCAAAGGTATCGATGAAAAATACCTCCTCCGGTACGCCCGGGAAATCGTAGCGGCCGTCAAGGCCGGCCATCAGGTGGCCGTGGTCAACGGCGGCGGCAACCTTTTCCGCGGCCTGCAGGGTGTGGGCCGGGGTTTCGACCGCATCACGGGCGACCGCATGGGCATGCTTGCCACCGTCATGAACGCCCTGGCCATCGCGGGCGCCATCCGCAGTCTCGGCGTGGAAGCGGAAGTCTTCACCGCGACGCCGATGACTCCCATCGCGCATTATTATAGGAAGGAGGACGCCGTGGCCGTGCTGGAGCGCGGCGGCGTGGCCCTCATCGCCGGCGGCACCGGCAATCCTTTCTTCACCACCGACTCCGGCGCCGCGCTGCGCGCCCTCGAGATCGGGGCGGACGCCCTGCTGAAGGGCACCCGCGTGGACGGCGTCTATACCGCCGACCCGGAGAAGGACCCGGGCGCGAAGCGCTACGACGAGCTGACCTTCGAGAAGGCCCTCGCCGACAAGCTCAAGGTGATGGACATGACGGCCTACGCCCTCTGCGAGCAGGGCCCTATCCCCGTCATCGTCTTCAACGTCGAGCAGGACGGCAATCTGGCACGCCTCTTGAACGGGGAGAAGATCGGCACGATCGTTCATGCTTAGAGATTCCGGGTCAAGCCCGGAATGACTATAATAATATCCAGTTAGAGATTAAAAGAAACAGATATGTTGACCGACAAAGCAAAAGAAATCATCAACTTGACCGACGGCAAGATGCAGGAGGCCCTCAACTTCCTCGAAGAGGATCTCAAGACCTACCGCGTCGGCAAGGCCAATCCTTCCATCTTCAACGGTGTGACCATCGACTACTACGGCACGCCCACCGCCCTCCACCAGGTGGCCTCCATCTCCGCTCCGGACGTGAAGACCCTGGCGCTGCAGCCCTGGGAGAAGAACCTCATCCCGAAGATCGAGAAGGCCATCATCGACGCCAACCTCGGTCTCACCCCGCAGAACAACGGCGAGGTGATCCGCTGCACCGTGCCCGCCCTCACCGAGGAGCGCCGCAAGGATCTCATCAAGAAGGCCAAGACCACCGGCGAAAACGCCAAGGTCGTGGTCCGCAACGCCCGCCGCGACGGCATCGAGCTCCTCAAGAAGGCCCAGAAGAACGACGGCATGTCCGAGGACACCGAGAAGGAAGCCGAAGCCGAGGTGCAGAAGATCACCGACAAGAACGTCAAGCGGGTCGATGAGATTGTCGCCGCCAAGGAAAAGGAAATTATGACCGTTTAGACGGCCCGGGTCTTCTCCCGGAGCCAGTCGGCTATCTCTCCCGGAAGCTGCGGAGCCAGCGTCCGATACACACGTTCATGATAGGCGTTCAGCCACTCGATCTCGCTGCGGTCCAGCAGCGGGAGTTCGAGTGCGTCTGTATCGAAATGGCAGAGGGTCAGCGGCTCGAAGGCAAGCCAGCGGCCGAATTCACTCTCCCCCGCCTCAACCACCAGCAGCAGGTTCTCATGGCGCACGCCATGCTTCCCTTCCCGGTAGATGCCGGGCTCGTCCGACAGGATCATGCCGGGCTGCAGGGGCACGGGGTTGAGATTCTGCCGCACGTCGTGCGGGCCTTCGTGCACCCCCAGGAACCAGCCGACGCCGTGGCCGGTGCCGTGGCCGAAATTGCGTTTGCTGCGCCATAGCGGCTCGCGGGCCAGCGCGTCGAGGCGGCAGCCGGGCGTCCCTTCCGGGAAAACTGCCATCGCCAGGTCGATGTGCCCCTTCAGCACGAGCGTATAGTCTTCGCGCTCCAGCGCGCTGACGCGCCCGACCGGGACGGTGCGGGTGATGTCGGTCGTGCCGCGGTCGAACTGCCCGCCCGAGTCGCACAGATACAAGCCGCCCTCGCGGATGACGGGTGCGTGCGTGTGTGGCGTGATATAATGCGGCAAGGCCGCACCGGGCCCCCAGGCGGAAATGGTCTCGAAGCTGTCGCCGCAGTATCCCGGCAGGTCGGCACGGAGCTGGCCCAGCTTGACGGCGGCGTCCCACTCCGTAATCTCGCGGCCGGCATCCACCGAGCGCTCCAACCAGTACAGGAAACGTTCCATCGCGAGCCCGTCCTGCACGTGCACGTCGCGCATTCCTTCCACTTCCGTGGCATTCTTCACCGCCTTGCGCAGCCCGATGGGGCTCGTCCCCTCCTCGAGGGGCACACCGGCGGTGACCAGGTTCGTATAGAGCTGGTAATTGAGGGTCGAAGCGTCCACGAAGAGGCGTCCGCGGACCTCGGAAGGCAGGTAGTCGATATCGGCATAAGGCTGCAGCCGCACGCCGTCGGCCTCCAGGATGCTGAAGGTCGCCTTGGACTCAGGGTCTTCGACCTCGTCCTTGAGCACGTACCAGCAGACGTCGTCCTGCGAGACCAGCAGGTAGCTGATCACGAGGGGATTGTATTCGATGTCGGAAGCGCGGACGTTGAGCAGCCAGGCGATCTCGTCGAGCGCCGTGAGCAGGATACCGTCGCACTCGCGCCCGCGCAGAAAAGTGCGGAGCCAGTCCAGCTTTTCCCGGCGGCTCTCGCCGGGATTCACGGTAAACACCGGCGTCTGCGGGACGGCGGGACGCTCCGGCCAAAAGGGGCTCAGCAGATCGGGAACGCTGATCACGGTCCCGGGCAGCGACTGCGCGAAATCGGCTCCCACGCACAGGCCGTCCACGGCGATGAGGCCGTCGGTGCCGAACTGGCGCTCCAGCCATTCCGGGATCAGGACCTGCTCCGGCACGCGGGTCTTGTGGAGGACGATACCCGTGCCGGCGAGCTGCTGCTCCGCCTGGATGAAGTAGCGCGTGTCTGTCCAGAGGCCGGCATGGTCCAGGGTGACCACCAGGTCGCCGGCCTCGCCGGTGAAGCCGGACAGCCACTCGACCTGCTTCCAGCGCTCGGCCGGGTACTCGCTGCAATGGGGGTCGGAGCCGGTGACGACGACGGCGTCCCAGCCCTTGGCGCGCATCAAGGTGCGCAGCATCTCGATTCTGTCTTCCATGATCATATCGATACGATGAGGTCCGTAAAGATCTCCCGTTCCTCTTCCGTCAGGAAATCGACGGAGATGGGCACGTAGAACATGCGTTCCATGAGCGTCTGCGGCATGCCGGTACAGTCCAGCAGACGCTGGGCATCCTTCTCCGTGGTGATGACGGCGGCCGTGGGCTGCTTGTCCACGGCACCCTGGATGCGGTTGACGTCCTTCCACGCGTAGCGGTGGTGGTCCGGGAAGCGGAAGCGGTCCGTGATCTTGTAGGTATCGCTGAGGTAGGCGCGCAGCGGGCTGTCCTTGGCGATGCCGGTCACGACGATCGCCTTCTTCGAATAAGTATAGCGCGGCTCCGCCGTGGGGAAGACGCCCGCCGCCGGTTCGTATTTCACGGTGGTGAAGAAGATGAGCTGCCGGCGCCCGTTGGGGTTGACGGCCTCGCAGGTGGACTGGCGGTACTCCGTGAAGCCCATGTTCCGGATGAAGGCGAGGCGAGCGTCATCCTCCAGCTCCGCGGGACACTTGGTCACGATAATCGCGTCCGCGTCATAAATCCGCTCCGGCAGGTCGCGCAGGCGGCCCAGCGGGAGGAGCATGTCCTTCTGGACGGGGCGGCCGTAATCCACCAGCACGACCGTGCGGTTGGTCTTCAGTTTGCGATATTGGAAAGCGTCATCGAGCACGATGTAGTCCGCGGCGCGGAACTCCCGGTTCCAGCATTTCTTCACCCACTTGCGCGCCTTGAGCTTCTCGGGATGCACCAGCAGGTCGCAGCCCCGCTCGCGCTTCTTGTCCACGGCCATGACCACGCCCGGGAATTTCTTCTTGATCTGCATCGGCTCGTCGCCGTACATGGCCGCGCTGCCTTCGGCGGTTACCTGCTGGAAGCCGGTGCTGTCGCGCTTGTAGCCGAGCGAAAGGACGGCGAGCTGCTTGTCGCACCACGCCGGGCTCTGCTGCAGCAGGCGCAGGATCATTTCCACGTGCGGGGTCTTGCCCGTGCCGCCGACGGTCACGTTGCCGACACAGAGCGTCGGCACCTCGGCGTAGCTGAACTTGCGTCCGGGCTTGCCCCAGCGGCGGTTGCGCGCCTTCAGGACGAGGTAGTAGGGGAACAGGAGGATCTTGTCAATCATATCGCGTTTCTATCGTGTCGAGGATGTCGTACAGTTCGGCCACGTCCAGGGTCGTGACCATGCGCATGCGGGTCTCCTTGAAGTCGGGCAGACCCTTGAAATAGCAGGACAGGTGGCGGCGCATCTCGTAGATGCCGCGCGGTTCGCCCTTGTACTTGAGCGACAGCGCCAGGTGGCGCCGGGCCAGGGCCACGCGCTCCGCCACCGTCAGGGGCGGCATGGGCTCGCCGTGCTCCAGGTAGTACCTGATCTCCCGGAAGATCCAGGGATGGCCGAAGGTGGCGCGGCCGATCATGATGCCGTCCACGCCGTAGCGCTCGAACGCCTCGCGGGCGGAGGGGCCGTCCGTGATGTCGCCGTTGCCGATGATGGGGATGTGCATGCGGGGGTTGGCCTTGACGGCGCCGATCAGCGTCCAGTCGGCCGCGCCCTTGTAGAGTTGGCAGCGGGTGCGTCCATGGATGGTCAGGGCTGCGATGCCCGCGTCCTGCAGGCGCTCCGCCAGCTCGACGATGATCTTGGAATTGTCATCCCAGCCCAGGCGCGTCTTGACGGTGACGGGCTTGCCTACCGCCTCCACGACGGCCTTGGTGATGGCCACCATCTTGTCCGGCTCGCGCATCATGCCGGAACCGGCGCCGCGCCCGGCGATCTTGCTCACGGGACAGCCGAAGTTGATGTCGACGAGGTCCGCGCCATGGCCCCCGGTCAGCTCGGCGGCCTTCTCGGCCATGCGCGCCGCCTCCACCATGGCGTCGGGATGCTGCCCGTAGATCTGGATGCCCACCGGGGCCTCCTCCTCGAGTGTGTGCATCTTGGCGATGGTCTTGGGGACGTCGCGGATCAGGCCGTCGGAGTTGACGAATTCCGTATAGACCATGGCTGCGCCCTGCTCGCGGCAGAGCACGCGGAAGGAAACGTCCGTGACGTCCTCCATCGGTGCGAGCAGCAGCGGTCGCTCGCCCAGATCCAGCGGTCCGATCTTCATATCATACAAAAATAGAAAAAATCACTAACTTTGAGAACACAAATGCGGCATCCATGAAACTCCTGCTCACTTTTGCGATGATCCTTCCCCTGTTGTCCCCGTTCGGAACCAAGTCTTCCGGCAAGAATCCCAAGCCCGACGGCGCGAGTACGTCGTACGAATTCCGGTACAGCGGTACGATGATGTACCCGATCACGTTCTACGAAGTGAAGCGGGACTCCACCGGCGCCGTGCGCATCGCCTACCTGGAGCATAACGGCACGGACGTCATCGTGATTCCGGCCCCGGAAGACATCTTCGATCGGATCGACCAGGCCGTCGTGCAATACAAGCTCCACAAGCTGAAGAACACCTACTGGCCGCGCATGGAGGTGCTGGACGGCTACGGCTGGCACGTCCGCATCCGTTTCCAGCGCAACAGCATCTACGCCGGCGGCAGCAACGCCTGGCCGGCCGCGAAGATCTATGCCGGCATCACCGCCATCAACAACCATATCCAGTCGCTGATCGACGCCTCTTCGGAGGCCGATATCCTCCTCCGCCAGGATTTTAGGGAATACGACAAATAAAACCATGAAACACCATCTTCTCTCCGGGCTGCTGCTCGCAGCCGCACTCCTCGCCTCCTGCGCGGGGAACACCCAGGTGGGCGTGCTCACCAAACCGACGCCTTCCACCACGAACCTTCCGGGTCATGACTACCCCATGGTCAACCCCGACCTCAGCGCCGTCTTCCGCGTCGACTTCCCCGACGCGCAGGCCGTTTCCGTGAACGTCGGCGGCAAGAACTACGACTTCGTCAAAGGCGAGGACGGCATCTGGGAGGTGACCACCGATCCCATCGTGCCGGGCTTCCATTATTACATGCTGAACGTGGACGGGCAGCGTGTGGCCGATCCCAACACCCAGCAGTTCTTCGGTTCGTTCTACTGGGGCAGCGGCATCGAGATCCCGGAGGCGGGCGTGGATTATTACCTGGAGAAGAAGGTCCCGCACGGCGAGATCCGCGTCGAAAGCTATCATTCCGAACTCACCGCCGCGGACCGTCCCTACTATATCTACCTGCCGCCGCAGTACGCTTCCGAGCCCGACCGGCGCTTCCCGGTGCTCTACCTGATGCACGGCGCCGGCGAGGATGAGACCGGCTGGGCGACCCAGGGCATGATGCAGAACATCATGGACAACCTCATCGCCGCGAAGGAGTGCGTGCCGATGATCATCGTCTGCGAGCACGCCGTGGCTACGCTGGCCGGCGAGGAACAGGGCGGCCGCTTCAACCTCTTCAACTTCGACGCCTTCGAGAAGGTGATGGTCGAGGAGACCGTCCCGACCATCGACGCCAGCTACCGGACGCTCACCGACCGCGACCACCGCGCCATCTGCGGCCTCTCGCTCGGCGGCTTCCAGTCCTACACCATCGGCCTGGACCATCCGGAGCTCTTCGGCTGGATCGGCGGCTTCAGCGGCTCCGGCCGCGGCCCCGGCGACCGCCGCGACTCCGAGATGTATCCCACCTCGATCAACGACCAGTACCACCTGCTATACATCAGCATCGGCACCGACGAGCCGAACGGCATGTACCAGGGCATCTACGACCTGCACTGCGCGCTGGACAGCCTGGGCGTGAACCATGTCTATTACGAGTCCCCGGGCACCGGCCACGAGTGGCTGACCTGGCGGCGTTCGCTCCACCAGTTCGCCCCGATGCTCTTCCAGGAATAAGCGCGGGATGAAATCCGCTTTTCTGAAAAACTACGGAGCGACGCTCCTGCTGCTGCTCGGTCTGGCGGCCGGCGGTGTGCTGGGCGTGACGCTCGGAGACGGCGCCCGGGTGTTTCGCGCACCCGGGATGCTGTTTCTGAACCTCGTCTTCGTGCTGGTGGTGCCGCTGGTGTTCTTCTCCGTGGCCCATTCCCTCGTAGTGATGCAGAAGAGCGGTGCGGTCGGCAGGGTCCTCCTGACCGCCCTGGGCGTCTTCCTGACCATGTCGCTCGTGACGGGCGTGTTCTCCTTCGGCTTCATATCCGTTTGGAACCCGTTCACCCGGGTGCTGGGCCAGGGCGGCGCCATGCCTGACGGCGCAATGGGGGAAGGCGTGGACCTGGGCGAAGCGATTGTGACCGCCCTGACCGTCAATGATTTCCCGCTGCTGCTGTCCCGCGAGCACCTGCTGCCGCTGATCATCTTCTCCGCACTGTTCGGCCTTGCCGTCGCGCTGCTCGGCCAGAAGGCCGCCCTCGTGGAGCGCTTCATCGCCGAAGGCGAGGCGGTCGTCATCAAGATGATGGAGCTGGTGATGAAGCTTGCGCCGATCGGCATCGGCTGCTATTTCGCCGACACGGTCGGCTCGCTGGGCGGGCAGATCGTGGGCGACTATCTCGAAATCTTCCTGGTGGTGTGCGCCGCCACGGTCGTGTGCTACGTGATCTTCCTGTCCTTCTGCGCGCTGTTCTGCCGCGTGCCGCTCGGGAAGTTCTGGAAGGAAATGATTCCGCCGTCCGCGACGGCGGTGGGCACCTGCTCGTCAGCCGCCTGCATGCCAGTCAACATGGCCGCCGCGCGGAAGCTGGGTGTCAGCGACAAGATCGTCGACGGCATCATCCCGCTCGGGACCAATCTGCACAAGGACGGTTCAGTGATCTGCTCGGTGGCCAAGGTGCTCTTCGCGCTCTACTTCTTCGGCGCGGCGCCGCAGGGCCTCGGCCCCGCCGCCCTGGTCGTTCTCCTGGCGGTGCTGGAGAGCGTCGTCGTGGGTGCCATCCCGGTTGGCGGCATGACCGGCGAACTGCTCATCTGCGCCGTGCTGGGGCTGGACCCTTCGTTCGCAGCGGCGCTGCTGATCATCGGAACCATCTGCGACATCCCGGCCACGCTGCTCAACGTGGCCGGCAACCTCACGGCACCCCTGTTCGTCCAGCGGCTCGCTAGTCCCCGTAATATTCGTGGATGATGCCGCTCAGGTAGTCCAGGTTGTAGAACCTGGACATGTTCGGTAACGAATACGTCTCTCCTTCCACCACGACACTCACATCAGGACCGCATTCAATGGCCACATGCGGAGGGATGCCTCCGTCGATGTTCGTCCAGTCCTTGTCGCTCAGGCGGCCGCGGTTCGATGAGATTTGGTAAGAGAATCCTTCTGGAGTGCGATATGCGCCCACCCCGCAACTGCCGCCGCCGCTCTGCTCGCCGGCGAGGAACACGCCCGCGTCACGGCACAACGAGGGGAAGTAATTGCCGCAGGAAAAGCAGAAGCGGCTGGTGAGCACGCAGAAATTGAGGTCGTAGTGGACCTCCTTGTCCTTTTCGTCGAACTTGCCGTCCAGGTTGCGGTCCACGTCATAATACCACTCGACGCGTTCGCCGGTGAGCGGATTGACGCATCGACCGAAGCTCTCGTCGTACATGAGGGAAGTCAACGCCATCACCAGATCCAGGGAGCCGCCGGTATTCAAGGTAAGGTCGATGACCAGGTTCTTCACCTCCGGATCCTCGTCCGCCCGCTTCAACGCATCCAGGAAGATGACCATCTCGTCCGTTTCGGTGGCGTTTTCCAAGGTAGGAAGGGGACCGGTGCCGGCATAATAGGCACGCCATGCCGCGTAATTCAAATTATGGAAATCGTCGAAGTGGCAGATGGCGGTATCGCCTTTCTTGTGGTAGGTGCCCCCGCCGGGTAATACCTGGTTCCGAATCGAACTGAGCATGGAGATATGGACCGCTTTCTCGAAACGGGGGTGGTAGTATTCCTGCTCAAAACGTGCGGCAAGCGCCGGATAGGTTGTCTTGTAAGAAAGATCCGCATTCAGCAGGATGGGGTCCCCCTTCCATCCGCTGCTGTGCCCGCCGTCGTTCAGGAAGATGTTCAGCCCTTCCATGCCGGCGGCCAGGTCCGTCATGTTCGTGGACAGCAGCAGCTGCTTGACGATCTTGCCTTCGGCCGATGCCTCCAGCGTCTTGTCCAGGCCGTTTTTCATCAGGCTGGCCTCGTAGGGCGAACGGCCCGGGCATCCGTAAAAGTGGTCGATCACGAAGCATAGCTCGCCGTAGCCGAAGGACGCCATGTCCTCGGTGCGGGTGCCGGCCAGCAGCTTTTCGTTCGAAAAATCCACATCCTGCTTGCTGATGTCACTGTTCCCGCCGTCCCGGTCGGCCACCACCACCTTTTCTCCGTTGCAGACGGCATTGTGATAATAGAGATCCGCATACAGGTCGGCCAGGGAGGCAAAGGGGAAATATACGGCCGTCCCGTCGCCGCGCAGGTCGATGCCGTACGCGCCGTAATCAAAGCTTACGGGCTGTGGGGTGGAGCTGAGCTGGTAGGCGTAGCGCACGAAGGGCATGCCGTCCAGATAGGCGTTGTCCATGCCCGCCTGCACCTGGTCCATCAGGTTGGTGAAACGGATATAATCGTCCGACGTGAAAGTCTCTTTCCGGGTGTCCACCTTGGCCGCGGCCTGCTTGTTCTCCAGCAGGTACAGGCCGTCTCCGAGTCCGGTCACGTGCAGGGTGCTGCCGGGCAGCATCAGCGCCTGGAAATCCGCAGCGGAGATGTAGGGAATGGAGGGATGGTCCTCATAGAACCGGACCCTGACGTTGCCCGCGGCCGCTCCGTCGCGCGTGACGGGCAGCGCTTTCTCGGTGAACGCCGTCTTGTCGGCCGCATCCAGGGCGACCGGCTCTCCGACTTTGATGTACTGGTCCGGCGAGCAGGCCGCAACGAGCGCGGCCATGATAAATAAATATCTTTTCAGCTTCATTGTCAATCAGTATCTCCAGTTTATCTCCCGTCGGGAACGACGGTGTACATCGTGTGGCCGTCCGGGGTGCACTTCAGCTTCTTGAAGAGTTCCGACACGGTCACGAAGACATATCCCTGCTCCTTCAGCACCGGGATGGCTTCGTCAAGGGCTTCGACGGTGGCCTCGTTGCCCTCGAAGTCGTGCAGGAGGTAGATGGCGCCGGGTTCCGCGTTGGAGATGATCCCCTCGCGGCGGAACTCTTTATCGACCGTTGCCTCCCAGTCCTGGCAGCCCTTGCCGCAGATGAAGGTGAGGTCGATCCAGTCGTACATCTCCGGCTTGACGTTGATGTACGGCGGGCGGAAAAACGCCGGGCGCTCGCCCGTGATCTTCTCGATCAGGGCGGAGGTGGTCTCAATTTCCTCTTTGACCTGGGCCTCGTCCATCATGGTCATCATCGGATGCGTGAAGGAGTGGTTGCCGATTTCGCAGCCCTGCCCAATGGCGCGCTTCATGTTCTCGGCACTCTCGTCGGTGATATTCTGGCCGATCACGAAGAAGGTGGCGGGTACCTTGTGCTTTGCCAGCACGTCGAGCATCTTTGACTCGGTGGTCAGATTGGGTCCGTCGTCGAAAGAGAGGGCGAGGTACTTCACCGGCTCCTTGGGCGTGCACGCCATCGTCAGTGCGGAAAGGCAGATCATCAGGAAGGACTTGAGGGTTCTATTCATAACGGTTAGCAATAATCTTCTCAAAGATAAACAAAAAAAAGAAAACCAGCTTGGATAACCGGGCACGCGAAAGCCCGGCCAGTCGGCCGGGCTCGCGTGCCCCAAGCGGGAATCGAACCCGCACGGCTTTAAAGGCCACTGGATTTTGAGTCCAGCGCGTCTACCAATTCCGCCATCAGGGCTGGTAGGGACTGCAAAGGTATCTAAAAAACACGATTTATCAAATTTTTGGCGTATCTTCGCTATTCGTATGGAGAAGAAAAGCATCTACGTCATTTACGACCGGAACGTCGAATCCTTCGCCCTCAAACTCGCCGAGGGACGGCCTTCGCTGGCCATCACCGCCGACGAGGAGCACAAGACCATGGACACCGTCCTGGACATCTGCCGCTGGCTGCTCGCGCAGGGCGCCAACCGCGACGCCATCGTGTGGGCCGTGGGCGGCGGCGTGACCACGGACCTCGTGGGCTTCGCCGCCAGCATCTACAAGCGCGGCGTGCGCTACGCCAACTACCCGACCACCCTGCTCAGCCAGGTGGACGCGGGCGTGGGCGGCAAGACGGGCGTGAACCTGGACAGCTACAAGAACATAATCGGGGTCACGAAATTCCCCATCTACACCCGCATTCTCCCGGAAGTGCTGGCCACGCTGCCCGCGCGCGAACTGCGCTCCGGCGCCGCCGAGATGCTCAAGACCTTCATCATCGACAACAAGGGCGGCAACTACGAGAAAGCCGTCAAGGTGCTCTCCGAGCCGAAAATTGATTTCGCGGCGCTCGCCCCGCTCATCGAAGCGGCCGCGGCCGTGAAGCGCAAGATCGTGGAGCAGGATCCGTACGAGGAGAACCTCCGGCGCTGCCTCAACCTCGGCCACACCTACGCCCACGCCATCGAGTGGTACCAGCACACGCACGATACCGCGGAGCCGATGACGCACGGCGAGGCCGTCGCCGTGGGCATGGTGCAGGCCGCGCTCCTGTCCGAGCGCCTGGGCCTTTGCAAGGCGGGGCTCGCGGCGCAGATCCGCGCCGACCTGGCCGCCTGCGGCCTCCCGACGGAACTGCCCTGCCCCGAGGCGGAGCTCGAAGCGGCCCTCTGGAAAGACAAGAAAGCCGAGAAAGGCATCATCCACTTTGTCCTGATCAAGAAGATCGGCAAGGTGATAATCAAAGACCTGGATGATTTGCACCAGCCTGCAGCATAAGACCTTCGGGCAAATCCTCGCGATCCTCGAAGACCCTGCGGTCGAAATGGCGGAGATCCGCCTCGACCGCTGCACCCTCACGGACGAACAGATCGAAACGCTCTTCGCCGAGTCCGACACTCCGCTCATCGCCACCTGCCGCATCGACGGCTGCGACTCCCCCGCGGAGGCGGAGCGCCGGCTGCGCCTCGCCATCGAGGCGGGCGCCCGTTTCGCGGACCTCGAAATCGAGGCCCCGGCCGACATGAGCAAGCGTTTCCAGCATCTCTGCCGCAAGACGGGCACGGAGATCATCCGCTCCTTCCACGATTTCGAGGGCACGCCCGACATCGAATTCCTGCAGCGCGCGCTCGCCCGCTGTTTCCGCTACGGCGCCGAAATCGCCAAGGTCGTAACGACCTGCCGTTCGGCGGAGGACGCCGCCCGCATCGAATCGCTCTACAGCATCGTGCTGGAGGACGTGGATTCGCTCCAGGGCCGCCTCGTGGCCTTCGGCATGGGCGAGGCGGGCCGCGACACGCGCCTGCAGTGCCTGCGCCGCGGAGCGCCGTTCAGCTTCGCCGCGCTGAACGCGGAAGAAGCCACCGCGCCCGGCCAGTGGCCGCTCGCGGAAATGTACGCCGCCCTCTACGGCGAGCGCAAGCCCTACCGGGCGGAAGGCCGCAGGATGCCCGCGTCCAAGAGTTTCGCGCAGCGCGCGATCTTCGCCGCGGCGCTCGCGGACGGCACTTCGCACCTCGGCGGCTACAGCCCCTGCGGGGACTCCGAAGCGGCGCTCGCGCTCGCCCGCGCCCTCGGTGCCAAGGTAGAGAAGAACGGCGACCTGCTGACCATCACCGGCATCGGCGCCCGTTGCCGGCAGCTGCAGCCCGGCAGCGTGGACACCGGCGAATCCGGCCTACTCACGCGCCTGACCATCCCGGTGCTCGCCGCCGTCGGCGACGGCAGCTTCTCCGTGACCGGCCGCGGCACCCTGCTGAAGCGGCCCCTGAGCGGTGCCGCCGACATCATGGCCGCCTTCGGCGTGCTCCTCGCGAACGAGCAGGAGCGCGACGGCAAGGAAGTCTTTATCCCCGCTACGGTCAAGGGACACCTCATCCCCGGCACGGCCGAGGTCCCCGGCCAGGGCGGCTCGCAGCTCATTTCCGGTCTGCTGATGGCCCTGCCGCTCTGCGACAAGGACTCGACGCTGCACGTGAACGAGCCCAAGAGCATACCCTACATGTATATCACCCTCGACGTGCTGCGCCATTTCGGGATCCAGACCCGCAGCGAGATGGAAGGCGACGCCGAGATGCTGGAGGCGGACGACTGGTCCGGCTGCACCGGCATCAACTTCAAGGTGCGCGGGCGCCAGCATTACCGCGCCGCCGATTTCGACATCGAGGGAGACTGGAGCGCCGCCGCCAACTTCCTCGTGGCCGGCGCCATCTTCGGCTCGGCCGAGCTCGTGGGCATGGACACCAAGTCCCTGCAGGCCGACCTGACTGTCATCGACATCCTCGTCGAGGCGGGTGCCGTGGTCTCGCAGCTCGACGGCGGGACCGTCTGCGTACGAAAAGCCCCGCTGGAAGCTTTCCAGCAGGACCTCAGCAACGCCCCCGACCTCTTCCCCATCATCTCCGTGCTCGCCGCGTTCTGCGCCGGTGAAAGCCGCATCGCGGGCGTGGGGCGCCTCGCCACCAAGGAATCCAACCGCGCGGAAGCCATCCTCGAGATGCTCCTGCAGATGGGCGTGGAAGCGCGCATCGAAGGCGACGAGCTGGTCGTCTGGGGCGAATCCCTGGCAGCGCGGCTGCTCGGCGGACGCCTCCTCAAGGGCGGCGAATACACCTCCCGCCACGACCATCGCATGGTGATGGCACTGCAGGTGGCCTCCCTGGGAACAGAAAGCCCCATCGTCATCGACGATGAGGCTTGCGTGGGGAAATCCTTCCCCGGATTCAGGCTTTAGTAATTATTCGGCCTTCGGCTCTTCGGCAGCGGCTTCCGCCTTCGGGGCCTCTTCCGCCTTCGGGGCTTCCGGGGCGGCCTCGGCCTTCTTGGCGCGGCTGCGACGGGTCGTCTTCTTGGCGGCAGCCTTCTTGGAGTCTGCAGCGGCGAGGGCGGCCTCGTTGAAGTCGACGAGCTCGATCAGCGCCATCTCGGCGGCGTCACCCTGACGGAAACCGATGTGAAGCACACGGGTGTATCCGCCCGGACGGTCGGCGACCTTCGGAGCGATGGTGCGGAACAGTTCGGTCACGGCCTCCTTGTCCTTGAGGTAGCTGAACACGACGCGACGGCTGTGCGTCGTGTCCTCCTTGGACTTGGTGATCAGCGGCTCCACGTAGCTCTTGAGGGCCTTCGCCTTCGCCACGGTGGTGGTGATGCGCTTGTGCTGGATCAGGGAGCAAGCCATGTTGGCGAGGAGCGCCTTGCGGTGACCGGCCTGACGACCAAGATGATTGATAGCTTTATTGTGTCTCATCTTTAAACGTTCTTTTTCTTGGGTTCGATATTATACTTGGTGACGTCCATTCCGAACGAAAGCTTCATCTTCTCGACCAGGAGGTCGATTTCGTTGAGGGACTTCCGGCCGAAGTTGCGGAACTTCATCAGCTCGGGACGGGAATAGGACACGAGATCCGCGAACGTGTCGATCTCAGCTGCCTTGAGGCAGTTGAAGGCACGCACGGACAGGCCCACGTCGCTGAGCTTGGTGAGGAGGAGGTGACGCATGTGCAGCGACTCCTCGTCCAGTTCCTTGCTGTCGGTCTCCACGGTGCTCTCGAGCGACATCTTCTTGTCGTCGGTGAAGAGCTTGAAGTGGTAGATCAGGATGTTGGCCGCCTCGTGAAGGGCCGCGTTCGGGGAAATGGAACCGTCCGTCACGATCTCAAGATTGAGTTTCTCGTAATCCGTCTTCTGCTCGACACGCCAGTTCTCCACACTCCAGTTGACCTTGCGGATCGGGGTGTAGATCGCGTCCACCGGAATGGTTCCGATCGGCGTGTTCTCGTCGCGGAGCTCCTCGGCGGGCACGAAACCGCGGCCCTTCGTGATGGAGAGCGAGATTTCGAGCTTCACGGAAGGCTCGAGCGAGCAGATGTGCAATTCGGGATTCAACACCATGAAAGAAGACAATCCTTTGGAGATATCTTCTGCCGTAAACTCCTGCTTGCCGCTGATGACGATGTTTGCCGTCTCAGTGTCCACGGTCTCGACCATGCGGCGGAAACGAACCTGCTTGAGGTTCAGGATGATGTCCTGCATCCCCTCGATGACGCCGGGGATGGTCTGGAACTCCTGGTCCACGCCGGAGATCTTGATCTGACTGATAGCAAACCCCTCCAGGGAGGCCAGCAAGATGCGACGAAGAGCGTTACCGATCGTCTGGCCGTAACCCGGCTCAAGCGGCCGGAATTCGAAACGACCGACGGTGTCGGTGCTTTCGAGCATGATCACCTTGTCCGGTTTCTGAAATGCTAAGATTGCCATATTACAGTGGTGTTAAGGATTATTTGGAATAGAGGTCGACGATAAGCTGCTCGTTGATGTTCTCGGGGATTTCCGCACGGGTCGGAACATTGAGGAACTTGCCACTGAGGGTCTTGGTGTCGAAATCCAGCCAGGAATACTTGGTCACGGAGGCCACGCTGTTCTGGATCACCTCGAGGCTCTTGGAGCGCTCGCGGACGGCCACGGTGTCTCCGGCCCTCACCTGGGTGGAGGGGATGCTGCACACGGTACCGTTCAGGGTGATGTGGTGGTGGGACACGAGCTGGCGGGCGGCGGCACGGGTCGGGGCAATACCGAGACGGTACACGATATTGTCGAGACGGGACTCGAGGAGAATCACGAGGTTCTCACCCTTCTGGCCGGCCATGCGGGAAGCCTTGTCGTAGGTGTTGTGGAACTGACGCTCGAGCACACCGTACATGTACTTGACTTTCTGCTTCTCCTTCAGCTGGGTAGCATATTCCTTGGACTTCTTGCGCTTCGCGGCGAGGCCGTGCTGTCCCGGAGGATAGTTGCGCTTCTCAAAATACTTGTCGGAGCCGAAAATCGGCTCGCCGAACTTACGGGCGATCTTGGTGCTGGGACCTGTATATCTTGCCATAGTAGTTTTGCTTTTAAAAATTAAACTTTACGACGGCCCTTAGGACGGCACCCGTTGTGCGGCATCGGCGTGACGTCGACGATCTCGGTCACGATGATACCGGCGTTGTTGATGGTGCGGATGGCGGACTCACGGCCGGAACCCGGACCCTTGACGTAGCACTTGACGCGACGCAGACCAGCGTCGAAGGCCGTCTTGGCGGCGTCCTCGGCGGCCATCTGGGCAGCGTACGGCGTGTTCTTCTTGGAGCCTCTGAAGCCGCACTTACCGGCGGAGCCCCAGCTGATCACCTGGCCCTGCGCATTGGTGAGGGACACGATGACGTTGTTGAAGGTCGATGAAATATGGGCTTCGCCATAAGCTTCAACCTTGACAACTCTCTTGGATGTTGTAGTTTTCTTTGCCATAATTCATCAATGATTACTTGGTCGCCTTCTTCTTGTTGGCAACGGTCTTCTTGCGACCCTTGCGGGTACGGGCGTTGTTCTTGGTGCTCTGGCCGCGGACGGGAAGTCCGAGACGGTGGCGGATTCCGCGATAGCAGCCGATATCCATGAGGCGCTTGATGTCCATCTGGACGGAGGAGCGGAGCTCACCCTCGATCTTGTACTCCTCATTGATCTCGGTACGGATCTTGGCGATCTGGTCATCATTCCAGTCGCCCACTTTGATGGTGGGATCGATCCCGCACTTCTCGAGGATTCGCTTCGCGGAAGAGCGGCCGATACCGAAGATATAGGTCAGACCTATTTCTCCCTGTTTGTTGTTCGGTAAATCTACACCGGCGATTCTTGCCATAATTATACTTTACTTAATTTGTTACTGATTGATTATCCTTGGCGCATCTTGAACTTGGGGTTCTTCTTGCAGATGACGTACAGGCGGCCTTTGCGTCTGACGATCTTGCAATCTTCGCTGCGCTTCTTGATGGATGTCTTGACTTTCATATCTGTGTGCTTTTATTTGTATCTGAAAGATATTCTGCCTTTGGTTAAATCGTACGGTGAAATCTCAACTCTCACTTTGTCGCCAAGAAGAATATGGATGAAGTTCATACGCATCTTGCCCGAAATGTTGCAGAGCAGGACGTGACCGTTCTCAAGCTCGACTTTGAACATCGCGTTCGGAAGGGTCTCGATAACCTTCCCATCTTGTTCTATTGCTACTTGTTTTGACATTAAAAAATCACTTTAAAATTTAATCGTGCCATCTTTCTCGATAAAATCGAAGGTTGAGAGCTGCTCGGCCCGGCCTTTCCGGACAACAACCGTAAGCTCGTAGTGGGCCGAATTCTTGTGGTCGGCGGTGCGCACGGCCCATCCGTTTCTGTCCAGATAGACCGCCTTGCCGCCGGCGTTGATCATCGGCTCGATGCACAGGACCATTCCGTCCACCAGGTGGGTGCCGCGACCCGGCCGCCCGTAATTGGGCACGCCCGGATTCTCGTGCATCTCCCGGCCGATTCCGTGTCCTTCCAATTCGCGGACCACGGAGAAGCCGTGTGCTTCAGCATACGATTGCACCGCGTATCCGATATCTCCGATCCGCGCACCCGCGACAGCCGCTGCAATGCCTCTGTAGAGCGATTCCTTCGTCACGTCGAGGAGCCTGCGGGTCTCCGGCGACACCTCCCCGACGGGGAAGGTGTAGCAGGAGTCGCCGTTGTAGCCCTTGTAGAGCGTGCCGATGTCGGCGCTGACGATGTCTCCTTCCTTGAGGACGTAGTCGGACGGAAAACCGTGGACCACGACATCGTTGACCGAGGCGCAGATGGCTGCCGGGAAGCCCTCGAAACCAAGGAAGCTGGGAATCGCACCGTTGTCGCGAATGAAAGTCTCGGCCACCTTATTCAACGTTTTCGTTGTCACACCAGGGGCAACCGCTTTACCGACTTCCGCCAGCGTCTTCGAGACGATGATGGCATTCTCGCGCAACAGCTCGATCTCTTCTTCAGTCTTGGGCTTGATCACAACCGTTCAATTTATTCAAAGAACTACATACCTGAGCGCCCACTGAGCCGGCCGGTCTTCATCAGGCCGTCGTAGTGGCGCATCAGCAAATAACTTTCCACCTGCTG
>JAFXUS010000080.1 GCA_017535125.1 Bacteroidales bacterium | reverse complement strand
TGCAGAGGCAGCCGATGCGGATGCCGCACTCCGAATAGCGCTTGGACACGGAATCGAACAGGACGACGTTCTCGTCAATCCCCTCCATGTGGAAGGCGGAGATGTACGGCATGCCCGTGTAGATGAACTCGCGGTACACCTCGTCGCTGAACAGGAAGAGATGGTGCTTCTTCACGATGTCGCGCAGGCGCTGCATCTCCTTGCGGGTGTAGAGGTAGCCCGTCGGATTGTTTGGATTGCAGATCAGGATGGCCTTGGTGCGCGGCGTGATCTGCTCCTCGAAGGCCTCCACGGAGGGCAGGCGGAAGCCGTCCTCGATATTGGTCTTGACGCTCTTGATCACGGCGCCCACGGAAATGGCGAAGGCCATGTAGTTGGCGTAGAACGGATCCGTCACGATCACCTCGTCACCGGGCCCCAGGCAGGCCAGGAAGGCGAACAACACCGCCTCGGAGCCGCCCGTGGTCACGATGATCTCCTCCGGGGAGAGGTAGATCCCGTACTCGGCGTAGTACTGCACCATCTTGGTGCGGAGGGACAGGTAGCCGTCGGAAGGGCTGTACTCCAGGATGCTGCGGTCCACGGCCTTGAGGGCGTCCAGGCCGCACTGCGGCGTCTTGATGTCCGGCTGGCCGATATTGAGGTGATAAACATGTACGCCGTTGCGTTTGGCCGCATCGGCGTACGGAGCCAGCTTCCGGATCGGGGAAGACGGCATGTTCTGCGCGCGTTGGGAAATTTCCATAGCGCAAATATAATAATTATTTTGCCAGCGCAGCAGTAATTTCCTCCGCGGCGAGGGCGATGGTGACGAGCTGGACCACGTTGCGCGTGCAGCATTCGTTCTCACCCCAGTGGAAAGGATAGTCGTCCTTGTTCTCCATGTAGTCCGGCGCCATCAGCAGCAGACCCGGCGCCAGGCCGCCCGGAATGACGGTGTAGTCCGCCCGGTTGTTGCCGTAGGCGACCTTCTTCGTCTTGACGCCCACAGCCGTGATGAAGGACACGTTGCTGTACGGGTGGCAGCCGTAGAGGTAGTTCAGGCCGGCGAGCACGAGCTCGGGATCGATCGCATCCGGGAAGAGTTTCCAGACGGCGTAGCAGTTCAGGGCCCAGCCGAGAATCTGCTCATTGCCGCCCCAGCTGCGGCCGGAAATAGGCACACCGTACGGCGTGCTTTCCGCCTGCTTCACCAGGCTCTCGACGTACGCAGGCAGCGCCGCGCGCACTTCCGCCTGGAATTCGGCATCCATGTCGTTGTAGATCGAGATTGCCGTGGACAGGTTGGCTCCGCCGCGGCCGAAGCCGCCGAACATGCCTCCCTGCCCGGAGATGGCCGGCCCCTGCGGGACTTCCACGCCACGGGCGACGCCCTGGCGGCCGCCGAAGTTGCGCATGTTCATCTGCGGCAGCTCCACCGGCTTGATCTGCGCGAGCACCCGCGGCTCGAAGAAGTCGCGATACTTCTGCTCCCCCGTCGTCTTCCACAGCTGGATGGCGGCCGAGACGCGGCCGTCACCGCCCCCGAACCAGCCGCCCATGCCACCCGCTGCGTTGCGGGCGGGATCCGCCGCCTCGAAGTTCTCCTCCCAGAGCTTCAGCGCGTTGCGCAGCGAGCGCTCGGCCAGCTCGGGATTGTAGGGCTTCAGGACGCGGGCCGCTGCCGCCAGCGCGGCGATGGTGGACATCTGTCCGGCCGGATTGCCGCCGTTGGTGGTGAAGGCGTAGCGGTCGTCGCGCGTGCCGGTGCGCACCCCCTTCTGCTCGTACGGAGCCAGCGTGGGGTCATACACGAAGCCGTCGGTGATCGTGGACGCGTCGCCGAGGTGGTGGTACTGGTGCATCGTGGGCTGGACGATGCCCTGGGCCACGAAACCGATGTTCTCCACCTGCGCGTTGACGTTGAGCACGCCGTGCTCGCACTGCTGAATCACATCGGGCACGCCATCCGGACGGTGGATATCGACGAACTGCGTCTTCTGGTCGATGTAGGTCTCGTCGCGCTCCGGGCGGAAATCCTCCCAGAGGATGGCGAACTGCTGCGTCAGGCCGAGCACGGTGCCGGACTGGATGTCGAAGTCGCCGGCGTCATACCAGGCACCGACCGCCAGGTTGGGAATGTGCTCGTAAGGCGCGTATTTCGTATTGGTCTCGGGACCCTGGCGGTAGCCGTCCATCTGCTCGTAGCCAGGAGGCGCCTGCAGGGCGTCGTCCATGTGGGAGCGGCCGTGCCAGATGCGGTAGCCTTCGTTGACCTCCATGTGGTCCATCTGGACCGGCAGCCACACGTCCATCGTGGGATACCACGTGCCGGCATAGACGTCCTTGTCGATCGGGAACGGGTTGGTGCGGGTGCCCTTGTATTCGATGCAATAGAGACCCGGCTCGCGCACGTCGGAGAAATCCACGCGGGCGTAGTTGTAGCGATGATTATAAACGCCCCACTCCGTCACGCGGGCCTCCTTCGCCAGCTGGCGGGAGCCGTCTTCGCCGACCCGCCAGATGCGGGCCGCGGGAGCGAGCGCGTCACGCTTGTCCAGCTCCAGCACGGCCACCTTCTTCTGGCCCGGCGTGTAGCCCACCTGCGAGAAGCCGATGTTGGGTTTGCGGATCCAGTTGGCGTCATACGCCGGCTGGACCGTCCACTCCACCACCTTGCCGGTCTTGCCGGCAGGCAGGATGGTGCGCAGCACGAAGGTGCCGTTCTGGGCGAGGTTGCGGCCATCGAAGAGGCAGATGTCGCTGTCGGAGCTCACCGCCACGCGCAGGTCGTCGTCGTCCGGCGCCAGCACGAGTTTGTGGCCCGTCGCGAACGGCTCCGGGACGATGAATTCCCCGCGGCCGCGGTCGTCGAAGGTCGAAAGGCCGAAGAACTGCGGAATCTTCTCGCTGACCGGGCGCATGTGCGTGTCGCCGGCCGGGTAGTTCGGCAGGATCAGGGAGCGGCCGTCCACATAGACCGTCTTGCCGTGGTAGCTGGCCGGGAAGAACTCGAAGTTCAGGCCCGCCTTGCCTTCCAGCTTCGCCGGCACCGGCTCATCCAGGTACACGCTGAGCGTGAAACCGGTCCCCTTGGCCGCCACGACGATACGCGGGCGGAAGGCATAGTCCGGATATTCGAAGGTCATGTCCACGGACTGCTTCACGCGGTCCAGTTCACGCTTCAGGATGTCGGGATAGATATCCCACTGCTCCGGCGTGTTCATCAGGCGGATGCCGCCGCCCGTGGCGATGCGCTCGCCGTGCTGGATCAGCTCCACGCCGGCAGTTTTCTCATCGCAGAACATGCCGTTGTACTGGTTGCTGTACACCAGCACGGAGATGCCGGTCTCCTCGAGAACTTCGTATTCATTGAGACGCAGCCCCTGGGCGGATGCTGCCACGCAGAGCAGCAGCGCCGCGATGCCGGTCAGGAAGAATTGTTTACTCATATCTACGGTTATTTGGTTGTTTCAGGATTCGCTGTCCCCTATCCTCACAAATTTATTTTATTTTTTCTGAACGGAGTATCAAATGCGAACCAATAATCATTAAACATGCATCACTATGTCTGTTTTCCATTTAAATGCCAGAGGCATCTTCTCTTCCCTGCTCAATAGGATCAAGCGGCCGCGCCAGCAGAAGTGCAGCACGCTGAACGAGTACATTTCCCTGTATGTCAAACAGATCGCCACAGGCGAACGACAGACGGAACGGGGGCGCAACTATGCCCGGTCGACCGTCAGGACCGTCCGGTATTCACTCCGGCAGTTCACGCTCTTTCAGGAATCTTCCGGGAGAGAGTATGATTTCCCGGACATCGACATGGCATTCTTCTACGATTACACTTCATACCTTAAAAGAAAGGGATTCTCCATCAATTCCGTAGGCAAGAGCATCCGCGACCTGAAAGTCATCCTGCGCGCGGCGGAAGCGGAAGGGTTCAAGCCGAACTCCGCCTGGAAAAGCAAAAAATTCAAGGGCACCCGGGTGGAAGTAGACAGCATCTACCTGACCCTCGAGGATCTTCAGAAAATGATGAATGTGGATTTCTCCATGCTCAGTCCGGAACACGAACAGGCGCGAGACATCTTCATGGTCGGCGTATGGACCGCCCAGCGCATCTCGGACTACAACCACATCAAGCGCGACGATTTCGACACCTTGACCAGAAACATCCTTCGCGAGGAGCCGGACCCGGAGCATCCGGGGAGCGTCGTGTCCGTCATCGCACAGGAGAGAATCACCTATGTCAAGATCCGGCAGAAGAAGACCGGGGCAAAGGTTTCTATCCCCTGCAACGAAGCCCTGAGGGCCATCCTGGAGAAATACGACTACCGGATACCGCATCTTCCGGACCAAGTCGTCAATCGGGATATCAAAGAAGTGGCGCGGGCAGCGGGACTGACCGATACGGTCGAGATCGAGACCACGAAAGGCGGTATTCCCAAAAAAGAACGCATCCCCAAATGGCAGCTGGTCTACTCGCATACCGCCCGTCGAACCGGCGCCACGCTGATGTATCTGGCCGGCGTGGACCTTTATGATATCATGAAGATCACGGGACATACCACCCCGGCTATGCTCAGGAAATATATTAAGGCCGACTCCCTCGAGGTCGTCGAAAAACTGGCCGGGAAATACGACTACTTCCGGTAACAATCCGTGTTGCCCCCGG
>JAFXUS010000079.1 GCA_017535125.1 Bacteroidales bacterium | reverse complement strand
GCCAAGACCCTCAAGGCCAACAAGGGCAAGATCCCCTTCACGATCTATCTCCACGACAAGGCCACGGGCTACAATCTTGAATTCTATTCCAAGAAGTTCGCCGTCACCGTCAGCGAACCCTTCCTCGCTGCCCTGCAGAAGCTTGGCCTAACCTATAAAGTGGAGCACAAATAACAGGCCCGCCAGCATGCACAAAGCCATCGCAACCCTTCTCCTTATCGTCGCCGCCGTATTCCCCTCCTGTGTGAAACCGGCAGACCTGGCACCCGGGGCAACTATATCTCCGATTCAGCTTGACGACAATTCGTTCGAGGACTGGGACGCCAATACCGACCCGAACATTCAATTCAATGGTTCAGATGACGTTTCTTACGGCAAATTCTGCTATGATGCCGACTATGTATATTTCTTTGTCGCGATGAGTACCCTTATCGAAGGCGTCTCTCTCGACGGCGCCATCATGAACCTTCGCATCGATGCGGATGACAACACCGAAACCGGCATGTCCACGAAATCGCTCGGGTGCGACTGGTATTATGAGGGGAATTTCTGGTGCAGCGATCCCTGGAGCGACTGGTACGATTGCTCCTCCGGAGATATGGTATGGCAAGACGGTTTGCCCATCGAAAAGGGTACTGTCAAAGAGGAGGGGAACTTTGTCTTCCTTGAATTCGCGCTGTCCCGCAAGGCCTTTGGCATCACCGGCCCTTCCTTGGGCCTCTTTTTCAAGTTCTACACAGAAGATTGGGACGAGGCCTTCGCCATGAGGAACCACAACGGCCAAACCACCATGCGCTTCTCGCTGGACGAAGAATAGCTTTTCAAAGACAACGGGTAAAACGATAGGTGTCCACGAAAATGCCGTCCTCAAATCGGGCATAAAACAAGGATGGCAGGCGGTTTTTCCGCCTGCCATCCTCATTTGGGCCCTCTGGTGAGGACGGAAGTTTATTTCTTCGCAGCTTTGCGCTTGCGGGCGGCCATTTCGGCGTCGAACATAATCGGGGTACCGATCATGATGGAGGCGTAGGTACCGATCAGGACACCGAGGCAGAGCGCGACGGACAGACCGCGGATGGACTCGCCGCCGAAGATCGCGATGGTGAGCATCGGGAGGAGGGTCGAGACCGAGGTGTTGACCGTACGGGTAAGGGTCGCGTTCAGGGACTTGTTGACCGTGTCCTTGAAGTTGTCGCTCGGGTGGAGCGCCAGGTTCTCACGGATACGGTCGAAGATAACCACGTTGTCGTTGATGGCGTAACCGATGATGGTCAGGATGGCCGCGATGAAGGTCTGGTCCACGTCCAGGTTGAACGGCAGGATGCCGCTGAACAGGGAGAAGAAGCCGATGATGATGATCGCGGTATGGGCCAGGGAGACGACGCCGCCGAGACCCCAGTTCCAGCCCTTGAACCGCATCGCGATGTAGGCGAAGATGACGATGAGGGCGAGGATGATGGAGATGATGGCGTTGCGCTTGATGTCGTTGGCGATGGAGGCGCCCACCTTGTCGGAGGAGATGATACCGTTCGGATTCTCCAGCGTGGAGGTGAAGTCGGCGAGGCTGACTTCCTCGGAGTAGAAGCCCTTCAGGGACTCGTACAGCATGCCTTCGATCTCGGCGTCGACCGTAGAGGTCTCATCCTGGAACTTGTAGGAGGTGGTGATCTTCATCTGGCTGTCGCCACCGAACTGCTTGACCTCGACGGAGGACTCGGGATCGGCCGCGTTGAAGGTCTTGTTCACGGCGGAACGGACCTCCTCGGACGTCACGGGCTTGTCGAAGCGGACCACGTAGGTGCGGCCGCCGGTGAAGTCGACACCGTAGGTGAAGCCCTTGATGCACATGGAGCCGATGGCGATGATGATGAGGGCGCCGGAAATGATGTAGGACCACTTGCGGCCGTCCAGGAAGTTGATGTGCGTGTTCTTGAGGAAGTTCTTCGTCAGGTTGTTCTCGAAGGTGATGTTCTTGCCTCTCTTGAGGCGGCCTTCGAAGATCAGGCGGGTGACGAAGATGGCGGTGAACATGGAGGTGATGATACCGATGATGAGCGTGGTAGCGAAGCCCTTGATCGGACCGGAGCCGAAGAAGAAGAGCACGATACCCGTCAGGAGGGTGGTCACCTGGCCGTCGATGATGGCGGAATAAGCGTTCTTGTAACCGTCGGCGACAGCCTTGCCCAGGCCCTTGCCGGCCTTGAGCTCTTCCTTGATACGCTCATAGATAATCACGTTGGCATCCACGGCCATACCCAGCGTCAGGACGAGACCGGCGATACCCGGCAGCGTCAGCACGGCGCCGAAGGCGGACAGGGTGCCGAAGAGGAGCACCACGTTGGAAAGCAGCGCGATGTCGGCGGCGATACCCGCTCCCTGATAGAAGAAGAGCATGTACAGCAGCACGAGGCAGAACGCGATCAGGAAGGAAATGAGACCGGCGCGGATGGACTCGGCACCGAGGGTCGGACCGACGACCTGCTCCTGGACAATCGTAGCCGGGGCGGGAAGCTTACCGGACTTGAGGACGTTGGTAAGGTCGGTGGCCTCGTCGATGGTGAAGTTACCGGTGATGGAGGAGGAACCGCCGGTGATCTCGGACTGGACGGTCGGGTAGGAATACACGGTACCGTCGAGCACGATGGCGACCTGACGGCCGATGTTCTCCTTGGTCAGGCGGGCCCAGATGTTGGCACCCTCGGCGTTCATGGTCATGGAGACGCCCGGGTTGCCGCCGCGACGCTGGTCGTAGTCGACATGGGCGTCGGTCACGACACCGCCGTCGAGCGGGGCCTTGCCGTCACGGGACGTGGCCTTGATGGCGACGAGCTCGTAGATATTGTCGCTCTGCATGTACTCGGAAGGCTGGACGGACCACATCGGGCGGAACTCCGCCGGGAACACGGCCTCGATCTCCGGCATGCGGAGGTATTTGTTGATCTGGGCGGTATCCGCAGCGGCGGCGAAGCCGATGCAGGCGTTGCCGCGCATGCCGGACGGGCTCAGGATCGCGTAGAGCGGATTGGCCTTGCGGGCGGCGGCGAGGTTGGCCTCCTCGGAGGCGGCATTCTGGGCCTGCAGCTCCTGGGAGACGGCGTCGGTGGCTTCGGGAGCGGCCTCGGTCTCGGCAACGGTCTCACCGGCGGAGAGGATCTCCGCCAGGCGGGCGTTGGCCTCGTCGAGGTAGGAAGCCATCTCGTCGTAGGTGAACGTGGGCCAGAACTCGAGGGAGGCGGTGCCCTGGAGCAGCTTACGCACACGCTCCGGTTCCTTCACGCCCGGGAGCTCCACGAGGATGCGGCCGGTGTTGCCGATCTTCTGGATGGACGGCTGCGTGACGCCGAAACGGTCGATACGGTTGCGCAGGACGTTGAAGGAGTTCGCCACGGCGCTCTCCGCCTCTTCCTTGATTACGGAGACGACCTGCTCGTCGGTAGATTCCGGCTTGATGCGGTCGCGCATCTCATACGTACCGAAAATCTGGGCGAGACGGGTGCCGGGGGCAACTTCTTTCCAGGCTTCCGCGAACAGCGTGATGAAGTCGGACTGGGAGTTGACGCTGCGCTCCTTGGCGAGGGCGACGGCCTTCTGGAACTCGGGCGTCTGGTTGTTGCCGGCCAGCGCGCGGACGAGATCCTCGAGCTGGACCTGCAGCATGACGTTCATACCGCCCTTAAGGTCGAGGCCGAGGTTGATCTCCTGGTTCTGAACCTGCTTGAAAGAATAACCTAAATAAATGTTCTCGCCGGAGATGGAATCCGTGTAACGACGGGTTTCGATCTTCCGGATGGAATCGAGATAGAATGCACGGTCCGCCTCGGCGATGGCGTTGAGGTCGGCTGCCTGGGCAATCTGCTCAGCGCGCTGCGCGGCCTTCTTGTTCTGAATGGCCGTCACCGCGGTGAAAGACAGCTGCCAGAGGCAGGCGAGCAGGAGGCAGATCGTGACGAATCTGATAGCACCTTTGCTTTGCATGATTATGGTAAATTAAATATAATTCACAAAATAGCTTGCAAAGTTAGTATTTTTCTCAAAACAAAGAAACTTTCGGTGCTAAAATATAATATGTGGGCTTATGCGTAGCTATGTATGCCGCCCAGAATCAGGTTCACGCCGTAGTAAGTGACCAGCACCGCCAGGAAGGCGACGATGCAGAAGACGTGGAAGAAGCGTGGCTTGCGGAAGACCGGCAGCGCGTCTCCGTGCAGGGGGAAGGAATAGATCATCAGGGTCACGAGCGCCCAGGTCTCCTTCGGGTCCCAGGACCAGTAGTTGCCCCAGGAAATGTTGGCCCACACGCCGCCCAGGAAGGTTCCGAAGACCAGCAGGAACACGGCCGGATACAGCACCGACAGGCTCACGTTCCGCAGGCGTTCCGACTTCGCGGCCGGCAGCAGCAGGCCGACGAGGCCGAGCAGGGTCGTCAGGGCGAAGAGCGTATAGCTGACGATGATCGGCACCACGTGGACGACCAGCAGCGGCGAGCGCAGGACCGGCATCAGGCGTCCCTTCGGAAACACTTTCACCAGCCACAGCACCAGCAGCGTGACGCTCCCGACCACGAGCACCCAGGTCCAGACCTTCCGCCGCCGGTTGGGCTCCCTGTTCCCCCGCAGCGCCGTCCGGGCGGCCCGGAAAGCGGAATTCGGGTCGAAGAAATAGGCGATCATGCAGGCGAGCAGCAGCAGGTAGCCGGCGTAGGTGATGCCCACGCCCCAGGGGTCGTGGCTGACGGCCAGGATGCTCCCCGCCCCGTCCTCGTCGTAGTCCGCCTGGTAGAAGCGGTAGCCTCCGCGCTTGCCGATATGGTTCATGGAAATGGTGACGGGCTCGCCGTCGAACGCGACGACGGAAACGTAATCGGACGGCATGCGGGAGTCGGGGTAGTACTCGACGTCGAATGAATCCAGCCGGATGCTGAAGGGGAGTTCGACGGCGTGGCCGTCGTCCGCTTCGAAAGCGGAAAGCGTCTCCCCCTCGCGGAGGTGGAGACTGCCGCTCACGCCGCTCAGGTGCGTGATGAGCGCACCCGCGAGCATCAGCAGGAACGCGACGTGCATCAGCAGGACGACAGGGCGCCTGCCCCCGCCGCAGCGTAGCAGGCAGGCCATGCCCGCGACGGCCGTCAGCGCCCAGAGGGCGAAGAAAACAGGGTGATGGTAAACCGCCAACGCAGCCGCATCGGCGCCATGGAGCTTCTCGACCACCGTGCCGGCCATCATCATCGCGATGACGGCCGCCACGGCGCCGTAGCTCAGTAATTTCAGAATCTTAGTTTGCATCGATGAACGTCGCGCGGTTGCCGTCCTTGATGAGGCCTTCGACGGCGACGTTCAGCTCGCTGGCGTGCAGCAGTTCGTGCACGTCGAAGTGCAGGCGGAAGCGCCAGTGGTGGTGCGAGTCGGCCGGCTCGTTGATGCGTTCCGCCATGCGGTCGGGACGGCGCAGGCCCATGTCCAGGGCCAGCCAGTCCTGCAGCGGGAAGATGGCGAGCATCGACGGCGAGTCGAGGAATTCGCCCAGCATCCGCTTCACCTCCCACGGCTCGGGATCGTGGTCGCACTGCATGCGCAGCGTCTCCATGTCGTGGCTGGAAGTGGCGCAGACGCTCAGGTACTTCCATTCACCCTCCTGCTCCATGCCGCGCATCTTCAACGAGAGGATCTTCTCGTGGTCCATCACGCCCGGCACGCAGTCCGGCACCATACCCAGGTCTTCGCCGCAGGCGAGCATGCCCGTGGCGCCCAGCAGCTCCGGCAGTTTGCGCTCCGCGTTGCGGCGCCAGAACTCGTCGTGGCGGTGGTAGAAGAAGTCGTTGTACAGGGCGCCGAAGCGCTCCTGCTGCCACTGCGGCAGCGACGCGGAGGCGGGCGCGATCAGCGGCTGGTACATGCCCGGATGGCGCGGATCGGGATGGAAGAGGCCCTCGATGGGCAGGTGCATGGCGTAGATCTCCTCCGGAGAATACGGCAACGCCGGGTTGAAATGACCTTCCAGGCCGCCGGTGAATTCCTTCGGGATCTCCCAGATGCGGAAGAAGCCGAGGATGTGGTCGATGCGGAACGCGTCGAAATAGCGGCTCATCTTGCGCAGGCGTGCCTTCCACCAGGCGAAGTCGTCCTTCGCCATCTCTTCCCAGTTGTAGGTTGGGAAGCCCCAGTTCTGCCCGTCGGTGCTGAAGAAGTCAGGTGGGGCGCCCGTCGAGGAGTCGAGGTTGAAGAGCTCCGGATGCCAGTAGGCCTCGGCGCTGTCGGCGCTCACGCCGATGGGGAGGTCGCCCTTGAGCGAGATGCCCTTGGCGCGCGCGTAGTCCACTTCCTCGCAGAATTGCTTGTCCAGGTGGAACTGCATCCAGACGTAGTATTCCGGCTCCCGCTTGTCGCGGCGGGCGCAGAATTCGGTATATTCCGGCAGCCATGCCTCGTTCTCCTTGATGAACTTCTTGCAGGCGGCGGAGGCCAGGTCCTTGGCGCCGCGCGCCTCGTAGGCCTTGCGGATGTAGGCCATCTTGGCCTTGAACACCTTCGGATAGTCCAGCTCCGGCAGGGCGTTCAGTTCCGCCTGCTGCTTCTTGAAGGCGGCGTCGACCTTGATGCCGAGGTCCTGCAGGTGCATGTAGAGCGGGTGCAGCGCGAAGGTCGAGACGGGGCTGTAGGGATACGAATCCGCCCATTCGCCCTTGCGGGTGGTGTCGTTGACCGGCAGCAGCTGCAGGATGCACTGTCCCGTGGCGGCGGCCCAGTCCACGACGGGTCGCAGGTCGCGGAACTCGCCGATGCCGAAATCATCCGCCGTACGCAGCGAGAACACCGGAATCGCGGTGCCCGCACCGCGGAAACCGGGCCGGTCGAAGATGGCTGCCTGGTGCTCGCGCGGGAAGGGGCAGCCCGGAATCGGGCAGTCGATCCAGCGGTCTGCGACCACGCGCGCCGACTTGGCGCTGTGGTGGCTCCACTCCGTGCGGACGATCAGGCCGTCGCACATCACCACGTAGGTGTAGTCCTTGAGGGCGGCCGCGGGGCAGTCCTTGACGGTGACGCTCCAGATGGCGCCTTCGCCCCACTCCATGGGGTATTTCTTGTCCTGGAGGACCAGCGCGAGGCTCTCGCCCCAGGCGGTCCGGTACTCTATTGTAAAGGTTACTGTCATAGTCTTATCGGTTTGAGATCCTGGATCAAGTCCAGGATGACTCCAAATATAGTCATTCCGAGCTTGCCCCGGAACCTATAGTTTTCTGAAACTGATCGCGAAGCCGCCGCCGGGGGCCATCGTGACGGGAATCACGCTGTCCGGCGTGACGGTCTGCCGGGTGATGAGGTAGGCCTGCGGGTTGGTCTCATAATGCGCTTCCGCGGCGTCGGCGTAGATCGTGGCCTCGTAGGAGCCTGGCTCCAGGAAGTCCAGTTTGACGTCGAAGCGTCTTATCCGGGTGTCGGTCACGCCGCCGCAGAACCACTGGCCCGTGCCCTTCGCCTTGCGCGCCGCGACGATGTACTCCATCGGCTCGGCGTAGAGGTAACGGCTCTCGCTCCAGTCCACGGCCACGTCCTTGATGAACTGGAACGCGTCCATGAAGCGGCTGTAGTGCTCCGGCGTGTCGGCCGCCATCTGCAGCGGGGAATACATCGTCAGGTACAGGCCCAGCTGCCCGCAGATGGTGGAGTTGACGTGCGAATCGTTGCCGCACCAGTCCTTGAGGTTCTGCTCGAAGATGCCCGGGGTGTAGTCCATCGGGCCGCCGTTGAGGCGGGTGAAAGGCAGGATGGCCGAGTGGCCCGGCGTGATGCCGCCGAAGGCCTGGTACTCCGTGCCCATCGCGGACTCGTTGCCGATCAGGTTGGGATACGTCCGGCAGAGGCCAGTCGGGCGCACCGCCTCGTGGGCGTTCACCATGATGTGGTGGCGGGCCGCTTCCGTGATGCAGTACTGATAATGGTTGATCATCCACTGGCTGTAGTGGTGCAGGCCCTGCGGGAGGATGTCGCCCACATAGCCGGACTTGACGGCGTCGTAGCCGTAGCGGTTCATCAGGGAATAGGCGGCCTCCAGGTGGCGTTCGTAGTTGCGGATGCTCGAGGAGGTCTCGTGGTGCATCACCAGGCGGATGCCTTTCTTGTGCGCATAAGCGTTGAGCGCGGCCAGGTCGAAATCAGGATACGGGGTCTGGAAATCAAAGACATAGTCCTTGTTGCAGTTGGCCCACTCTTCCCAGCCGATGTTCCATCCCTCCACGAGCAGCGCGTCGAAGCCGTGCTCCGCTGCGAAGTCGATGTACTGCAGCACGCGGGCGTTGTTGGCGCTGTGGCGCCCGTTCGGCTTCGCCGCGGCGTAGTCGAAATCGTCCAGGTGGATGCCGACCGCGTCGGTGTAGGCCCAGGAGCCGGCACCGGCGATCATTTCCCACCACACGCCCATGTACTTGACCGGGTGGATCCAGCTCACGTCGTCCAGGGCGCAGGGCTCGTTGAGGTTGAGCACCAGGCGGGAGGCGAGCTGGTCCGTGGCGCTGGCGGCCACCTGCACGGTGCGCCAGGGTGTCTTGCAGGGTGCGGTCAGGTTGCCCTTCCAGCCCTCGGCGTCGGGCGTCAGCCACGCACGCAGCGAATGTTTCTCCCCGTCCACCAGCAGGTGCATGCAGGGATAATCGACCAGGGCGGCCTCATGGATGTTGACGTAGAGCCCGCCGGGGGTCTTCATCTGCAGGGACGTCTGCACGCCGGAGGTGCTGAACGGTGTCTGGCTGCTGTTGCCGCGCATCTTGTCCTGGAAATGCCGGGAGACTTCGGACAGGCGCGTGCAGTTGTATTCGTATTCCTGGGTGTCGTAGTCGCCCGGGATCCACCAGGCGGTGCAGTCGTCCGCCATGGCGAATTCGGTCAACTCCTCCTGGATGACGAAATGCACCAGGCTCTGGCCGCCGGGGAACTCATAGCGGAAGCCGAGGCCGTCGTCGAACAGGCGGAAGCGCACGTCCAGCAGGCGGTCGCTCTCCGGCTGCTTCAGATGCACCAGCAGCTCGTTGTAATGGTTGCGTATCTTCGATTCCTCGCCCCAGACGGGCTCCCAGGTCTCATCGAAGCTGTCCGTCTCCGTCCCGGCCAGGGTGAAGCCGCGGTCGAAGGCGATGCCCGGCACGGCGTCGCTCTTGAGGATGCTCCCGTCGTGCGCGGCAGCCAGCTGCTCGGCCTTCACGGTGCCGCGCAGCGCGAAGCCCAGCCGGCTCGGCAGCACGACGGCCACCCCCTCGCGGGAAAGGGAATACAGCGGCGAGCCGTCGGCATCCAGGGCGAATTCCAGCCGGAGCTTGCCGTCCGGCGAAGCGAGCTCGGCCTGCGCCTGCGGTGCGGAAGGCGCGGACGTGCAGGCGGCGAGCAAGGCGAGGCCCAGTATCAGTAAGGATCTTTTCATATTCCAGTTGTTGGAGATTCCGGGTCAAGCCCGGAATGACGCCATTTATTTGAATTCGACGACCAGGGCGGAACGGCCCGCCACGGTCCGGGGTTCAAAGTTAACAATATCTCCGGTCAAAACATCCCGTCCGGGGACGGAAATGCCGCCGGTAATCTCGGCATAGTTGCTCCAGGGGACCTGCCGGGGTTCGGGGTTGTTGTTCAGATAGACGAACACCGTCTCTCCGCCGGGGATGTAGCGGAAGTAGGCGTAGGTGTTGTCCCGGGTCAGGAAATGCAGCGTGCGGCCGTGGCGCACGGCTTCGGACCCCTGCCGCCAGCGCAGCAGGGTGCGCAGGTAGTCGTGCAGTTCCTTCTGCACGGGGTTCTGCTCCCAGTCCTGCGGGAATTCCACGCGCAGGCCTCCGTGTCCCTGGGAGCGGTCGCGCGAGACCACCATCAGCTCGTCGCCCGCGAAGAACTGCGGATAGCCGCGCACGGTGGCCATCAGCGCCATCACGAGCTTCATCTTGGCGGGGTCCTGGCCCAGCACGTCGCCGATGCGGTCGGTGTCGTGGTTGCCCGGGAAGACCATCATGTTGGTCGGATCTGCGAAATAGAAGTCGTTGGCGATGGAGTCATACCATTTGGTGATGCCCTCGTCCCAATTCTCATGGTCGGTGTTGATGCCCTGGCAGATCGCGGACTGCAGGGAGAAGTCCATGATGGAGGGCAGGTGGGAATTGAAGCCGTCCTTGTTGGGGTTGTCGGCCTGCCAGTAGGCCACCTGCGGAATGTTGACGGACCACACCTCGCCCACGATGTTGAGGTTCGGATACTCGCGGCGGACGGAAGCGCACCACTGCGACATCGGCACCTTCTCGTTGTAAGGATAGGTGTCCACGCGGAAGCCGTCCAGGTCGGCCCATTCGGTCCACCAGGCGGCCCATTGCTGGAAATAGCGCAGCACGTAGGGATTGTCCAGGTTCATGTCCACCATGGAGGTGTCGAACCAGCCGCCTTCCATGTTGGCGCGGTCCAGCTGCGAGCAGTAGGGGTCGTTCTGCGCCGAGAAGGCGCAGTTGGAATGCGTGTATTCCGGCCACTGGTGCACCCAGTCGGCAAACGGGAGGTCCTGCATCCACCAGTGGCGGTCGCCGCAGTGGTTGGTCACCACGTCCATGATGACCTTGACGCCGCGCTTGTGCGCCTCGCGCACGAACTCGCGGTATTTCTCGTTGCTGCCAAAGCGGGAGTCGATCTTGTAGTAGTTCGTGCAAGCGTAGCCGTGGTAGGAGGATTCCGCTTCGTCGTCCTCGAGCAGCGGGGTGTTCCAGATGGCCGTGAAGCCGGCGTCGGCGATGTAGTCCAGCTGGTCCTCGATGCCCTGCAGGTCGCCACCGTGGCGGCCGAAGAAGGCGCTGTAGGCGGGATTCTCCATGGTGTCGGGCGTCTCGTCGTTGGCGGGATCGCCGTTCACGAAGCGGTCCGGCATGATCAGGTACACGGCATCGTCCGTGCCGAAGCTGCCGCGCTGCGCGGAGCCTTCGCGGCGCGCGCGGATTTCGTATGGCACGCGGAAGCTGTCGTTCCCCTTGGTGAAGACGAGCCGGCGGATGCCCGGGGCGGCATTTTGCGCCACCGAGACGTCCACGAAGAGGTAATTCGGGCTCTCGGCCTTGTGGGTGCCGGCGATGTGCAGGCCCTGCGGGCCTTCGACGCTGACGGCATACTCGCCGATGCCCTCGCCCTGAACGAGCAGCTGGAGCGGCGTCTCCATCCCGACCCACCAGCAGGGCGGCTCCACGCGGGCCACGCGGTCGGCTTCCGTGGTGATGCTCCAGGCCCACGGGGCCTCCAGCTGCACGCTCACGGTCACGCAGTCGTCGTCCGCGCGGCGCTCATAGACCACGGTCCCGTCCTGCCAGGACAGGAGCGTGAAGGCGCCGTGGCCGGCGATCATCGCCGGGTGCTCGGCGCGCAGGCGCGCCAGATAACGGTAGAAGTCCGTGACGGCGTTGGTCTTGTGTGCGGGGATGGGGTCTTTCTCGAAGAATTCGAACCGGTGGTCGTAGCCGAACTCCTGGCCGGTATAGATCAGCGGCTGCATCATGGGCAGGGTCCATGCGAGCACGGTCATCGCCTGCCACGCGTCGCCCATGCGCTCGAATTCCGTCCCGCTCCACGAATTCTCGTCGTGGTTGGACGTGAAGCCGAGCCGGCGGGAGCCGGAGCGGAATGTCGCCTGGTTCCAGTTCAGGTAGCGCACCAGGCTGTCGGCGTCCGCCTTACCCTGCGCGAGGTCGTTCAGCAGGTGGTGCAGCTTCCAGGCGTAGGTCGTGTCGAAGCCGGCGTCGTGCAGCCAGGCCTCCTCGCCCTCGGCAAGGAAATAGAGCGGCCGGCCGAATTCCTGGCGGAACTTCGGCAGCACGGCCGCCCAGAAGTCCTGCGGGACCTGATAGGCCACGTCGCAGCGGAAGCCGTCCACGCCGCGCTCCAGCCAGAAGCGCATGCACTTTTCCATTTCGGCGCGCATGTCCGCGCAGCCGTAGTTCAGTTTCGCGATATCGGTCCAGTCGTATTCGACGATGGTGTTGCCGTCGGCATCCCGCACATACCACTCCGCGGGCTTTTCCGTGACCCACGGATGGTCGGGCGCCGTGTGGTTGGCGACCCAGTCCAGGACGACCTTGAAGCCCTGCTCGTGGGCGGTCGCCAGGAAATGGTCGAAGTCGTCGAGCGTGCCGAATTCCGGGTTGATGTCGCAATAGTCCCGGATGGCGTAATAGGACCCCAGGCTGCCCTTGCGGCCCTTCTCCCCGATGGGGTACGGCGGCATGATCCAGACGATGTCCACGCCGAGTTCCTTCAGCAGGGGGAGATGCGCTTCCGCGGCCGCGAAAGTGCCCTCCGGCGTCAGCTGGCGGACGTTGAGTTCATAGACGACGCCATCGTGCGTCCAGGCGCCGGCGTCCTTCGCCGGCCGCTGCGTGCAGGCAAGCGCCAGCAACGCCAGAAACAGTATGGAGACAATTCGTTTCATATTCTGACTAATATGTCATCCCCGACTCGATCGGGGATCTCAATTATTAAACGGCGCCAGCGCTTCGGTCGGCCTGCCGCCGGAGAAGGCGCCGTAATCGTAGCCATTGCGGTCATGCTCGGCTTCGGGTTCCCAGTAGAAGATGCCCTGGAACCAGGTGTAGCCGGCCGTCCTGTCCAGCAGGAACTGCAGGGCGGCCTTGGCCTTTGCCGGCTGGCTGGCCGGCATGCCGAATTCCACCAGCATGACGGGCTTGCCGTAGCTGTCGTGGAGGGAGGGAAGGTTGCTGACGAACTGCTGAGCCTTGGACGACCAGTCGGGGTACGCGCCGTTTTCCCAATAAGAAGGATAGAGCGACAGGCCCAGGACGTCGTACTGCAGGCCGGCGCTTTTGGCGAGCGAAAGGAACCAGTTGAGCGTGGAGAGCTTCCAGCCGTTGTCCAGGTGCAGGATTACCTGCGCGTCCGGATACACGGACCGGACGGCTTCCCGTCCGGCGTGGAAATAGTTCACGAACTGCCCCAGGGACGAGCCGGCCACCTTGCCGGTCTCCCAGAGCATGCCGTTGGTGGTCTCGTTGCCCACCTGCACCCAGGCCACGTCCACGCCGGCGTCCTTGAGCGCCTGCAGGACCTCCTGCGTGTGTGCCTTGATTGCGGCGGACATGTCCGCCGCGCCCTTGCCCTGCCAGGCGGCGGGCACGGTCTGCTGGCCGGGATCCGCCCAACTGTCGCTGTAGTGGAAGTCGATCAGCAGTTTCATGCCGAGCGCCTGGGCGCGTTTCGCCTTTTCCAGCACGTCGGCCTTGCCGTTCCAGCCGTTCGCAGGGTTCACCCACACGCGCAGGCGGACGGCGTCGCAGCCGAGCTCTTTCATCAGCGCCGTGCATTCGCGCTCCTGCCCGGCGGCGTTGTAGAATTTGAATCCCCTGGATTCCATTTCCGTGACCCAGCTGATGTCGGCGCCCTTCACGAAGGTGCTTTCCACGGAAGGGCCCGGCTCCGGTTCCGGCGGGGGATTCTTGCCGCAGGCGGAGATCAGGCAGAGGCTGAGAATGAGGAAGAATGCTCGCATGGGTCCGGCGTTAAAGGAGGAAGACCACGGAGGCATACGGATCCAGCGTCAGGACGCGGTTGGACACCTGCCCCTCGTGCGTCGTGGTCTTGAGCGTGACGACGCCGTTCACGGCAATGGGGTCCGTGAGTTTTTCCGCGGTGAAGGATGCGGCCGCCTTGCTGCCGCTGAAATTATGGACGACCAGGACCGTCTGGCCCTCGAAAGTCATTTTCCAGGCCGCCAGGGCCGCGCTGGTCGTGCTGTATTCTTCTATTTCGCCGGAGGCCAGCGCCTTGTAGTTGTTGCGCAGCTGGGCAAAAGTCCGGTAGGTGGTCAGCAGCGAGGAGGCGTTCTGGTCCTGCGCCTCGACGGAAATATCTGCGGAGAGCATGGCGTTGTCGACCTTCCCGTTCAGGGCTGTGGAAGGGACGCTCCCGGATTTCGTCCATTTGATCGGGGCGCGGACGTATTCGTCACCCTTGCTCTTGTCGCCCCAGTAGCCGAGTTCCTCGCCCTGGTACACGAAGGGCTTGCCCGGGGAGGTCAGCAGCACGGCGGCGGCGAGTTTCTCTTTCTGGATGCTCTTGCCGAGGTCCTGCGCGGCCCGATTCTCGTCGTGGTTGGTGAGCTTGATGGCGTCGATGAAACTTGACCGGGACCCCCGGAAGAGGTTGCGGAAATTAACCACAGTCCTGGCGAAATCATCACCCTTGCCGTTGCCGATCCGGTCCTTCAGCGTGTACCAGTAATAGAAGTTGAAGCAGGACGGCAGGCCTTCGTAATAGGGAGCCATCTGCTCCGCAGTGTCGCACCAGGCCTCGCCGACCATGTAGAAGTCGCCGCTGCCGCCTTTGGCCTTCCAGGCGGAGTTGCAGCGGTCGTACCACTGCTGGAGGAAGGACACGTTGGCTGCGGTCTGGTTCTGGTAGATCCAGATCACGGCATCGAGCCGCATGCCGGCGATGCCCATGTTGATCCATTTGTCGGCCGCCGTCGCCAGGGCCTTGAACGCGGCGGATTCGGACGCCTTGGCGTACGGGCCGTAGTTCAGGTCGGGCATCGACTTGTCGAAGCTGGCGAAATAGTAGCCGCCGCCCGCCAGGACGATGTCTTTGGCCGTCGTGTTGTTGATGGTGTACGCCTGGCCGAGGTTCAGCGTCGATCCGTCTCCTCCCCATTTGGTGCCGCCGTCCCAGGACGTCTTGGACGTGCGGATGAGGAAGCCCCAGCTGGAGTTGAAGTCCACCGTGATCTCGAAGATGCCGGCGGCGGTCTCGTACAGGCCGGCCATCGTGCCGTCTCCGTAGTAGAGCCACTTGGTGGCATCCCCGTTGGATGCCTGCGCCGCGGCGTCGGTCTGGGTCACGGTGACGGTCTTGTTGTCCCAGTCCAGCTTGAAATGCAGGCGCCCGCCCGGGGCGGACAGGGCGTGCCAGGCACCCATGCCCGGGGTCTTGGCCCCGCCGTAGTTGTCGATCTTGCCCGCGGCTGCGTCGGCCTCCGGATTGTCGGAGAAGACATAGTAGCTGCGGTATGTGCTTGCCGGGTCGGTCTTCGCCGCCTGGAACCAGGCGTTGTCCGAGCCGGAATGGTTGAGCACGAAATCGAGATAGATGCCGATCCCTTTCTGGCGGGCCTTGTCGATCAGGTCCTGGAGATCGGCTTCCGTGCCGAGCTTCTCGCTCACGGAAGAATAGTCCATCACGTCATAGCCATGGTAGGACATGGCCTTGTGGATGGGCGAGAGCCAGAGGGCGCTGACGCCCAGGTTCTCGAAATAATCCAGATGTTGCGTAATACCGCGAAGGTCACCCCAGCCATCCCCGTTGCTGTCGGCGAAGCTGTAAACGTTCACCTGGTAGGTGATGTTCGCCCGCAGCTGCCTGTCCCAGTCCTGGGGATGGGCTTGCAGGGTTTCCGTCGTGGTTTTATCCTCCTCCTTCCCGGCCACCTGACTTACGGTGACGGTGACCGGGTTGCACTTCGCAGCGCTGAAGGTAATCGTGGTCGAGCGCGCCTGGGCCGTCTTGTTGGTCGCGGCCGTGACGGTCACGGTGCCGTTGCCCGTACCGTGGTATGGGTCCACGGAGCACCAGCTCCCGCCGTCGGCCACGGTGGCCGTCCAGGCTGCGGTGGCGGAGACGGAGAGACTCTGGCTCGACGTGCCGTCCGTCGTGAACGAAAGCGTGTTCGGCGTGACCGAAAGCGTCGCGGCGGCCGGCGGCGTGTTGTCTTCCGGCTTCGTGCAGGAGAGCACGAGCAGGCCGCAAAGCAGGAAGGGGAGGATTCGTTTCATACAATTACTCTATGGTGCCGGTGCCGGCGTTGAAGTCAAGCGTGACCTTCTTGCCTTTCTCGACGTTGACACGCTCCTGATCGCCGCCATTGCCGCGATAGGCAATCTTGCCGTTCAGGATGATGAATTCCATCTGCCAAAAGGAGACGTCATAGCAGGACGCCGTCGCGTACATGCGGAGTTCGCTCCCGTCGGTGGTCGTGATGGAGGCCTTGCCGTCGTCGGCAATGGTGAAGGCGGTACCGTTGTCCCAGCCGCCGAAGCAGCCGCCGATGCCGAAGACCTTGGCGGGCTCCACGATGACTTTCTCATTCTTGGCGTCCACGCAGATCATGTACAGGCCGGCCGCTTCCACCTGGTTGTTGTTCGGGGTGGTGAAGCCTTCGTTCGTCGTGAGCTTGCAGAAATCCTTGCCCCAGGCCTTTTCGGGACTGAACTTGAATTCCGTGCTCGTGGTCATGTAGCGGATGGCCCAGAAAGCGCCGGCCACGCCGTTGACCGGCGTCATTTCCACGACGCCCGCGGCGTCCCAACTCCAGCTGCCGAAGTCGTTGCCGATGATGTACATCGACTCGGGCAGCGGGGTGTCGCCGGCTTCGCCCGTCTTGGTGAGCGTGGCATGGTACGGGGTCTTGCCCAGGAAGAG